>JANYCI010000044.1 GCA_025360325.1 Limisphaerales bacterium | reverse complement strand
TGATATGACGGACTCATAACGAGTGGTCGAGGGACTGGCCCAATGACACCACGGCAACCGGTTGAACTTGTTTTCAATGTCAGGTGCCAATTCCAGCTCAAGCATCATTAGCTTGGGAAAAAATGAGAAGTGATGCACAACCGTTTTGTCGCCCCTTCTCCTTGTGAGTCGGGGCTTTTTTGTTTTAAGAAACAATCAGCCACCGAGACACAGAGCGCACAGAGATAAAATGATTTCTGCTCTGTGTCCTCTGTGCCTCGGTGGCCAATAAACTGGAAAATATTTTATGAGTCAAAAGCATCAAGGTTTCATGAAGGCGCTCAAGTGCCGCGAATGTGGTCGCGAGTATCCGCTCGAAGCCACGCACGTCTGCGAATTCGACTTCGGCCCGCTCGAAGTCGCCTACGATTATGACCGCATCAAAAAATCTTTGACGCGCGAAGCCATCCAGTCGCGGCCAAAAACGATGTGGCGTTATCGCGAACTGTTGCCCATCGCGGGCGAACCGACCGTCGGCCCGCTCGTCGGATTCACGCCGCTCGTCAAAGCCGACCGCCTCGCGAAGGCGCTTGGCATCCGCGAACTTTACGTCAAAAACGACGCCGTGAATTATCCCACGCTCTCGTTCAAAGACCGCGTCGTCAGCGTCGCCTTGAGTCGCGCGAAGGAGCTTGGCTTTGAAACCGTCGCGTGCGCGTCCACGGGAAATTTGGCGAACTCCGTCGCCGCCAACGCTGCGAGTGCGGGATTGAAAAGTTACGTTTTTATTCCGTCCGATTTGGAGCAGGGAAAAATTTTGAACTCGCTCGTCTATGGCGCCAACGTCATCACCATCAAAGGTCATTACGACGAAGTGAACCGTCTCTGCGCCGAGATCGCCGGCAAATTCGGCTGGGCATTTGTGAACGTGAACATGAGGCCGTATTACGCCGAAGGTTCCAAGAGCATGGCGTATGAAATCGCCGAGCAACTCGGCTGGCGCTTACCGCAACACACGATTGTGCCGATGGCGTCCGGCTCGTTGCTCACGAAAATTCACAAGGGCTATCAGGAATTTGTGAAGCTCGGCCTCGTCGCAAATTCTACCACGCACATTCATGGCGCACAGGCCACGGGCTGTTCGCCGATTTCCGTCGCGCAAAAAGCCGGACTCGATTTCTTCAAGCCGGTGAAGCCGGACACGATTGCGAAATCGCTCGCCATCGGCACGCCCGCCGATGGTTTTTACGCGCTCAAAGTGATGCGCGAAACCGCCGCGCACGCGGATGACGTGACCGATGACGAAATCCGCGACGCGATCAAGCTGCTCGCCGAGACGGAAGGCATCTTTGCCGAGACCGCCGGCGGCGTGACCGTGGGCGTGGCGAAGAAACTCATCGCGTCCGGCAAAATTCCAAAAGATTCCTCCGCCGTGATTTGCGTCACCGGCAACGGATTGAAAACACTCGACGCCGTGCAAGGTCATTGTGGCAAACCGCGTGAAATCAAGCCGAGCCTGCGCGAGTTTGAAGCGCTGTTGGCGCATGAGGAAAAAGTGAACGCGTGAACTACTTTGAATATACTCGCAACAATTTTGATGGTGCTTGGCGGGTTGCTATCACTCGCTAATTGGTTGGGTATTTTTCAAAGCAACATTACGAAACGATTTCACTCTCCCGTGCCACTAATCGGAGCAATATTGCTTGGAACAGGAATGTTGCTAAACCCAACCGCACGTCCATATGCGTGGACTGCGCTTTTTCTGGATTGGGGAACTCTGGCTCTGTTAATCAGTTTGCCTTGGCTAATTCGTGATTTTTGGAAAACAAGTCGTTTCAATCTACTCTACGAATATCTTGGAAAGGCAGGCATGAAGACGGTTCATTTGAATCTTTTCAAACGCGGCATTTTTACCATTCGCATACAATTGAGTCGACCGCCGGGCGAAGCGGGGTTAGTAGGCACTGGCACGACAGGAACTTGGAAGCGCGAAGAAACTCGGTTGCTTTTGTCGGCTTGGAAAAATGAAACTGCAATTTTCGATGTGAACTCCAAAGATTCCGTCGAAGTTTTGCAGCAATTTTCAGGGTTTGAAAGCTGGGAGAAAAATAGTGAGCTTTCACTCGCGAGTATTGAGCTTATTCAGACGAAAAACTGCGTAGCTTAATCTTGCAAATTAAATTTATGTCAAAGAAAGTCCTCATCCCCACCGCCATTTTGCCTTTGAGCCGGATTGCCAGTAGAATGCTCGGATGAAAACAGTGACCGTGCAGGAAGTCAGCCGGAATTTGAGCGGGCTGGTGCATTGCGCCGCCGAGGGTGAGGAAATTACCATTCACGACGGAGTTTTCCAAAAACAAAAAAGCGCGGACGGCTTTCGCCATCCGCGCTCTTGAATTGTTGGCGGGTTAGTCTTGTTTGACCACTTCGCGGGCGCCGGTGTGGCTGGCTTCTTCTTTGTCGCGGTCTTCCATCGCGGCTTTGCGGGAGAGTTTCACGCGGCCTTTTTCGTCCACGCCCAAGCATTTCACCGTGATTTCATCGCCTTCTTTGACGATGTCTTCCGTGCGCTTCACGCGGAAGTTGGCGAGTTCGCTGATGTGAACGAGTCCGTCTTTTCCGGGAAGGAATTCAACGAACGCGCCGAATTCTTTGATAGTGACGACGCGGCCCTTGTAAATCTTGCCGATCTCGGCTTCGGCGCCCAAACCGGTGATGGCGTCCACGGCAATCTTCATGCCTTCCGCCGAAACGGAGAACACGTTGACCGTGCCGTCGTCTTCGATGTCAATTTCGCAACCCGATTCTTCGACGAGGCGCTTGATGTTCTTGCCGCCAGGTCCGATGAGCGCGCCGATCTTCTCGGGGTTGATCTTGATGACCTGAATGCGCGGAGCGTATTTGCTCAACTCGGTGCGCGCGGTGGAAATCGTCTTCGCCATTTCCGCCAAAATGTGCAAGCGCGCGATGCGGGCTTTTTCAACGGTCTCGACCATGAGCGCGAAGGGAATACCTTTGAGCTTCAAGTCGAGTTGGAAACCGGTGATGCCTTTGTCAGTGCCGGCGATTTTGCAATCCATGTCGCAATACGCGTCTTCCCAGCCGATGATGTCGGTGAGGAGTTTGTATTTGGAAATGTTCTCGCCGCTGTATTCGGTGCAGATGCCGACGCTGATGCCAGCGACCGGGCGAATCAACGGAACACCGGCATCCAGCAACGCGAGCGTGCCGCCGCAGACGGAGGCCATCGAGGTGGAACCGTTGGATTCCATGATCTCGCTGACGACGCGCACGGCGTAGGGATAATCTTTCGGGAGCATCGGCTCGATGGAGCGCTCGGCGAGCGCGCCGTGGCCGATTTCGCGGCGGCCGGGGCCGCTGATGCGTCCGGTTTCGCCGACGGAGAAATTCGGAAAGTTGTAGTGCAACAAAAATTTCTTTTCCGTGCGACCGCCGGTGTAGGAATCAAATTCCTGCGTGTCGTCGCCCGTGCCGAGCGTGACGAGCGAAACGGCCTGCGTTTCGCCACGCGCGAAAATCGCGGAGCCGTGGGAGCGCGGGAGAATTCCCACTTCGCTAGAAATCGGACGAACCGTATCAAACGCGCGGCCATCAAGGCGTTTGCCGCTTTCGAGGATCAGTTTGCGAACGGCTTCTTTCTGGATGTAATAGAAGGCGTCGTTGATGACGAACGGCGTGACTTTTTCTGCGCCGAACTTCGCGACGAGCTTTTCGCCAACTTCGTTCTTGATGGCGTTGCACGCGCCTTCGCGATTGAGCTTGCCGGGCAGCAGCAGGGCAGGAACGAAACGATCACCGGCGAGATGTTTCGCGTCGGCGAGAATTTCATCAGGGACAATCTTGAGCGTGATTTCGCGTTTCTTCTTGCCGACTTTCGCGGCGAGTTCTTTCTGCGCGACGATTTGCGGCTGGATGACTTCCTGCGCGAATTTCAGCGCCGCGATGAAGTCCACTTCGGAAATTTCGTTGGCCGCGCCTTCATACATGACGATGTCTTTTTCGTTGCCGACATAGACGAGGTCGAGATCGCTGTCCGCCTGTTCCGCGTGCGTGGGGTTGGCAATAAATTTTCCACCGACGCGACCGATGCGCGCGGCACCAAGCGGGCCGGCCCACGGAATGTCAGAAACCATCAGCGCCGCACTCGCGCCGATGATGCTCAAAATATCAGGATCGTTTTCGCCATCCGCGCTCAACACGACGGTCTGGACTTGCACTTCGTTATACCAGCCTTTCGGAAACAGCGGGCGGATCGGACGGTCAGTGAGGCGGCAGGTGAGAATTTCTTTTTCCGTCGGACGGCCTTCGCGCTTGAAATAGCCGCCGGGGAATTTACCAGCGGACGCCGCTTTTTCGCGGTAGTCAACCGTGAGCGGGAAAAAGTCCTGGCCGTCTTTGGCTTTCGTCGCCGCGACGGCGGCTACGAGGATGATGGTTTCGCCCATCTGCACGGTCACGGCGCCGTCGGCCTGTTTGGCCAGCTTGCCGGATTCAATGATGAGTTGTTTGTCGCCAATGGCGGCAGTGATTTTATGTGACATAATTTTCTTTCCGCCACCCCCCAAGGAACTTCAGTGAACCCCGAAAAAAGAATTCGGAGCTGAATGAAATTTCCTGAGAGCGACGGAGTTTTTCCGCGCGAGTTTTTTTGGTTGGAGGAATCCGAAGGTTCGCGCGGCCCACCGGAATTCCAAAAACGAAAGGCGGGCTTCGTGAAAAAGCCGCGCCTTCCGTAAATTAAATACGACGAACTTACTTGCGCAGCTTGAGCTTTTTGGTGACCGCCTGGTAGCGGGTCACGTCAGTCGTCTGCAAATAATCAAGCAGGCGGCGGCGCTGGCTGACCATCATCAAAAGGCCACGGCGGGAGCTGTGATCTTTCTTGGCCGTCTGCAAATGTTCGGTCAAATGGTTGATGCGGTGCGTGAGCAGCGCGACTTGCACGTCGGCAGAACCGGTGTCTTTCGCGTGCGTTTTGAATGATTCGATCGTCTTCGTCTTGGCTTCCATAAGTAAATTAGTGCGTAAGAATAATTATTTGCGTTCTGCCTGTAAAGCGAATTCACAGCCAACAACTGGTTGAATCTGAAAACCGATCACCAACCGAACCCCCCTACTATTTCCAGCCTGTCTGCGGCTACGGTTGCGAATGGTTGGCCCGATTCAGCGACTTCATTACCAGCAATAATTGGTTGTGGTAAGCGTGATCGGCCGGAGTTTTGAAAATTGAAAGCCGGGAACCATGAAACTGCGGAGAGAGTGAGATTTGAACACTGTTTCCGCTTTCTAAGAAACCGCTGGAACCAGCGAAACCGATTACTCAAGATATGATTTAACCCGCCTTTGCTTCGGGTTAAAATTCCAAATTAGGACACCACCTGAAAACGTCCGCGATGAAAATCGATAATGATCAAATTTTGGATTTGAAAACATTTGATGAAATGCGCGGCGGTTGGGAAGCTGGAAAAATTTACCTCACCATCGAAAACACACCACCACCCTTCAGTTTAGGTGCTCACCGAATTTTCAGAAAAAGATTTGCGCGACCGTCAGTAGGCATTGTCACGCCGATAAAAGGTCTTGGCCATAATGATGAAGTCCAGCCAGAGACTCCAGTTTTCGAGATACGAGATGTCATGGCGAATGCGCTCGTCGAGATCCGTATTGCCGCGCCAACCGTTGACCTGCGCCCAGCCGGTGATGCCCGGTTGGCACATGTGGCGACTTTGATAGTGTGGAATCTTGGACTTGAAACGCGCAATCAATTCGGGTCGCTCTGGGCGCGGTCCGACCAGACTCATGTCGCCCATGAGCACGTTCCAAAATTGCGGCACTTCGTCAATGTTCCATTTACGCATGAAGGCTCCAATTTTAAGGCGGCGGTCATCATGCTGTTTGGCCCATTGCGCCTTGCCGCTAGATTCCGCGTCCATCTTCATACTGCGGATTTTGATAATGTGAAATAAGCGACCACCGCGACCCTGTCGCAGTTGCCGATAGAGAATCGGCCCCGGCGATTCGCGATATACGATGAAACCAAAGATAATGATCA
>JANYCI010000362.1 GCA_025360325.1 Limisphaerales bacterium | reverse complement strand
GTCGTCTGTCTGGCCAAGTCCGGCGCGCACGGAGTGACGCGCCCTGCCAGTTAAAGTTTGCGACTTGAAGTTTCTCTGGAGCTCGGAGCTTTTCCCTCGCTGCAAAAAAATCTTCTTGACGCCCGTCGCCGACTGTCTTAGTGTCATAGGACAGAAGACGCTTATGCACCTGCACATTGATTTCAAATCCGGCACGCCGGTTTATCTGCAACTGGTGGAACAGATCCGCAACGCCGCCGCGTCGGGCGGACTGCACACGGGCGAGCCATTGCCTGGCATCCGTCCGCTGGCCGAGGAATTGCGCGTGAACCGTAACACCGTGGCCAAGGCTTACGCGGAACTGGAAAATCAAGGCGTCATCGAGACCATTCCCGGCAAGGGCTGTTTTCTCAAGGAGGTTGCTTCCCCGCTCACCAAGTCCGCGCGCAACGATCTGGTCATTCAAGAAATTGACCGCGCCATTGTTGCCGCACATCACCTGCAAATCGGCGACAGCGATTTGCTTGCGCTGGTGAAGAAGCGGCTCGACGCCTTCGAGCGAAAAAATAAAGCCGCCAACGATTAAGCCGAATACACGCATGAAAACAGAAACTCCCATCATCGAAATCCAAAATCTCGTGCGGCGTTACGGCAAGCACGATGCCGTGGACGGCCTCTCGCTCACCGTGCAGCCCGGAAAGTGCTACGGTTTTTTTGGCCGCAACGGCGCAGGCAAAACCACCACGATTAAGTGCCTGCTAAATTTATTGCGCCCCGATTCCGGCAGCGTGCGCGTGTTTGGTCTCGACCCGCGCAAGGATGAGGTCGCCGTCAAATCGCGCATCGCCTATGTGCCGGATGTGGTGGCGTTTTATCCGTGGATGACCGTGCGCGATACGCTGGAATATCTCGCGTCGTTCCGCACCAACTGGAATCGCGATATCGAAAATGATTTACTGAAACGTTTTCAACTCGATGCCGCCAAAAAAACCACCGCGTTGTCCAAAGGCCAGCGCACGCAGCTCGCGCTCATCGGCGCGATCTGCCCGGAGCCGGAACTGCTCGTGCTCGACGAACCGACGAGCGGCCTCGACCCGATTGTGCGCCGCGAATTTATTGAGACCGTCATCGGCGCGTATCAGGCCGGCGATCCCGGCAAACGCACGGTGTTTGTTTCGACTCATTTGATTTCCGAGTTTGAAGGCTTGATTGATGAATTCACGATTGTCGAGGGTGGAAAAAATCTTCTCACGATGGACGCTGATGCCGCACGCGCCCGTTTCAAAAAAATCCGCGCCCGGTTTGCCTCCGAGCAAAAAGTGGAATTACCCGGCGCACTGCGGTGCAAGCAAAGTGGGCGCGAAGTGGAGATGCTCGCGAACGGCAACAGCGAGCAGTTGCTCGTCGAATTGAAAGCGCGCTCGCCGGAAGAATTGAAAATTGAATCGCTGACGCTGGAAGAAATTTTTGTGGCATCGGATGTTTTGAAAAAAGTATAAGGCTGAACATGAAACTAATTTGTTCATTGATCCGCACCTCACCCCGACCCTCTCCCCATTTGGCCCCCTGCCCCCGCCAAACGCGGAGAGGGAGAAACGCTCCCAGCGTCTCGGCGAACCGGCGGCTGAATTCTGCCGGACGGCTTTCGAGTTTTAAGAAGACAATCAACGGCTGTTCCCTCTCCCAGCGGGAGAGGGTCAGGGTGAGGGGGAACGGCGCATCCAAATTGAAAGCGGCAACATTTTTCAAAACCGGCTCATGAACGCCTTCATCAAAAAAGAAATCCGCCTGCTGCTGCCGAACTTTCTGTTCGCGGCGGCGCTGGCGCTGGCGCTGCCGTTCATCCCGGATCATGCTGACGGCTTTTTCAGCGGCCTGCTTTATTTCGCCAGCTTTGTTTTCTGCCCGGCGCTCATCGTGATGGTCGGGTTGAGTTCCTTTGGCGGCGAAGTCAGCGCGGGCACGCTGCCCAACCTGCTCGCGCAGCCGATGCCGCGCGAAAAAATCTGGGAAACCAAAATCACACTGCTTGCGCTCGCGCTTTTGGTTCTGGCGGTGATTTGGACCGGCGCATTTCTCATCGGCTCGGGGCATGGCGACGATCTCGACAACGTGGACTGGCTCGGCCCGTGTTCCCTCGTCATCACTTTCGGCCTCGTGGTTTTCTCCGGCGGGCTGTGGACGGTGCTGCTGCTGCGGCAGGTGGCGGCGGCGTTCTGGTTCACGCTCATCGTGCCCGGCGCGATTCTCACGGTGCTGGCCGCGCTGTTCAGCGACCACGACGGAAATTTTTTTCAGGGCGTGATTGTCACGACGATGGGCCTTTACAGCCTCGCGGGATTTTTCTTTGCGCGCTGGCTGTTTTTGCAGGCGCAGGATGTGCAATGGTCGGGCGGCACGATTGCCCTGCCGGAAATGCGCGGGCTAAAATGGTGGGGCACGCGTTCGCGTGAGTCGGGCATCGTGGGTGTCAGCGGATCGTCAGTAGCCTCGCCCCATCGCCCGCGTCCGTGCGCGGCGCTGTGGCGGAAGGAACTGATGCTGCACCAGTCGCAGTTCGTCGTGGCGTTCGTGCTGCTGGTGCTGCATCTCGGCGTGCTGGCGGTGCGGAATTTTTCGGATTTATCGAACTCCAAGGATCTCAAATTCATGCTGGAAATTTTCTGGGGCCTGTGGCTGGTGCTGCCGTTGCTCGTGGGCTGTGCGGCGGTGGCGGAGGAACGCAAACTCGGCACGCTCGAAGGCCAGCTCTGTCTGCCGGTGAAACGGCGCACGCAGTTCGCGATCAAATTTCTTGTCGTGATTTTTCTCTCCACACTACTCGGCGCGGTGATGCCGTTACTGTTGGAAGGAGCGCGGATTTTACCAAGCACGGACTTTGAATTGACCAAACTTTTATTCATCGCATCCGACACGCTGTCTTCAGCGCAATCATTTTATACAAATCTTGGCCTAGTTGATCTTCTGCCTAGGCTGTTGCTGGCGGGCATCGCCATCCTCATCGGCAGCGTTGCGTTTTACATTTCTTCGCTGGCCCGCAACACACTGCAAACGCTCGCCCCGGCGGTGCTGGGAATTTTGGTGGTATTTTTCCTACTGGAAATTGCCGGAGCGCTGTGGGGAATGGTATTTGATTTTCTGTGGCGCGGGCCGCTGGCGTATTTCATCGCCGTGCCGATAGTGCTGTTCACCTTGCTGGCATTGACGTTTTGGAATTTCCAGCAAGTCCGCACCAGTGCGCGAATGGGCTGGCGCAATTTACTGACGCTCGTGTTCGCACTCGTGCTGGGCATCACGGCAACCTCGGCGGTGTATCATCGGTTCTGGGAAAAATTTTCGCGCTTCGAGCCGCCGCACGGCACGGCGCGGCTGACGCAAACGGATTCAATTCAATTGGAGTCTTGGTGGACGGAAATTTCCGTGCGGCTGCCGGACGGAAAAATTTGGAACGCGCCGTTCGCCTACCATCCCCCGTCCATTTTTTCGATGCTGTCTGGCACCTTGAACGCGAAGTTAAGCCCCGGCACTTTTTACGCCGGCTCGAACTGGATGAATATCCGGCGCTACGGTGGGGAGCTGGTCGGCATCAAGACCGATGGCACGCTGTGGATTTCCGAATCGCCGCGCGTGGCGAAGCAGCGTGCTGGCAACCCGTCAGAAATGGATGACAGTAAAATGCGCCACTTGGTTCAGTTTGGAACGGAGACCAACTGGTGCAGCGCTTCGCCCAAGTATCTTTCGGCGCTGCTGATAAAAACGGATGGTTCGCTCTGGCGGCTGGGAACGAATCACTTCGATGAAAAACATCAGACGTGGCCGGGGCTGCGGGCGTTCACTCCGTATCGGCTGGGGACGGATGCGGATTGGGCGACGGTGAGATTGGATTATAATGAGTTCGCGATGGTCAAAAAAAACGGCAGCATCTGGGTGCCGCCGAATGGCTACGACACCAACGGGCTGACCACGCGGGAAATCGAGCCGGGTTTTTCCCTGACGGAATTTTACGACGGGCAGCGCGGCAAGTATCGCAGCTCCACGCAAATCTCGTATGGCCTGCAAAACAAAGTGGGCATCCGCGAGGATGGCACGTTCCGCATCTGGGCGGACATGCACCTTGAAAAAAAGAAGGCGTCCCGCAACTCCGAATACGTCTGGGCACCGGCGGATTACCAGCTCGGCACTGCCACCAACTGGCTGGCGCTGGCGGGCGGCAATGAAAAAGTGGTCACGCTCAAAGCCGATGGCACGCTCTGGCTGTGGGATTTTCGCAGCCGAACGGGATCAGGTTGGAATGATGAGCGCGCCCAGCGAGAAGCGAGGCAGACGGTTCCCACGCAGCTCGGCACCCATTCAGATTGGATCGCCGTTGCCGGTGACAGCGCCGGCCTCGTGGCGCTCGCAGCGGATGGCAGCCTGTGGTTCTGGCCGGTGGAAAGCGTGGAAAATTACTACGGCCATCGCAGTGATGGGGCCAACATCCACCCGCTGCTGGAGGTTTCGCGCAAGCCGCAACTGATGGGAAACGTTTTCAGCACGGCACAATGAAACATGGTCGCGGCGGCGCATCTGCTTCAACAGAAATCGAATTGATTCAGCGCACCAGCCCGCTAAACTGACACGATGAATCTGGACGAACTGTATTCCGAGCTGACGCTCAAAACGAAAACCAAAGTTGCGCTGATTGTGCTGGACGGTCTGGGCGACATCGCGACGCAGGAACAAAATTACCTCACGCCGCTCGAAGCCGCGCACACGCCGAACCTGGATGCGCTCGCAAAAAATTCCGCGCAGGGCCGCATGATTCCCGTTGCGCCCGGCATCACGCCCGGCAGCGGCCCCGGCCACCTCGGTTTGTTTGGCTACGATCCACTGGAATTTCAAGTCGGGCGCGGCGTCATCGAGGCACTCGGCCTCGGTCTGGAATTGAAACCCGGCGATGTCTGCGCGCGTGCAAATTTTGCGACGCTCGACGCGAAAGGAATTGTCACCGACCGCCGCGCGGGGCGTATCGCCACGGAAGTTTGCGAAAAGCTCGTCGCGCTGCTCACTGCAAAAATTAAAAAAATCGGCGACACGCAGGTCATCATCAAGGCGGGCAAGGAACATCGTTTCGTCGTCGTGTTTCGCGGCAAAGGTTTGGAAGGCCCGCTGACCGATGCCGATCCGAACCGCGAAGGTTTTGCGATCCCGACCGTGAAGCCGCGTGATGCGAAAAATGTGAAGCAGAAAAAAATGGCGAAGTTGATCGCGGATTTTTACAAGGCCGCGTTACCAATTCTCGCCAAAGAAAAACCGGCGAACGGTTTTCTCATGCGCGGCATCGCGCACCAGCCGGCGATTCCGCTGTTTGAAACTCGCTACCTGCTCAAACCCGCGTGCCTCGCCGTTTACCCAATGTATAAAGGCCTCGCGCAACTTGTCGGCATGGTGAAGATCGAGGGGCCGCAGACCATCGCGCAGCAATTCGAGCGTTATCTCAAGGAATACGACAACTACGATTTCTTTTTCATCCATTACAAATACACGGATAAATACGGCGAGGACGGAAATTTTGCCGCGAAGAAAAAAGCGATTGAGGAATTCGACGCCGCGCTGCCGATCTTGTTGAAAAAGAAACCGGACGTCATCGCCATCACCGGCGACCACTCGACGCCGTGCGCGATGAAAGGTCACTCGTGGCATCCGCAACCGGTGCTGTTGCACTCGGCGATCAGCGGCTCGGACAAGCTGGAACGCTTCACCGAAACGGGTGCGAACAGCGGTTCACTCGGAATTTTCCCGGCGAAATTTCTCATCCGCCAGATGCAAGCCAACGCGAAGATGTTCGACAAGTTTGGCGCCTGAAAAATTTACGATCGGCGATTTACGATGGACGCGCCTTCCGAACTGCGTCGCGTAAATTGTAAATTGTGAATCATAAATCCCATGAATCTGCCGAACAAACTCACCGTCTCGCGCTTTGTGCTGACGGTGATTTTTCTTTGGGTGCTGTTCTGGCCGGGGGCGATTCCGTTTCGGCACAGCATCGCGCTGCTGTTGTTTTGCGTGGCCAGCTTCACGGATTTTTTGGATGGCCGCATCGCGCGGTCACGCAATCTCATCACGAATTTCGGCAAGCTGATGGATCCGTTGGCGGATAAAATTCTGACCTGCTCGGCGTTCATCGCGTTCGTGGAAAGCACGCACTTGAATCCCGCTGCGCCGGTGAAACTCGCGGCGTGGATGGTCATCCTTATCGTCGCGCGCGAGCTGGCCATCACCGGACTGCGGCTGCTGGCGGCGTCAAAAAATATCATCTTGGCGGCAGAGCGTTACGGGAAACACAAAACCATTTCGCAGATCGTCGCCATCATTTCGCTATTCGTTTTGGATGCGTTGAATGAGTGGCCGGATGCGTTGAAAAATATTTTCACCGGCTGGTCGCCAATGTTCGCGGAAATTTCTCTGTGGGTGACGGTGGTGCTGACGGCGGCCTCGGGTCTGATCTACCTGTGGCGCAACCGGCAGCTTTACCTAGAGGATATGTAAGCCGCTTTATTTTTTCGGCAGCGGTAAAGTATTTCCAGAAGTGCTGGACGAATACGCTGGCGGTAGATTTTTCAGTGGATCCGTCGTGCGTTGGTGATACCACGCCCAGCAGATGAGTGCCAACACCACCACACCCACGATGATGCCCAGCCCCACGAAGCCCACCTTCCAGTTGAGCTTCGCAAACAGCAACATGAAATAATCCACGACTGTTTTTTTGGACTCAACAAGCGGCGGCGGCTCGCTGAATTTTTCCGAACCATCCAACTCCGCGTCCAGTTGCGCGAGCAGCGCGACCGCATCCACCTTGTAAATTCCCGCCAAATTTTTCACCGAACCGCGCACATAGACCGTCGCCGAAAACGTGTCGAAGCGGCCCTCCTCGATTGCGAGGATGTGGTCGGCGCGCATCTTCGTCAGGTTGGCGACGTCGTTCAGCGAGAGCTGTTGAGCCTCGCGTGCGGCGCGGAGTTTTTCGGCGACCATTGACATTGTCATTATTTAGCGCAATTGACGCGGTAATGGCAATCTTGGAAAATTCTAAAACCAATTTGAACCTTTCCTCGCCTCGCCCATTCTACTTGATGAAAATGCCGGAAGTGGCCGCACACGAACAACTGCCCGTTGCCCAAGCCCGCGCGGGTGAATCCGCCGCGTGGGATGTGCTCTTCCGGCGCTATCAACTGCCGCTGTATGTTTATGTTTTTGAACTCATCCGCCACGAACAGGCCGCGCTCGACGTGGTGCAGGAAACGTTTATCGCCGCCGCGAAACACCTCGGTGGATTGCGCGCGGATGAAAAATTTGGAAGCTGGCTCTTCGGCATCGCGCACCAAAAAGTTGTCCAGCAGTGGCGCAAGCGGAAGGAGATTTTGTTCGATGAAATTCCGGAATCACTCGAAGAATTTGAAACCGCGCCCGACGATTTGCTCATCCGCTGCGAATCAGAAATTGAATTTATGAATTTGCTAGAACAACTGCCGCCACCGCAACGCGCCATGCTGTTGCTGCACTTCGTCGAAGATTTTTCGCTGGAAGAAATTTCACGCATCACGGAGACGCAGTTGGGCACGGTGAAATCGCGGCTGCACTACGCCAAAAAATCACTGCGAAAATTATGGGAGGAACAGAAATGAAAACGCCGCGTGAAATATTGCTCGCCCGCCACCAGACCGCCGTGCCGAAGCTCGACGCCGTCCGCCGCGAAACGATTGCCGGATTAAACCACCAAGGCACCAAGGCACCAAGTGGTGTGCTGGTCTTGGTGTCTTGGTGTCTTGGTGGTTCAAATAAACTCTGGCAGGAACTCGTTTTGCCGAGCCGCCGGATTTGGTCAGGGCTGGCGACGGTTTGGATTTTGATTCTCGCGGTGAATTTCGCCCAGCGCGAGCCGGTGGCCGCCGGAAAATTTTCCACCGCCCCGGCCATGATGAGTTTTCGCGAGCAGCAGCGCTGGATGAATGAGCTGTTCGCCGAACGCGGATCGATAGCAGACGCCGAGCCGCGGAAAGTTTATTCTCCCAAACCGCGCACGGAAACCTTTCAAACTTTTTTTACATGAACGAAAAACCAAAACGAAAGTTAGGCTGGCGGCTGTTGCGCTGGGGACTGATTGGCCTCGCCGTGCTCGGCACGCTCGCGGCGCTGCTCGTCACCGAGGAAAACTGGCGCAGCAAGCGGGCGTGGGAAAATTACCAGCGCGAAGCCGCCGCGCGCGGCGAGCAGCTCGATCTCGCCTCGGTGATTCCGCCCGCCGTGCCGGATGAGCAGAATTTTTTCTGTGCGCCGATTGTGGCGGAAACCTTGGCTCATTCTGGCGGCGCGGACTCCGATCCGTTTAGAAAATCTGCGGCTCGGCTAAATTTCAAAATCTTTCGCGGCAACAACGAACTAGAGCCGACTAATTTTGTTGATATGACGGCGTGGCAGAATTATTTCAAAAAATTCAGCACCACGCCTGAAGGCCAGACCAACGGCTTTCCTGTTCCCGCGCAACCGGGCACGCCCGCCGCCGATGTGTTGGTGGGATTGAGCGGATATGATTCCGCGCTCGAAGAATTGCGGCAAGCCGCCGCGCGTCCGGCGGCGCGGATGCCGCTCCATTACGAGGACGACTTCAACGCCGCCGGCACGCTGCTGCCGTGGCTGGCCACCACCAAACGCTGCGGCCAGTTTTTGAAATTGCGGATACAAGCAGAATTGGAAGCAGGCCAAAGCGCGCAGGCGCTGGCCGATGTAAAATTATTTTTGCGCGTATCGGACGCCAGCAGTTACAACCGGTTTTTGATCTCGGAACTAGTCCATATCGCGATGCTGGCAATCCTGCAAGATACGATTCATCAAAGTATCACCGAGCATCGCTGGTCAGACGCGCAGCTCGCGGAACTAGAGGGCGAACTGGCGAAGGAAGATTTGCTTGCCACCCACATCCGCGCGATGGAGGGTGAGAAAATTTTCGCCATTGATACGTTTGAACGGCAGAGGCTCACGCGGGAAATGATCAACGTGGTGGACGGTGGAATCATCATCACCAACAGCCTGCGCTGGTCTCCCGCCGCCTATTTTTACCAGAACCAACTGGCGTTTGCCCGGCTGCACCGAGACTACATCGTGCCACTGGTGGATATGACCAATCGGATCGCCGCGCCCGCCAAGTTGCGGGAGGCGGAAGCAGCGGTGGCGGCCAGGCTGAATCACTATTCCCCTTACGAAGGCCAAGCGGCGATGTTGTTTCCGGCCATCGCCAAAAGCGTGGAAAAATTTGCCCACATCCAGGCGCTGATGGATCTGACACGCGTGGCATGCACGCTGGAACGGTTTCATCTGGCGAACGGGAATTATCCCGAAACGCTCGATGCGCTCGCGCCGAAGTTAATCGAAAAAATTCCGCACGACATCATCAACGGCCAGCCGCTGCATTATCGGCGCACGGAAGATGGAAAATTCTTGCTCTACTCCGTCGGCTGGGATGAAACGGATGATGGCGGAAAAATCTTTCTGACCAAAACGGGCCGGGAAGATTCAAAGAAAGGCGATTGGGTTTGGAAGAATTAATCACCGGGAGCGCTGGCTCTTGCCGGCGCTCCCGGTGTCTGCGATGGATTATTTTTTTAGTCCGCGCAACCACAAATCAAACTGATACAACGCCACAACCACGAGGCTGTGGCGGATTTTTTCCTCGGCGACCAGTTGCGGAATCTCCGCCGCTGGCACGAGTTGCGTGGTCAAATCTTCGCCGCTGTCAAAATCCACCGCGTGTTCCAGCCGGCAATTTTCGATCAGCACAGTGAATGTTTGGTTGTTTAAGATGGCGGGATTGGAAAAAATTTTCCCGAGCAGGCGAGGATTTTCGCCAACGTAGCCGGTCTCTTCGCGCAGCTCGCGCACGGCGGTGACCACGGGATCGGTCTCGCCGGGATCCATCATGCCGCCGGGAATCTCCAATTCCACGGTCTGCGAGCCGACGCGATATTGCTGAACCATTACGAGTTCGCGCGCCGGTGTGAGCGCGATCACATTGACCCAGTTCACGGCATCGAGGACGAAGAAGTCATGTTCCTGTCCGGTGCGCGGGTTGATGCAAATGTCCGAGCGAATTTTGAAGATGCGAAAATCGCCGACGGGTTGGGAGCCAACTTTTTTCCAAGGCTGAATCATGCGGGAAGAATTCCGAAGGCAGAGACCGGAAGCGAGAAAAAACTGAATTTGTCCGGGAGCCAGAACCCCAGTCGGGATGAATGAATTCGGGGCTGGACGGCGGGAAAAATCCAGCCAGCCAGCCCCGTTTGAAAAAATAATCTTACTAAAACATATACGTCCGCTCTGCCGTCAGCACTGTTATGCTGCGAAACTTTGACGGGCGGTCTTAAATCCGAACGCCACGGATGCCAACAAGCCAAGACTCAAGAGCGCGAGGCTGTTGCCGCCGTCGGGCGCCGTTTGGCTGCCGCCGCTGCCGCCAAATTCGCCCACGGCAAAACCTTCCGCGTCTCCCGACAAGATGGAAATGGAACTGATCAGATCCAGACCCGTTGTGTAAAAGCCAAAGCCCGCTGCCCCGCCATTGCCGTCAATCGTCTGCGTGACCTCCGTCCCATCCTGACTCGTGGCCGTGAACGAAAAAACCGCAAAGTTCACCGACTCCACATAAAAATAAAATGCGCTCACCGGGCTGGCCAAGGTCAACGTCAGCGTCGTCGGATTCACCGACGATCCCGTATCATAGACGCTGCCCGCGTAGCCATGGCTCCAAGACGCCCAGCCAGTGCCAATCACATCGTGCCGCACGGTCTGGCTGAAGGCGACCGCACCGATGGCATTTACATCGTTGCCATCCGGCGAAAGATCTGCGGCAAACGGCGTCATTGCGAACCCACCCAAACTGCTGGGTGGCGCGGCGAACCCGAGGGTCACCCCGTTGAGCGAGGAAATGGTGATAGCCTCCGCAGTGCCGCAATACCCGAATACGACGACCCCAGCTAGAATCAAGGGTTTAAGTGAATTAGTTTTCATATGTGAGCTTGAATTAAGTTGTTATTGGTTGCTGTGATTTTCCTGAATTAGCCCTCTCAAAGTCAGACCCGCATATCCTTACTGGCGACACACGAGACTGTCCCAAAAATGGCTAGTTACGTTTACACTTACCCCTTATTTTGTCAACGGTTTGTTTTGAAAATACGGGATGATGCCGTTCGTAAACAACAAATTAGCTCGGAGCCACAACGGAGGGTGAAATGGGGCCGGAAAAACTAACGCCTTGACCCAAGATGCCGCCGCCAACATTGCAAAAAGCCCGCGTCGGGTTGACGCGGGCTTGGAAATAATTTTGTCCGTTCAGATTTTCCCAAAGACCTGCTCGACGACTTGCTTGAAATTATTTTCGCCGGGTTTGACGATGCCAAATTCGCGCTGGGCATTTTCGGCGGAATCGCTCGCGTGCGCGGCGTTGACCATGATGGTGGAGCCGAACTCGCGGCGGATGCTGCCGGGAGGTGCTTTCGACGGATCGGTCGGGCCGAGGACGTCGCGAATTTTATTCACCGCACCGACGCCTTCGTAAATGAGGGCGATACATTTTTCCGTGCCGGGCTTGATCCAATCGGCCTGCGGGATTTCGCCGGGCGCGTGGCCTGACATGAAACTGACGATGTTGTCGAACTGCGAGTCGCCTTGGATGGGGCCGAGAATGTCGCCAAGCGCCTTCTGATCGGCGTCGGAGATTTTGAATTTGAATTCTTTTTCGAGAATGTCCTTGGCCTTGGCACTGACACCGTCTTTCAGTTTGGTGCGGAGAAATTCGCGGACGGGGCCGTAAAATTCCATCGCTTGCGCGGTGCTCATGCGGAGAACTTTCGCGCCGACAATGAACAGGCCGGTGCGCGAGAAGAAATCAATGACGTTGCCAGGACGGCCGGTGGGGAATTTGAAATTATCCGGCTTGATGAGGACGAGCGTGCGTTCGCCTTTTTCATTCGCCGGATAGGAAATGACATTTTCCAAAATGCCGCCGTCGGCATCGGAATACTTGGCCCACAATTTCAATTTTTTCTCCGCTTCCTCCGCGTTCGGCGCGGCGAGGACGGCCGGCTCGAAATAACGGACGCTGCCATTGTCGTCCATGATCAGATCGCTGTAAGTATCTCGGATGGTTTCGCCACCGCGCCGGTCGGGACTCAAATTACCGACGACACCGCGCACTTTGCGGACGGCGTCATCGCCTTTGAACAGCAGCACCATCACGCGGCGGCGCAAACCGGTTTTGGGATCGGGCGAAAGATTTTGCAGGACGTATTGCTTGAGCAGTTCTTGGATTTTGCGATCCTGCGGATCGTTGGCGGAGACGATGGTTTCGGCGTATTCCTTCACCAGCTCGGTGCTGGGCGCAAACATCCGCAGGCCGACGAGGTCAAGCCCGGTGCGGGTGATGAGGCGAGTGAGAATACCGCCAGTGCGGGATTTGTAGAGTGAATAGGGCGTGATGATGACGTAAGCGAGCTGCGACATAATAAATTATTTCAGACAGTGGGCGACGGTGGGTTAGTAGCGGGCGCGGCGGCTTTGCCTAGGATTTTGAACATGACCGTGCCGCAGGTGGGGCATTTGCCTTTGATGGCTTTGCGTCCGTTTTTCATCGTTTCCTCAAGGCCGTCAGAAATTTCTTTCTTGGCCTTGCACTTGACACAATATCCTTCAGCCATAAAATTTTTTACCGTCCGTGCTTTATGCGCGAACGGCAAAGGGAGCATAGTGATTTTTCAACTGAACGTCAAACTTGAATCCAAGCTGTTCGTTGCAAACTGCTGGTTTTAAGATAATAAAAAACGGCGCGGAAAAAATTCCGCGCCGTTCGTGTTTTTTAAATCTGCGGATCAGGTGAGGCTGATCTTGTCGCCGTCTTTCAACGTGACCAGAGCTTTTTTCCACATATTCGTGGTGCCGGCCTGCGCGGTGCGCTGGCGGCGGGCTTTGCCGCGAACGTTCAGGGTGTTGATCTTGATGACCTTGACCTTGAACAGTTCCTGCACGGCCGAACGGATTTGCGGCTTGGTCGCGCGGCGGTCGGCCACCACGGTGTATTGGTTCAGCTTCTCGGCTTGGCGCGTGCCTTTTTCCGTCAGGCGGACGGTCTTGATGATGTCAAAAACATTCATGTTATTCCTTGTTGAGACGGGCTTCGACTTTTTCAAACGCGCTCTTGGTGAACAAGAGTTTGTCCGGGCGCAACACGTCGTAGGTGTTGAGCGAGTCGCTGGTGGTGATGGTCACGAAGGAGATGTTGTTCACCGCCCGTGTGAGGTTGTTATTTTCGGTGCCGCAGGAAACGACGAGCGTGGTGCCCGTCAATTCCAAGGCATCAATGACTTTCATGAAGTCCTTGGTTTTGTGCGTGGACAATTTCAAATCGTCCACGACCAAAACGTCGCCCATTTTGAGGCGTTCGCTCAACGCTTTGCGCAGTGCGAGTTGCTTGGTCTTTTTAGAAATCGTCTTGCTGAAGTCGCGGGGCTTCGGTCCGAAGACCACACCACCACCGACCCACAACGGAGACTGGAAGGAACCAGCGCGGGCGCGGCCCGTGCCTTTTTGCTTCCACGGTTTCTTGTTCGTGCCGGCGACTTCGCCCGCCGTCTTGGTGCAGGCAGTGCCACTGCGCTGCGCCGCGCGATACGCGGTCACGGCGTCATGGACAGCCTGGGTGCCTTTGCCGTTTTCAATCATGGTGAACTTCACTTCGAGTTCACCGGAATTTTTTCCGGCGGTATTTTTAATGGAGAGTTTCATGGCTCGTTATTATTTCTTGGCTGCGGCAGGTTTGGCGGCGGCGGCGGCGGCGGCCTTATCGGCTTTATCTTTCGCCTTCTTGGAAATGATCGCAACCGGCGGTTTCCAACCTTTCGGACGTTTCTTCGATTCGCGAATGATGACGTAATCGCCTTCTGCACCGGGAATCGAGCCTTTGATGAGCAACAAATTATCGTCCGGGCGAACCTGGATGACTTCGAGATTCTGCGTCGTGCGCGTGTCCTGACCCATGTGACCGGGCATTTTCATACCCTTCATAACGGTGCCGGGGAACAAACGCTGACCAATCGCGCCGTTACGACGATGGAAGCCTTTCGCACCGTGCGTCGAATCACCACCGGCGAACCGGTGACGTTTCACAACACCTTCAAAGCCGCGACCTTTGGTCGTGCCGATGGCGTCAATGAAATCGCCGGGCGCGAACAAATCCGCGCCGACTTTTTCACCCGCTTTGACTTCTTTCGTGAAGTCGCGGAATTCCTTGATGCGTTTAACGGCCGTGCCGTTGTGCTTCTTGATGTGACCGAGCAACGGTTTGGTGACGCGTTGTTCTTTTTGGTCATCGAAGCCGAGTTGAACGGAGTTGTAACCGTCCTTGCCCGCCTGCGTTTTCACTTGCAAGACGTGGTTGGGACCGGCGAGAACGACCGTGACGGGAATCAAATCACCCGCCGCATTGTAGACGCGCGTGTGACCGAGTTTTTTTCCTAATAATCCTAGTGGCATGGTGGGTTCTCCTTAAATTTTGATGGTGATGTCCACACCGGCAGGCAAATTGAGTTTCTTCAATTCGTCCACGGTCTTCGCGGTCGGATCGAGAATATCAATCAACCGTTTATGGGTGCGTTGTTCAAAGGTCTCCTGCGACTTCTTGTCGGAGTGCGGGGAACGTTGAACGGTGAACTTCTCGATGCGGGTCGGAAGTGGGATGGGACCGGCGACGCGTGCGCCAGTGCGTTTGACAGTCTCGGCAATATCGCGTGCCGATTGGTCTATGACGCGATAGTCATAGGCCTTTAGACGGATTCGAATACGTTGAGCCATATAAAGAACAATTGTCTGGTTTTGGTTAACGGACGTCCACTCTCCGGCCATCGGAAAGCGGGCG
>JANYCI010000358.1 GCA_025360325.1 Limisphaerales bacterium | reverse complement strand
CCTTAGCAGTCAAGATTGTCATCATTGCCAACAGCGAGTAGAAAACTTTTTTCATGATTCAGAATTAATTCGTTCCATGGGCTTTCAGGCCCCAAGCATTGATTTCGTCCAACCGGTGAGGCAGCGGTGCCACGACAAAAGTTTCCGGTTTTTCATCCGCATAAAGCACGGCCTCTTCGCCGGGTTTTAAATCAAGTTCCACGACGCCCGCCTTCATGCGCAGATTGGCCGTGGCCGGGCCAATCAACTTGATCGGCGCGGGCAAGTCACTTTTGATACGGCACGGTTCGCCGGCGAGGCTTTTCACGCGAATGAACTGCGTGCGGCCATTTTTGCGGACGGCGCTCACCAGAAAGCCGCCTTCGGCGCGCAGGTCGTAAAAGCTCGCGTCCCGCCACGCACTAGGACACGCAGGGAAAACGCGGATGTAATCGCCCCAGCTTTGCAGCAGCATATCGAGCACGTTCCGCGCGGCGGAAATGGGCGACTCGAAGGTCGGCCAGCCGTTCTCGCTGTAGAGCGTATTCGGCGTGACCGTCGGCCCCTTCGGTTGGATCGCCAGCGCCCGCTGTAGTTGCGTGAGCGCCGTGTCGCCGTCGCCCAACGCCGCCGACAGCGATGACGAACCGGTGAACTTAAACATGCAGTCGTCGCCGGCCAATTCGACGTGCCGACGAATGGATTTTTCCATGAGCGAACGTTGATCCGGCTGATCTTCGACGTTCAAAACATAAAGCGGAAAAATTCCGAACAAATGGCTGTAATGCCGGTGCGGCTTGGCAAACGGCTCGTCCCTGCCGATCATAATTCCAGTCTTTTCGTCCACCGGATAATCCGTCAGCTTAACGAGCACTTCTTTCCATTTCGGCAGCAGCGGATCGTCCAGCTTCAAACGCGCGTTGCTGGCGATGAGCGTTTCCAGACCCCAGCGCAGCAGCGCGAGGTTCATGCTCGTGTCCTCGGCATTGCCATATTCGTCGGAGAAGGCCAGTGGCAAATGATAACGACCGTCCGCGCCGAGCTGCACCACATGCAGATAAAAATTAAAGGTGCGGCGCAGCAGCGGATAAATACGCACGCGCAGCCGCTCGTCATCCATCGTGAACCGATATTGCAGATAGCACTGCTGCATCAGCCACGGCAGCGCGATGAGGTGCAGTGGCGGGGCTGCGCTCACCGGCGCTTTGAGTTCCAGACCAGTGGGGTTGCCCAGCGCGGCGGAGTCGGCGCGGAATTCCGGCGGACAGTTGCTGATCAAATCCGGCACGCTGTCTTCCAGCCAGCGGCACAGCCGGTCGCTGAGTTCGGGATGATTGCCCGGCAAGGCCGTGAAATATGCCAGTTGCACGTTGAGGTTCTGCCAATACGCCGCCCAGCGCGACGGCTTGAACCACGGCCCCATCAAATCCACCACCGGCCTGTCGGTGCGCGTGGCGCTCGCCATCTTATACCATTGAATCCAGTAAAAACTTTCGATTCGCGCGTCCGGCACCGACACGAAACTGGCCGGATAAAACGAGTGCCACCATTCACGATGCGTCCGCTCCAGCGCGGGCAAGCCGCGCGCCACGGCGTGGTTCACGATGGCCAAAGCGGCGTTCGCCGCGCCGCCGGCGGGTATGCCGTTGGCCACGGTCAGAAAAATCGTCCGCGAGTTGTCGCCGGTTTTCACCTCGCGCCAAGTCGTCGCGTAATCGCCGCCGGCCAGCAGCGGCTGCACCACGATTTCCGCGCCGTTGGTCTCAACCTTTTGCAATGGCGGATTCGGCGTGTAATCGTATTTGTCATTCTTCAAAACCGTGTGGCGCGGACTGTCGCCCGGCTGCGGCCGGAAGGAAAATTTTGCCGCCCGCTCGCCGCCGGTGGTTTGGAGTTCCACCAAGATCACTTCGTCGTCGTTTGGCACAAAGCATCGCCACGCAATTTGGCCGACGGTGGTGGTGATTTCGCCGCGCGTCTCGGCATTCCACAAATCCGTGCGCAACTTGGCATCGGTGATTTGGCCGACGGGAGTCAACAAACCCTGGCCGATGGGCAGGCGGCAGCGCTCATACATCGCGGAGCCGTTGGGACGATGATCGTAAATGTCCGTGCGTCCGATTTCAAAACGCAGGCTGTTCGTTTCAACTTTGTCGCGAAAGATAATTGTGCCGAGCAGGCCGTTGCCTACGAACGCGCCTTCGTAATAATCCATCGGCAGACTTTTCCATACCAAATCGTGCTGCGCCAGGAAGCGCGGCCAATCCACTGCGTTCGTCACCAGCGGAGCCGCCGGCAAATTCATGCTGCCAAAGAGCGAGCTAAGCAGCGGCATTAGCGTGAACAACCGTGCAGTTGAGCGCACTGACCAAGCGGGCGAATTTTTGGTTGGCTTCATTTGCGATTTTTCGGAGCCGGCCATTTGGCCTGCCACGCTGGGGGATCAGACGCTACGAGATTCGGTTCGCCGGCAAACCAGCCAAGCGAAGTCAGAAATTTGTCACCGATGAGCAGCGCGTTGACCACCGTTTGCTCGGAGCATTTGTAATTTGGGATCAAAAAAGCGTGGGGCGTTTCCGGCAGCAGCATAAGCTCACAGCGATTGCCGTTATTTTTCAACGCCAAAGCGAACTTTTGCGACTGTTCGGGAGAAACCACGGTATCTGCCAAGCCATGAATGCACAGCACCGGCGGCAAATTTGAGTGAACGTGCATCAGTGGCGACAGCGCGTGCGCCTGTTTGACGGCGGCTTCAGCGGGCAACGCATTCGTGAAAAGCCGGAGGAATTGCGATTGGGTGAAGTCCGTCAGCGGGTTGTAAAGAACCACTGCGTTTGGTCGGGCACTAATTTTCAAATCGTCCGCTGGATCGTCAAAATTTTCCAGCACAGCCACGCACGCAGCAAGATGTCCGCCGGCTGATTCGCCGATGATCGCAATGCGCTCTGGGTCTATGCCTAGTTCTGCCGAATGGCCGCGCAGATAGCGCACGGCGGATTTACAGTCGGCGACGCAATCTGCCACCGTAACCGTGCCATTGGTATTCGCGAGCCGGTATTGGACGACAAAACTTTCCGCACCACGCGTGGCGGTATAGCGCGCCAGCGGGAAAAATGACTCACAAGTTCCACCAGTCCAGCCGCCGCCATGAATCCAAAGCACCGCCGGCACTTTTACGTCAGGCATTCTTTGTTTCGACTCGAAGCAATATAATTTCAAATCCCCCTGCGCGGTGTGTTTGTAAATGGTCTCGGTCGGCGCAGGCAAATGTAGCAGTGTGCCAAACGGCAGCCCAGCGGCCAGCGCTAGGCTGGAAATGTTTTTGGCAAGGCCAGAGTTCATTGGCCGTCCCAAAATTCCTTGTAAAATGCCGTTTGCAAACTGGTGGTTTGCGATGGCAGCACCGGTGCGCGGTCGGGATTGTTGGCGCTGAAGTCCGGCTTGCGCGCGTCGGCATGGCCGTCAAAAAAAGCAAACACCGCCATGCCGCTGGCGTAATTGAAATAGTTGTTGCCCGGATTAGAGACCATTTTTTGAAACGTCTGACCGAAATGCGGAAACAGCGGCGCGTAGTTCATTCCCTCGGCCATCGTGCGATAGCTCGTGATGGGCAGCGTCGCGCCGTTGTTCGCCGCGCCCCCATCCACGATTAGCATCGTGCCGGATGACTTGCGGGGTGAGGTGGTTTTCGTGAAGGAGTAAGTTCCCGCCGCGCTGTTATACCAGTTGATGTTCGCGTTGGCCGCGTAAGTGCGCGGCTCATTCACCGAGGTCTGGGACAATTGCGCGGAAGCGGCGGGACAGGAGTAAAACTTCTGGATGGACGCTTGATCTTTCAAGCCGAGTGAAGAAATAAAATTCGTCCAGCACGCGCCGGTGGATGGATTGTTATTTTGCGACGACTCGCCCGCAAGCACATACCCATAAGGCAGTGCCTCCTGTGAATCCGAGGCATACATCATGGTGGCGAGACCTGCCTGCCGAATGTTGTTCAGGCACCGCGTCCGCAAGGCGGTCTGCTTGGCGCGGGACAACGCGGGCAACAACATGGCCGCGAGGATGGCAATGATGGCGATGACCACTAGCAGTTCAATGAGCGTGAAAGCGCGCTTGAAGGCAAAGGGTTTCATATTGGTGGCAACATTGTTTGGGACAGTGCTGACACACTAAACTTCGTCGTCCAGAGAACGAGGGGAATAGTTGCATCACTATGGGGCTGATTTGCGTCGCTGCTTTGGATGACGCAGAACGGAAGGCGACTGACGCATTTTTTACCCTCGCCCGTCAAACTATTCCGGCTAACTTTCACCCACCCATGGCCCGCGCAAACAAACAACCTGCTTTTCACCCGGAAGTGTCTTTCGGTTTCAAGCTGCGCGCGGGCTTGCGGCAGTATGATTTTTCACGGCAGAACGTCGTGACTGCAAGCGAATCGGTCGTTCTTAAAACTTTTGGCGATAGCCGAGAGAAAATTAATTTGGCCGGCTCGCGTTGGAAAATTTTAGCGAAAGATGAATTTGCGGAGGCAGACCGACGTGGACGAAGGTTTGAAATCACCTTTCGGTGCGAGCGCGGCAAACTAAAGCAGGCCGCAATCGCCATCGAATTTGAATTTAGCGATTGGTCGGTTAAAAATTATGTTCTGCTGCCCGCTGCCGCCTATAATGGCAACCGTTTTCTCGCCCGAAAAATTCCCTACTCACCAAAACTTTTCTTTCCGCAAGACATCGGGGCAAACAAGCCGGTCATCATCACTGATGTTCCCCGGCTAAACGTCAGCCAGGGCGTCTCTCGCATTCAAGAGCGCAGTGGCAGCATGAGCTTGCCAGGTATTGGTTTCCACGATCTAAAAAACAAACGCGGATTTTTCCTTTTCACCAAACAAGGAAACCATCTGGGCGACTACGGCCTCGGCATCGAGGAAACCCGGGATGGGAAGCGCGCCATCATTTCCATTAGCTCGCCGGTGATGCGCGAACTGCACAGTTACCGGATATGTGACCATGAATTCCCATCGCTCGACCAGCCTCGCGATTTCAAGGCGGGTGACGAAGTTAAAATTGAATTTTGCATTTGCGAGTTCAGCGCGCCGAAGCTCCAGAATTTCTTCGATAAATTCACTGGAATCCGAAAGGAACTTTCCCCGCCAACCGTGCCGAGGCCGGTGCTACCCTTTTCCGCGTGCTTCGAGTTGCTGGAAAAGAAATTCAACCGCGATAATTTTGTCACCAAGCACGGCTATTATTCTGTCGGGCCACGCCAGATTTTTTTGCAGGACTGGCAGATTGGCTGGACGGGCGGCATGATTTCCACCTATCCACTGCTGTTTGCGGGCGACGCTCAAACGCGCAAGAACGTCATCCGAAATTTTGACTGGCTGTTTCCAAATGGCATTGCGCCGTCGGGATTTTTCTGGGACGCAGGCCGCAACGGCACGGAATGGATCGGCGGCGACATTCGCAAGCCGCATACCGGCAACTGGCATCTCATCCGCAAAAGCGGCGATGGCGTTTTTTTCATCATCAAGCAGTTTTTGCTGATGAAAAAATTAGGCATCACCGTGAAGCCTGCCTGGCGCAAAGGCGTGAAGCGCGTGTGCAATGCGCTGATGAAACTCTGGAAAAACCACGGTCAGTTCGGCCAGTTCGTCCATTCGCTCACGGGCGAAATCTGCGTCGGCGGTTCGACCAGCGGCGGGATTGTCCCGGCGGCGCTAGTGCTGGCGGCGGATTATTTCGGTGAGAAAAAATATCTCGCCGTTGCGGAAGCGTCGGCGGAAAATTTTTATCGCGAATTCACGGTCAAAGGCTTGAGTTGCGGCGGGCCGGGTGACGCGCTGCAAAACCCTGATTCGGAATCATGGTATGCGCTCATCGAATCCTACGTTGCGCTGTTCGAGGCAACGGGCAAAAATGTCTGGCTAAATCGCGCGGCGGAAACTTCCCGGCAATTTTCCACTTGGGTTGTCGCCTATGATTTTCAGTTTCCGCCAAACTCCACGTTCGCCAAGGCGGGCATCCGAACCACGGGTTCAGTGTATGCCAACACGCAGAACAAACATTCCGCGCCGGGCTTATGCACGTTTTCGGGTCTCGGCCTGTTCAAACTGTTCCGCGCGACCGGCGACCGCTTTCATCTTGAAATGCTGCGCGATATTGCGTTTGGACTGCCGCAGTATTTGCCGCATCCGCGCCGGCCGCTCGGCGACGCCAAGCCCGGCTGGATGTGCGAACGCGTGAATATGACCGACTGGGAAGGCCCGGAGCGCATCGGTGAAACACTTAAGATGACGACTTGGGCTGAGACGTCGCTCATGCTCACGACGATAGAGATTCCGGGGATTTACGTGCAGCCGGACAAATCACTGGTCATCGCGTTTGATAATGTCGCGGCGGAAATTGTCTCTAACGATGCCAAAGAATTGGCTGTAAAAATTTCCAATCCCACGCCGTGTGATGCGGTGGTCAGAATTTTTGTCGAGTCGAGCGCGGCGGCGAAGTCAGTCTTGCCGGAAAATTATCTGCTGAAATGTCCGTCCGAAAAAATCCCTCACGGCGGCTCGAAATTGTTGCGTTTCCAAAAATAATGAACTCGAATCATCCAACTTTGAATGTCTGCCGCCGTATTCGATTCGGTTTCGTTGCCGGGTTGATGTTGCTGCTGGAGATAATCGCCGTTTTTTCGGTTCACGGCGCAGCGACCAATGAGTCGAATATCAGCATGGCGGCGAATCTGAAGTTTGAAACCAGTCCGCTCGGGCGCGAGTTTGCCCACGCCGACCAGAAGACTCTTCCGCGCGACTGGCAGAAATTGTCCGGAGCAATCGCGCTGAATGCCCGGTGGGAGACAAACGACTCACTGCCGTGGTTCATTGAATATCAAAAAGAAGGGCGAGATTGGATCACCGCTGGATTGACGACCGCTAACAAGGACAAGATAGGCTACGGCTTGAAGATTTTGGAGTGGGGCTGGGCAAGGATGGAGAAGGATGGCAGCTTCAAGCATCCAGACAATTATCACAGCGCGTCGTTTTTTATTGAGGCGACGGCTCACAGTATTTTACTGCTGGAAACTTCACCGTGGCACGCAGACTTTGCTTCGCAACTGGAAACCATGAAACCGAAGCTGCACGCGGCGGCGCTTTGGATGATTCGGCCAGACATCGACGCGCTCAACTGGCCGGACGACAACAATTATCCGCGCATCTTCGGCGATCGGCGTTACGCGCATCGGCGTTTTCTTGACGCTGCGGCGCTGGGCGAAACGGCGGTGATTTTCAACGACCAGCCGCTCATGGAGAAATCAGTCTGGCTCATCCGCAACGGCATTGCGTTTCAATTTTCCGATGGCGTGAATCCCGAGCGCGGCGGCCACGACACTTCCTATCAAGCGTTGGGATTGAACTACGCCTGCCGCTACTACCAAATCGCGGCGAGCGAATCCACGCGCTCGGAGTTGAAGCCGACGTTGGAAAAAGGTTTCAACTGGCTGACCACGCGGATTCAGGCCGATGGCCGCATTGATGGCACGGGCAACACGCGCACCGGCCCGGCGGCGGAACTGGGACGCAACGGCAAGCCAAAGCAGTTGGATTATCGCACGACAGGAATTGTCTTTGCGTATTGGGCGCAACTGACCTGTGATGCCGCTTGGGAAACGAAAGCGCGAAAAGTTTTTGAATTGGATGCGGGAAAGCAAAAGAATTGAGCGCATGAAACCTGCAAAATTTTCAGAACTCATTTGTTCCGCTTCAATCCCAAAGGGATTACATCTTCTAGCCCAGGGTTGCCGAGCCTGCGAGGCTACCCTGGGTCACACGGCAAATTCATTTTTCAACCCTGAATGGGTTGCGTCAAAGCGCGGTTCTGCCGCAACCCCGTTGGGGTTGATGACCATTGTGGGCCGGTTACCCAGGGTAGCTCGTGCCTCGCAACCTTGGGCTGAAGGACGGAATCCCGTTGGGATTCTCGTTTTCAATTTTCAAACAGCAATCCGACTAACGCTTACGCTCATCTGCGCCGCGGCCGGCTTTTTTTCGGAAAATATTTTTGCGGCGGACATCGAATCGGTTGGTTTGAAGACGGAAGCGATTTCGCAAGGCACGTCAACCGCTGGCAGCAATCAGCCGGTGCGAGTGGAATGGTTCAAGGATCAGGCGCTCGGTATGTTCATTCATTGGGGCGTGGATTGTCCGCTCGGCTCGGTGATCAGT
>JANYCI010000350.1 GCA_025360325.1 Limisphaerales bacterium | reverse complement strand
GACGAAGAAGTAGCGCGCTTGCACTTGGATAAAATCGGCGTTGTGCTGACCAAGCTCACCAAGCCTCAAGCCGAATACCTCGGCGTCTCGGCGGACGGACCTTACAAGCCGGAACATTACCGCTACTAAAAATTGGTAGGGCTGACCTGCCGGTCAGCTTGATTTGGGCGGTGTAGCAACATCGTCCTTCCGAAAAATTCAAAAGGCGAACGGAACAATCCGTTCGCCTTTTTGTTTTGCCGCCCTGACGGCGCTGCGGAATATCCCGAAGGGATTACGTCATTCAGCCCAGCGTTGCCGTGACGCAGGAACAGCTACGCTGGGTAGGGGCGCACAACATTTATCAACTCTGAAGGAGTTGAATCAAACCGCAGCGGGAAGGTGCTGGAACCCCGTTGGGATTCGGAGCGCGGGTCTGCGACCCGCAGCAGCATTGTAAGTCAGATGCGTTTGGAATTGGCGGTGACGTTTTGAAATACCGGTTTGCTGCGGCTCACACAGCCGCGCTCCGGGAAAGCGCCGGAGGCACGGCATCGTTGTAGAATCCAAAACGGAAATGAGAAAGCTCCGTCGGGAGCAAAATATTTTTGAGATGTCGCTCCTGACGGAGCTGGGAAATTTGTTTGGCGGGTTTCTACAAAGATGGCGCGCCTCCGGCGCTACAAAAATATCCCGAAGGGATTACGTCATTCAGCCCAGCGTTGGACGACGCAGTCGGCCTACGCTGGGTGACGATGTGAAATGGAGAACAACCCTGAAGGGGTTGCAGCCGGGCGGAAGATAAACCGCGAAATACACCAAATACGCGAAAGGAAAAATTGGTTTTGGAATTGTTCGCGTATTTCGCGTGGTTCGCGGTTCAAATGGATGACGAGAGATTTTTGATGCAACCCCTTCAGGGTTGAAAATGATTTGGGAACGTGAACCCAGGGTAGTCGCTTCTTGTCGCGCCAAAGCGCAGCGACGGCGGACGCTCCAACCCTGGGCTGATGGATGGAATCCCGTTGGGATTCACGGAGCGCAGCCGCAGAACAATCAGCCCCGTTGTTCAATCAAATCAAGTTGACCGTTCTCGGAACACTCGCCAAATTTTTTACCTTTCAGCGGACGAAGATCAATTACCGCGCCGAATTTGCTAAACGCAGCAAGAAATTTTTCAAAATCTTCCCCCCAATAAATCATGACGCAGGACATCGGAGCGCCCTTTCCGCCGTTTTTACCATCAACAAGAAACTTCAAGCGGGTGTCGTAGAGAAAGCAAACCGCCGTCGCTGCGCCAAAAACATATTTCTTCCAGTGCCCTGTGTTGGTCGCCACAGGCACGAGCGCCAAAACTTCGGAATTGTGTTCTTTGTAGGCGGTCGCACAACGTAGCAGCCATTTCTTGATGGATGTCCCGCGCTCTTTATCAATTCCGTATGGAGGATTGACGTATATGTTCGGGAAATCCCAACTCTCACGAAGCCCGTCGTGGCTTGGTAGCTGATACTCGACTCGTGCATGGACGATTGAATACCGATTGGAACAAGGGTCAAGGTCAATCTTGCCGCCAAAAAACTCCCGCACCGCGTCAACATATTTGTGCGGAGTTCCCCACTCCTGACTCAATGTGTTCAATGTTCGGCCAGCACTCACAAATGAATCTCCTGCCAATTTTTGCTCTTCAACGTATCTAGTTCTTCTTTCAAAACGTCAAGTCCTTTGCCCGCTGGGGCAATGATGTTAAACCAGCCCGCAATCACTTTTTTACGCGAGTGGAAATACGATTGAAGTGCGGCGTCCGCCCGCAGTGAAAGCTGTTTCTTGGTGAACTGGTTCACACCCTTCTCGCCGGTGTAGCTGGCAAGAAAAGCATCTCTGGCCGCAGACAATTCTTTCGTCGGATGGAAAAGCAGTTCGTCAATAAATTGAGCAACGCCGGCGTCGGTGAGGAAAAGCAGCCAGTCGTAGGACTGGGCCAGCACCTTCAATTCTTTATTGTGATTTTCTGACGTGAACCAATTGCCGTGATTGCTGACAACTCCAACCGTCAGGATGAACCGCGCAAGCAATTCAGGATCATCCGAGGCAATGATTTCAGCCATCAACTTGTAATAATTTCCGTGTCGGAATGAGCCATCGCGCTTTTGAATCAGTCCGCCCATCGAACCGTCCGCCAGTCTGATCTTCTGGAGCGCTGATACGGTTCTGGCTACATAAGCTCCCTGTTTGGCCTTCTCAATCGTCTGCGGCCCTTTCTTCATTCCCTCTTCAACCCCGACCCGCTTGCACTCGAAAATTGCAAATGGCCGCTGGCGCAATGAAACGATGGAATATGTGCCGGTGTCCTTTCCGAGCGTGTCGAGGTAAGCGTTCAGAAAATGATTCTCAAACTCGGAAACCGTGCAGGAATTGCGAAGGATTAGCTCATTGCTCAACAACGTAGATTTCCTCAACGACTCTTCGGTGATTCCGAGCGCAGCCAGTTTTTCATGCTTGGTAATTTTCGTCGTCGTTAGCGGAAGGGAATCGCGGTTGAACTCGATTTGTGCCAGCGGAGTTGCCGGATGCAAACTGTATTCAACATTGTGCGTGATGTCATCGTTCGCAAACTCCGGCAATTTCCTCTCAATCGCAACGTGCCGCTCAAGCTCCCATGATTTCAACGCATAGAACGTGATAATTTCCACGAGTGTGCCGAGTGCTCGACCAGCAGCTTTCTTCGAGTCCTTGGCATAATGAAATACCTTCTCGGTTAAAACCTTTTGGAGTTGGTCAACAGATGGGTATGACATTCGCGTTTATTTATACGAAGTTGCTTTTGGTTTTGCCAGTATCACTTCTTCTTCCCATGCACCTTGGCCGCGACTTTCCGGCGCAGACCGTTCAGGCGGATGAAGCCGGTGGCGTCGTCCTGATTGTATGCCTTGGTCGGGTCGGCTTCCATCGTGGCGTTCATGGCAGTTAGTTCACGTCTTTTTACAGCCTTTGGCAACCGGCTTTTCTTCCGGCTCAACATAAAATCCGAGTCGGCCTTTGGGCTTCTCCGGTTCAGGCGGCGGTGGTGGCGGATCAAGAATGTCCATCACGCGTCGCAGCACTTCGATGATGGCGACCTCATGTCCGTCGAGCCGCGCGGTGAGTTTCTTTTCCAACGCGGCCAGTTGCTTCGCCAGTTCCTTCGTGCTGCCGAGCAAGTCGCGCATCTGCACAAACGCCCGAACCACAAACACG
>JANYCI010000344.1 GCA_025360325.1 Limisphaerales bacterium | reverse complement strand
TGGCTCCAGAGGAAGGGCTCGAACCTTCAACTTCGCGGTTAACAGCCGCGCGCTCTACCATTGAGCTACTCTGGAATCAAACGGACGAAAAATCTATCAGCAACGGCGCGTTCGTCAAACCGTTTCCTCAACTTTTTTGGCAGCGCGGACAATAAAACGTGCTGCGCGCAGCCTGCACGATGCGCCGAATTTCTGCGCCGCAACGAATGCACGGCTTACCTGCGCGGTCATAAACACGCAATCGTTCTTCGTAAAAATCGGGCGCGTTCGCCGCGCGACCAAAATAAAACAGTGCGTCGCCCTTTTTCCCGTCGGCAAAATTCAGCGGAATCGTGCTGCCACATTCAATCGCCGCACGCAACACGCCCCGCATGGCGGACAATAATTTTTTTACCTGCGCCAGCGAAAGTTTGCAGGCCGCGAGCTTCGGCGAAATTTTTGCGCGGAACAGTGCCTCGCTCGCGTAGATGTTCCCGACGCCGGCAATCAACGACTGATCCAGCAGCTTTACTTTGATCGGCTGGCGCGAGCGCTTTAATCCGCGCCGAAAATTTTCCGGCGTGAATGTTTGGTCGTCTGGCTCGGGGCCGAGTTTTTTTACGGAAGATAAATCCAGCGTGAAGCGGCCAAAGTAACGGGTGTCCTCGAAAATAAAATTTCCCCGGTTCAATTCCAAAACCACCGCCGCGTGTTTCGGCAGCGGGGCTTCTTTGTCGGCGATAAACATTTTCCCCGTCATGCCGAGATGTCCCAGAACGGTTATTGTTTTACGCGACGATGAAGATTGAAAATCAAACAGCAGGTATTTTCCGCGCCGTGAAAGCAATTTGAATTTCGCGCCGGTGAGCGCGCGTTTCAATTCGCGCTCCGAAGTCGGATGCAGAATTTTCGCGCGGTTCACACGCACGGCGCGGACAATTTTTCCACGCAACACCGGACGCAAATGCCGCGCGAGAACTTCGACTTCGGGCAGTTCGGGCACGAGAAATTAATTCGTCACGAGCGTCCCGATTTTTTCGCCCAACACGACGCGCTTGAGGTTGTGTGCCTTGAAGAAATCAAAAACGATGATCGGCATTTTGTTGTCGAGGCACAACGAGAACGCCGTGGAGTCCATCACTTGCAGGCGCTTTTGCAGCGCGTCAATATAGCTGATTTGCGCGAAGCGTTTGGCGTTCGGATTTTTCTTCGGGTCGCTGTCGTAGATGCCGTCCACTTTGGTGGCTTTCAAAATGACTTCGGCGCCGATTTCGTTAGCGCGCAATGCCGCGGCGGTGTCGGTGGAGAAATATGGATTGCCGGTGCCGCCGCCAAAAATCACGACGCGGCCTTTTTCCAGATGGCGCACGGCGCGGCGGCGGATGAATTGTTCCGCGATCTGCGCCATCGCGATGGCGCTTTGCACGCGTGTCGGGCAGCCAAGTTTTTCCAACGCATCTTGCAGCGCGAGCGAGTTGATGATCGTCGCCAACATTCCCATGTAGTCGCCCGTGGCGCGTTCGATGCCGCGTTTGCTGCCAGTCAGGCCGCGAAAAATATTGCCACCGCCGACGACGACGACGACCTGCACGCCGAGTTCGCGCACTTCGCGAATTTGTTCGGCCATGCTCTGCACGGCCTCGGCAGAGATGCCCACGCCGCTTTCGCCGCCGAGAGCTTCACCGCTCAATTTAATAAGGATTCGGGAAAATTTTGCTTTTTTAGCTTTGGCCATAAATTAGAAGTGTGGAAAAATCCGCGCGTATTTTTTAGCAGTCAGCCTCGCTCCGGTCAAACCAATCCGCGTGCCACGACGGCAGTTTCATTCCTGCACCAAATCCTGATTGCCGGTGAGCAGCGTCGCGCCTTTGAGCATCCGGCAAAAATCTTTTTTGGTCGTCTCTTGATGCCTACCGGCGTCGCCCTTGAGGCTCTTGAAAATTTTGTAGCCCACTTCCAATCGTTCCAGCCGCACGATGCGGACAAAATTTTCTCCGCACTGCCACGTCTGGCCTTGTCGTAATTTCATGAGGATACGGTCGCAAATTTCGCCGACGCTGGCGAGTGATTAGAACCGCCGCCGGGGTGGATCGTTATTTCCAAGAAGTATCTGAAAAAACCGCTTTGGCCGCCGTCGCCGAAATGATGGTGCCGCCTAGGAAAAAATTTTCATTCCTATCCCAGCGGACGAGCAGCCAGCCGTATTCCGATTGCGCCAGATAGCCGAAGCACTCGCGGCCATCAAGCAGAGCACCGGCAGTCGTGCCGTCGGCTGACCGGACAGTGGCCTGAAAAATGTCGCGAATGGGACCGGTCACGCCGTCCACATTCACCACGTCGCCAATTTTTTTGGCGGCACATTCTTGCGGCGATGGCGGCAGCAACGGCGCGAGCGCGGTGAACAACGTCCAATTTTTATCGCCCGGTTTTTGGCCGCAAACGAGCAGCGCAGTCTGGTCGAGATCATCCGCGAGCTGGTATTCGTGCCGCTCGAAAATCAAACCGGCTTCGTCAAGCTCTACGACGGCGTGGCCGGTGATACGATAATGTTTGCCTTTCAACTCGCCCGCCGCGCCGACGGCCAACGGCGGCTTTTCTGCGAGAAATTTTTTTACGGGCGCAGATTCATAAGTATTCGTGCAGGAAAAACTGCGGCCAAAGATGATGAAGAATAAAACCACCAGCGCGACCGCTTGCAAAATAAATTTGGGGGCGCTGGAATAATTGTCGGAACTAGAGCCATTCAGCGCGGAAAAAAATCCGCTCGCACTCGCCGAACTGGTGGCGGTGAACGGTAAGTTAAACGCGGAGTTGACGACGCCGGGCGAAAGATTCACGCCGTTGTAATACTCCACTTCGTCGCCCGTCCAACTGAGGACCTGCATCACGCCCGTCGCTTCGGCGTTAAAATATTCCGCCGCGTCGCCCACTGCCACGCCTGCGGGCGCTTGGCCTTCGATGTGATAAACACAGGAGGAATCGCGCAACGTCACGCGCACATCGGATCCGGTGAGATTTAATTTATCGCCGACTTGTTTCGTCGCGGCATCTGCCGCCGTCAGCGGATGCTCCGGTTCAAACTCGGTGAACAGCCGCCACACGCCGCCGCGCTCCGTTGCTTCATAAACGAGCGTGGCGGTTTTGCCGCCGCGCGACTCCAAATAAAATTCATTCCAATAATACGCCTCACCATTATCCACCGCGCCCATGACGATGCGGCCAAGCAAGCGGTAATCCGCACCGAAAAAATTTCCGTGCATCCCGATCCGCAGTGGCGTTGGATTGTTTAGGCTCATCGAAAAAAGTGCGGCACGAAGCGGCTCAAGTCACCCGTGATGCGCCGGGTGTCTTCGCGGATGCCGAGTCCGGCGGCCTCGTGATCCACCACCCACACGCCGAACACGGGATGATTGCCGTCGAAATTTGGAAGGGCAGCGGGTAATTGAAAAATAAAACCTTCTTCGCCGTAGCTGCCGCCATTTTCCTCAATGACCACGCCGTTTTCAAACCACGAAACGTTGCTGCCCTCGCGGCTCAATTTTGGTTTGCGGATAAAATTTTTCCCCAGCGGCTCGGCGGAATCAAACGCCGGGAGTAAGTTCGGATGGTCGGAAAAAAGTTCCCACACAATCGGCAGCAGTCCCTTGTTGCTCAATAGCATTTTCCACGCAGGCTCGATGAAGCGCAGAGAATTTTTTGCTAGGTGACCGCTGAATTCCTCGCGCCACAACCATTCCCACGGATAGAGCTTGAAGCAGTGTTCAATGCGTTCATCGTTGAGGTCCACGAAATAATTTTCCTTCGCGTGCCAGCCAAGGTCGTCCATGAAAACAGATTTCGTTTTCACGCCGGCTTGTTCGCAAGTGTCGCGCAGATAGAGAATGGTCATCTCATCCTCGACGTGTTTTTTCACGCAACTGAAGTGAATCGTCGTCGTCCCGAATTTTTTCCACGCCGCGATGAGGCGTTCGTGGATGGTATTGAACTGATCGGCGTGCGGGTAGATTTCCTGCAACCAGAACCATTGCGCGACGGATGCCTCGACGAGCGCGGTGGGCGTGTCGGCGTTGTATTCCAAAAGTTTTGGCGGCGTCACGCCGTCGAACGCAAAATCGAATCGTCCGTAGAGGCTGAAATCATCGCGCTCCCACGATTCCAAAATCACCGGCACAGCGGCTTCACAAATTCCCAAGCGCGACCACCAATTATTTTTGATGACTGCTTCCGCCGCGTCAATGCAGCGGAAATGCAATTCGTTCGCGGCGGATTCCAAGGCGTCCACTTCGGCGGACGTGAGTTCGTAGCACGCGGATTCATCCCAGTAAGGCCCGGCCTCATGCGAATGATACGTCAGCCCGACGCTGGAAACTTTCTCGCGCCAGTCAGGTCTTGGTTGGCAAGCATGACGTTTCATCGCGCCCAAAAATTATCCGCCCCACGAATGCCAGCCGGAATAGCCGGAATGTGCGCCGGAGTAACCGCCGAAGCCGCCGCGCGAAATGTCCGTGCGAGAATTTTGCGCGACCGTCACCGCATCCTGCGTGGGCGTGGAAATGTTCGTGATGCTTGCGAACGGTTGCGCGCCCCACTGGCCGCCGTAAAAATAAAGCTGCTTCTGCACGTCAAAATGATTGTAGGGCAGGGGATACCAGTTGCGGAATGGTGCGTGATAATAGCCGGAGCCGGGAACGTAGAAATTATTCGTGTAATAATTTTGCGAGTTGACCGCAGGCTTCTGTTCATCGCAGCCGGTCAACGCCGCCGTGGACAGGCTGCCGAGCAGGATCAAGCGGATGCTTTGGCTCCGTTTCACGAACGTAAAAAATTAGCCGAGGATGGACGCGGCGATGATGAGGCAAATGCCGAGAATCACCGCGCCGGCGACGATGGCGGCGGCGACGTTTTTATTTTCGACAATTTCCTTTTGCCAGTTGCCCGGCGTGCAAAGGTCAAACAGCTTGAACCCGATGATCGCCGCGACAATGCCGATGCCCGCAAAAATCAAAACATTGCCAATCGCAGAGAGCAGCGTTTGCGCGTGCCAGCTCGTAACGGCGGGCGTGGGTGCATCAGCGGCGAAGAGCGACGACGCGAGTAGCGGGAGCAGAACAAGGGCGAGGCGGATGGGTTTTTTCATAGTGAGATGTGCGACGATGTTGTCTGCGTCAGTGAAAACAGTCAATTACAACGGAACTCAATTTGTAGAATCTGACCGGGGAAAAAGAAACGAATCTGGCCTGACGAGCCGAAGCACTTTGCGAAGGTTGATTGCAGCCCGCCTGCGCTTCACTACGTTTGCGAAGGATGGTGGAGCCTAGGAGGGTCGAACTCCTGACCTTCTGAATGCCATTCAGACGCTCTACCAACTGAGCTAAGACCCCATCCACAAACGGAAGCGAAGTCTAAATTTTTTACGCACCAAGTCAAAACATTTTGCTGATTTACTTCACCGCGTTTTGCGTATCGAGCGCAACCTTGAGCGACTTCACCAAATCCGCCGTGCTGCCCCGACCCCAATAATGCAAAAATAAAATGCGCGGGTTTTCCTGTGTCATGTGGCTGTGGATCGCCACGATGTTGATCCCGTCGTGTCGCAAAGATTTCAGCACTGGCTGCAATTGATTTTCTTTCACCGCAAAATCGCCGTCCACCAGCGCGTTGTCATCCGTGCCCGCAAACGCCACCCAAGTGTTCACGCCCATGTCCTTGGTCATCGTGCAGCCGCACGGCAATTTCGTCGTGCGCCCGATGACGATTTTGAACATCCCGCTGTTCGCCTGTCCCTTCACGCCGATGATGTCCTTAATCATTTTTTCAGAAATGGAATTCGTCGCGGGCATAGCTGCGCCGCCAAAAGTTTTTGCCGGTCGCGGATTTGCCGTGCGAATTTCTTTCACCTTCGCCCAGACTTTGTGAATGGCTGTCGCCAGCTGTTCCACCGAGCCTTCGCCGCTGATGTGCATAAAAAAAACTTTTGGTTCGTCGTAAAAAAAATGGTTGTGCAGCGCCGTGACCGACAGGCCGTTTTACAACGCCACGCTCATCACCGGATTCACCTCATCCTGAAGCAGCACGTTATCGCCCATGACCATTGCGGCGTTCGTTTTTCCTTCGTTGAACGCCGCCCACGAAGACGCCGCCCGCAAACGCGTGACGCGCGGCCTGGAAAAACTGCGCGCCCGCTTTCTGAAACGCGGCGTGACGCTGACCGCCACGGTGATTGCCGGGGCGGTGGCGAACAATGCCATCTAAGCCGCGCCCGCCATGTTAGTCAAAACCATCACCGCCGCCGCTTTGGCCGGAACCAGTTTAACCCTTGCCACCATTGCCATGACTACCTTACAAAAAATTGCCGTGACTGCCGCGCTGACCGTGACGATTGGTGTGGGCATTTACGAATCCAAACAAGCCGCCAGCGCCCGTGACGAAGTGCTGACACTCAAGGAACAGCAAGTGCCGTTGGCCAGACAACCCCTAAAGCAAGTTCTGAATTGAACCGGCACGGCAAAATCCCTAGCGTTCCGGCGTGTCGCGCAAACTCACGATCGCTTTTTTGACGCACGAACCGTTTTATCCGCCGTCCGGCGGCGGTTCGGCGGAGGCGGTGTTTCTCGTTTCAGAAATGGTGCGGCGCGGTCACGCCGTCCACGTTTTTGGCCCCAAAATTCCTGATGCGGAAATGGTGGAGAAAAAATTTGGCGTGAAACTGCATCCATTTGAAAAATGGGAGATGGGCCGTTACGCGAAGCTCCGCAATTTCAAATACGTCGCGTATCCGTTTTTCCTCGGACGGCTGGTGGCGGCAGCGGCGCGGGAAATAAAATTCGATCTGATTTTTTCGCAGCACGCCATTTCTGCGGTCGCTGCTGGGAAATTAAAAAAGAAACTCGGCGTGCCGGTGGTGATGAATTTCCCTGATTTGCTCACCGGCTTCATGGAGACGTGGCCGAGTTACCTCGCGCCAAAGCCGCTCGTCCACGCGTTGGTGCGCTACGAAATCTCGCTGCCGGTGCGCTACGGTGTGAATGGCGTGTGCGCGATCTCGGATGAATTCGCGGATCGGCTCGCGGCTCGCGGTTATGCGCGGGAAAAAATCTGCCCGATCTATTACGGCTACGACGCGGCGGCATTTCCGTTGCGCGAAAAAATTCCGTCGCCGGAAAATCCACCCGTCGTTGTGATGCACGGCTCGTTCGACGCGCATCATCTGGGGCAAATCGCTTTTGACGCGGTGAAGACGGTCGCCGCAAAAAAGCCGGAAACCATTTTCCGTTTCGTCGGCAAACGCACGGCGGGGCTGGAAAAATTTCTGCAACGCGCACGAGCGATTCCGAATTTCAAATACGAGGCGGATGGTTTCACGCCGTATGCCGAGGTCTCAAAAAAACTCGCGGGCGCGACGGTGGGCATCGTGCCTTACGAAGAATCGGCGGGGACGCATTGCGCGTTCGTGGCGAAGATCGTGGAATACGTCGCGACGGGTTTGCCGACGGTTTGCACGCCGCTGAAAAGTGTGTCGGGCTATTTCAAAAATGATCCGCTCGTGAAGTTTTCAAAATTCGACGGTGAAGATTTTGGGAATAAAATTTTGGAGTGGCTGGCCGCGCCCGTTTCGAGTTGGCAACCGTTCGCGAAAAAATCTTCGGCGCGGGTGAAAGCGGAATTGGACTGGCAGCCGCTGTGCCGTAAGGCGGTGGATTTTGCGGAAAAGATTTTAGAGTAGGCTAAAACGGCTCCGGCTTCCTCGCCCTTGTGGGGGAGAGCGTGGCCTCGTCTAGCGCTGGATTTATCTTACGAAACCACGGCTGTTCCCAGAGGGTAAGGGTGGGGGATAGGCTTGCTTTCTTTCAGCGGCCAGAACACGACGGGAGGTCAGGTTGCAAACACGATCAAACGTGTCATTCCACATCAAGGTAGCGGCGAATGAGCAATGCGAGTTGTTGCGGCAGATACGGCTTGGGGAGGTAATTGAGTTGCGGGTCGAGATGAAAATCTTTGCCGAGGGCGTCGGTGCCGTAACCGGTGGAGAAAATAATTTTCTGCGCGGGCTTATCTTTCCAAATACGTTCGGCAAGTTCGCGCCCGTTCATGCCGCCGGGCATCACGACGTCGCTGAAGACGAGGCTGATTTGGTCGCGATACTTCTCCCAGATGTCGAGCGCGGTGGGGCCATCCACGGCTTGAAACACGCGATAGCCTTGCCGGTTGAGCGTGCGCGCGACCATTTCGCGGAGGTCGCGCTCGTCTTCCACGACGAGGATGGTCTCGGCTCCGCCACGCGCGCGAAACTGCGTGTCAAAATGTTCTGGCTCGACGGCGGCGGTGGTGGTGGCGGGGAGAAAAATATGAAAAGTTGTGCCGTGGCCGAGGGTGCTCTCGATGTCAATCCAGCCGTGGTGTTGCTTGACGATGCCATACACGGTGGCGAGACCGAGGCCAGTGCCTTTGCCGAGTTCTTTGGTGGTGAAGAACGGCTCAAAGATGCGGGAAATATTTTCGGGCGGGATGCCGCCGCCGGTGTCGGTGTGGCTCAAACAAACGAAGCGGCCAGCACGCGCCTCGGCGGAATGGCGCGCTTGCGCTTCCGTGATTTCGCGGTGGGCAATGCGGATTTTCATTTCGCCACCCTTCGGCATCGCGTCGCGGGAATTGACGGAGAGGTTGAGAACCACTTGTTCCATCATGCTGGTGTCGGCCTCGACGAGCGCGGGTTCGCCGGAAAAATTTAATTGCAGGTCAATGTCCTCGCCGACGAGTCGCGCGATCATGTCAGACATTTTGCCGAGAATGCGGTTGAGATCCACGGGACGCGGATTAAAAATTTGTTTGCGCCCGAACGCGAGCAACTGGCTGGTGAGCGCAGCGGCACGTTCGGAAGCGTGCTTGATTTGGCGCGCGGACTGGATGGTGTCCTCGTCGAGATCACTCATCGCGAGCAGCGAGGCGTGTCCGAGAATGACGGTGAGGATGTTATTGAAATCATGCGCGATACCGCCGGCGAGCTGGCCGATGGCTTCCATTTTTTGCGACTGGCGCAACTGATCTTCGAGGCGGCGTTGCATGGTGATGTCTCGAAAGATGCTCAACAGCAGACGGAGGTTGCCGCCGGATTCCACGAACGAATCAGAAATCTCAAACCGCACGGCGCGGCCATCGTGCAATGGGAAGTCGCGCTCGCGCCGATGATCGAGCGCGGTTTTGGAAAAATCGTGGCGGTGATTTTTCAACATGGTTTCCGCATTGGCGTTGGTGCCGTAAATGATGGTGAAGGGCTGGCCTTCCAGTTGCGCGGCGGTGAGCCCCACCAGTTGGCAAAACGCGCGGTTCACCGCGATGATGATGCCGTCCTTGTCCGTGAGCCGCATACCATCCAAGGAATTATCCCAGACCGAATGGAAGAGCGACTCGGAACTGCGTAACGCGACCTCGGTGTTGCGGCGCGCGGTGAGATCGCGCACATGAAACAGCAGGGCGGGTCGGGCATCGAATTCGATTTTAACGACGCGGATTTCCACCGGCACGCTGCGGCCATCCGCGCGGCGGCTTTCGCCCTCGATCCAAGAAACTTGGCCGTCCACCAGTTTTTGAAAATTGGCGGCGGCGGCGGCGCGGCTGGCGGGCGGCACGAGATCATGGATGGCATTTTTGCCGACCAACTCCTCGCGCTTCAACGCGTGCAATTCGCACGCGCTGCGGTTCACGTCCAAAACATTTCCGGCCAAGTCTTCGACGAAGATGGCATCGGGTGAACTTTCAAACAGCTCACGGAAACGGAGTTCGCTGCGGCGCAATTCCGCCTCGGCCAACGCCAGGCCGGCGCGTTGCTGGCGCAATTGCTGCGTGTCGGTTAGCTCGGTCGGCGGTAGCGGTTCGCTCATGATTCTGCCGCACAAAAAAACAGTCCGGGGGCGGAATGTAAAGCGTGGAGGAAATTTTTCGCCATTGACTTTGCCGCGCAAAAAGATAGTTTCTGCGGCTCTTTAGCAAATAAAAACGAATTATGCCGAACACGAAGTCAGCCGAACGCCGGATGCGCAATAGCGCCCGCAAAAACCTCCAGAACAGCGCCGTCAAATCCAAGCTGCGCCGCCTCGAAAAAGGCTTCCGCGCCGCCGTGACCGACGGCAAAAAAGACGAAGCCACCAAACTGCTCCCCGGAGTGCATTCCGCCTACGACAAAGCTGTGAAAAGCGGCGTCGTCGCGCGCCCCACGGCCAACCGCAAGAAATCGCGCCTCGCGCTTTCGCTCAAGAAATAATTTTCAACCACCAATCAAAAACGCCCGGCTACCAAGCCGGGCGTTTTTATTTTTCATGTTCTCACGCATCGCGCATCATTTCCCCGTCTGCGGCTCTTGCTTGATGACTTTTTTGTGCTCCAACTTCTCCAGTTTCGGCGCGATGACGGCTCGGCTATAACCCTCGTCAGTATGAGCATCGTAGTAACCTTGATGATGCTCCTCGGCCCGGTAAAACTTTTTTAACGCCACAATCTCCGTGACGATGGGATGATGAAAATCCGCTTGCGCCGTCAGCTTGGATTTCTCCGCGATCAGTTTTTGCTTCTCGTTATGAAAAAAAATCACCGAACGATACTGCGTGCCTGCATCCGCGCCCTGCCGGTTCAGCGTCGTCGGGTCATGCGCCTGCCAGAAAACTTCCACGAGTTTTGCGTAAGAAATTTTTGTCGGGTCAAATTCAATCTGCGTCGCCTCCGCGTGGCCGGTGTCGCCGCCGCAGACTTGAAGATACGTCGGATTTTCCGTGTGGCCGCCGGCAAAACCGCTCGTCACGGAACGCACGCCGGGCAACCGTTCAAACACCGCTTCCATGCACCAGAAGCAGCCACCGGCAAAGGTCGCAATTTCTGTTCGGTTGGTGTTGAGGGTGTTCGTTGATTGCGCGTGCGCCGCCAGTTGAATGACGCCGCCGAGCAGGATGAGCCAGAAAATTTTTCGCATGGTGATTGGACTGCGATGTTAAAAACTTATTCAATCATTGGCGAACATTTCATTTGGCAGCGGCAAGAACCGTTTCAAATGCGTCGCTGGACGGCGGTTTCATTGACACCGGCTTCAGCCCGGTGACTTCCGCCACAATCTTTTCAAACCGTTTCAACGGTTTTCCCCGCGCCGGCAAGCCGTTAAAACGGCTCGCTGGCTGGAATGATTCCATCACCCGGCTGAAGCCGGGTGTTAATGAAAAGTTTTCCACAGAACATTTTTTCCTTTGTGCTCTCTGCGTTCTCTGCGGTTAATTTTTTTGCCCTTGCGCGGGGGAAACGTTTGGCGCAGTTTTCTTCAAGATTTTGGAATGGGCGACACGATGTTCAAAACTGCGTCAAAACTTTTTGGCCGCCACTGTGACCGATTGAAACCGATTGGAATTAGGAAACATTGGCTTGGCTTAATACAATGTTAGGCAGCATTATGCGTAAGACTACCATTATACTTTTGATCCTTTTGGCTGTTTGTGCGTGGCTTGCATGGGTCGCCTTACAACCTGTCGGGGGACTCCCTAAAGTTTCAATTACTTTCCTTGGATATACAAACGACGCTACAGGCACTCGGCTTGCGACGATCGCAGTCGCCAATCTCAGCGCATCTACAATTTATATTTACCGCCCCCTTATCGAGATACCGGATACGACAGAACCAGCAGGCTTGGCTTATGATCAATCGCACCAACCGCTTTCATGGCATTCGACACTCGATAGAGGCACATCCGAAAATCTCACAATTTCACTGCCAACCAATCAATCACCCTGGAAACTTACACTTCTCGTTGAACCTGATGTCGGGGTGACTGGGGTCATCAGGCGAAAGCTGACTCATTATCATAGGATGCCTTACCACATTGAAGGTGATTGGATGGAGGCCAAGAAGTGACCAGACTGCTGCCTAATAGCTTGATAGGCCAAAGATAATTTCTTCATTTTCCTTCACCGCAAGCGCGTTTCTCACCTCACTCCTCTTACAATTCTTTTACAAACCTTTCACGCGCGGCTGACAACTTCTTTTCCCCGCATGGCATCGTGGAGGCATGAAAGCAATCATGCTTCTCGCCGGTCTGGCAATGTCGGCCACCAGCCTCCTTGCCGGAGAAACGCTCCAAGTAAAACTCGTGCCGGATCGCGGCGTGCTCGTCCGCAACCGGCCACAAGAGGTCATCGTGAGGATTGACCTCTCGGCCATCGCGGAAAAACGCAAGCCGCACCGCACGCCGCTCAACCTCGCCGTCGTCCTCGACAAGTCCGGCTCGATGGCTGGCGCAAAGCTGGAAAAAACCAAGCAGGCCGCGCTCCAGCTCGTGGACCGCCTCGCGCCGGACGACGTTTTTTCGCTCATCGTTTTCAGCGACCACGCCGAGGTGCTCGTCTCCGCGCAGAAGGCGGCGAACAAAGATGCGTTGCGCGAAAAAATTGAAAGCATCCTCGCCGACGGCAGCACGGCGCTCTACGCGGGTGTGAAAAAGGGCGCGGATCAGATTGGCGAATATCTTTCCAGCAAACGCATCAACCGTGTGATTTTGCTTTCGGACGGACTCGCGAACATCGGGCCAAGTTCGCCGCGCGACTTGCGCCGGCTCGGCGGTGATCTTTCCGAGAAGGGAATTTCCGTCACGACCATCGGCGTGGGCGACGATTACAATGAGGATTTGATGGCCGGTCTCGCCGAGGCGAGCGACGCGAATTATTATTACGTCAAGGACACGGAAAAGCTCCCGGAAATTTTCGCGAAGGAACTCGGTGAAATGATTTCCGTCGCCGCGCGCGATGTGAAAATTGAAATCATCTGTCCCGACGGCGTGAAACCGATGGGCTTCATTGGCCGCACGGAAACCTTTTCCGGCCAGCATTGCACCGTGAACTTGAGCCAGTTCACCGGCGGGCAAAACCGTTATCTGCTCCTACGCTGCGTGGCCGACGGCGAGCAGCGCGAAGTCGCGCGCGTCAACGTGAATTACACCGACGAGTTCGACAATGGCCGCGCGCAGTCCGCGTCCGGCACGGTGCGCGTGGAATTTTCCGACGACATGGCGGCGTCTGAAAAATCCGTGAACGGCGCGGTCGTGGCGCAAAAGGAAATCATGCTCGCCGCCGTCGCCAAGGACGCGGCTATGGCCGAGGCGGACGCGGGCAATTACAAAAAAGCGGCGACGATTCTGTCGGTGCAGAACGCCGCGTTGGGCCGCGCTTACGCCGCCGCACCCGCTGCCGTGCAGTCGCAGATGCGCGACGAAACGAAAAATCTGGAGTCGTTTGAAACGCGTATCAGCGGCGGCGGATACGATTCTGGCTCGCGCAAGGTGATGCAGTCGCAGTCCTACAACTCGCGCAATTCAAAATAAGCAAGGAGCGCGGGCGGCTCGCCCGCGAGTTGGGCCGCGCAGACGGGCCGTCCGCGCTACGTTTCAAAATGAGCTTGGTTATGCCGGCGCAATTCGAGTATTTCAACAAGCAGCCAAATGAAAAAAGTCGCGCTGGTATTTGTGATCGCCGTCCTGCTGCCGAGCCTCGTGCTCGCGTGGCTGGCCGTGCGTTCGCTGCGCGACCAGCAGTTCCTCCTCGAACGCCAGCAGTCGCTCCTCTGCCAGCACATGACGGATGCGCTCGCGCAAACCATCGCCGACGCCCTCGCGCAACGGCAGCAGGAATTCAGCGCGCAGGTGGAATCGCTCGTCGGCGATAAGGACGCGCGCAGCATCGGCAGTCGGTTCGACGGCGAAATCCGTCAGCGCTGGCCGCTGGCCGAAGTGGGGTTTTGCGTGACGCGTTCGGGAAAAATTCTTTCGCCGTCCGCCAACACGCGCGACGAGGCGAAAATTTTTTACTCGGACAACAACGCGTTTCTCGGCAACCGTGAAACGGCGGAGGTTTATGGCAACGTCAATTCTGTCGCGAACACTGCGCCTGATTACGCGAGCAGCAGCAATAGCGGTAGACGCGGATATGGATTCAACGGCGGTGGCGGAAATCAAAAGCAATTGTCGCAATCGTTGGCACTCGCGAATTCCGCTCCCGCCTTGGCGAAAGAAAAACTGGAGTTCGGCAGCGCCGCAAAAAAAGTGAGCGAAGAAAAAATCCAAGCCGTGCGCCCGGCGGCGACCATTGCCAGCGGTGCTGCCGTGCAGCAATCGACGCAAAACACTTTTAATTACAAGGCGCAAACGCGCAAGGTCACACCGCAGAGTGAGGCCAGCCAGATGCCCAAAGACGCGGCGGACGATGAGCAAAAATATTTGTCGCGCGTGATTCCCGCCGAGGGCGAGTTCAGCCAGCTTATCGGCGACGGCACGGACGGGATGCTCGCGCGCTTTCTGCAAAACAAACTCAATCTGATGTTCTGGCATCGGCTCAACCGCGAACCGGATTTAATTTTTGGCGCGCAACTAAATTTGGCGCGCGTCGTGAACGATTTGCGCGGACTTGTGCAGGCCGACCCGGAATTGCGCGATGAAATCTGCGTCGCACTGCTCGATGACAACGCCAAGCCGGTTTTGATTTCGCGGGAAAAATTTTCGACGAACTGGAAACGCCCGTTCGTCGCCACGGAGATCGGCGATGCGCTGCCGCATTGGGAAGTGGCCGCGTATTTCGTGAATCCCGCCGCACTCACGCAGGCGGCGCACACCACCAAGCTTACGCTCGGACTGCTCATCGCCGTGCTGGTGTTGGCGATTGGCGTCGGAAGCTGGCTCATCGTCAGCAGTCTGAATTCTGAACTGAAACTCGCGCGGCAAAAAACGGATTTCGTCAGCAACGTCTCGCATGAATTGAAAACGCCGCTCACGTCCATCCGCATGTTTTCCGAATTGCTCTCCGAGGGGCGCGTGACCGATGCCGCGAAACAGAAATCTTATTTGCAGATCATCACCGCTGAGGCCGCGCGGCTCACGCGGCTCATCAACAACGTGCTTGATTTTTCGCGCATGGAGAGCGGCGAGAAGAAATATAATTTCCAGCCGTGCGACTTGGCGGAAGTCGTCCACGCGACGGCGGAAACTTTTCGTCCGCATTTGGAGGCGGGCAGATTCAAGTTTGATTGTGAACTGCCATCCGCGCCGGTTTCCATTCGCGGCGACGCCGATGCGCTGTCGCAAATCATCGTGAACCTGTTGTCGAATGCGGAGAAGTATTCTGTTGGCGGCGCTTCCACTCCCTCTCCCCGCCCAAGCGGGGAGAGGGCCGGGGTGAGGGGAACTGATGTTGAAACCAACAGCCTCCTTACCCCAACTCTCTCCTCTTTTGTGGGAGGAGAGGGAGAAAAACTACAGAAAGAAATCACCTTGCAACTCGCGCAGAAACAATCGCCGTTGCCGCACGCAGAAATCAAAGTGTTGGATCGCGGCTCTGGCGTGCCGCGCGGCAGCGAGGAGAAAATCTTTGA
>JANYCI010000314.1 GCA_025360325.1 Limisphaerales bacterium | reverse complement strand
TGGAAATGCAGGCGGGTGCGCCGCCGGATCCATTTGCCGCGAAGGGTCAGAACTGGGGTTTCCCGACTTACGATTGGCCGCGCATGGCTGCCGATGGCTTTGCGTGGTGGAAGCGTCGGTTCGCCCAGATGGGGAATTATTTCGACGCGTTTCGCATTGATCACATTCTCGGTTTCTTCCGCATCTGGAGCAGTCCGGCGCACGCAGTTGAAGGCATCCTTGGTTACTTCGTGCCCACCATCGCGGTGGCAGAAAATGAATTTGCCGCGCACGGAATTCCTTTTGATCACATACGCTTCACCAAACCGTTCATCACCGATGGTGTGCTGCGAGAATTTTTCGGCAACGAAGCCGATCATGTCCGGCAGAAATTTTTGACGGCCACCGGCAACGACCAATATTCGCTCCAGCCGGAATTTGCCACGCAACGACAGGTGGAAAATCATTTTGCCAAACTCAAGCAAACCGAACCCAACCTGAAACTTAAGATCGGGCTGTTCGATTTGATCAGCAATGTCATTTTGCTCGAAGTGGAGGGAAAATTTCATTTTAGATTTGCGATGGAACAGACGGCGTCATTTAAAAACCTTGCGCCGGACACACAAGCGAGGTTGCGCGATTTGTATGTGGATTATTTTTTCCGGCGGCAGGACGATTTCTGGATGCGCGAAGCGATGCAAAAACTGCCAGCACTCAAGCGCGTCACCAACATGCTCATTTGCGGCGAAGATCTCGGCCTCGTGCCGACTTGCGTGCCGGAAGTGATGCGCGATCTCGGATTCTTGAGTTTGGAAATCCAGCGGATGCCGAAAAATCCTGGCCAGGAATTTTCGCGCCCGGCGGACGCACCGTATTTAAGCGTGGTCACGCCCGGCACGCATGACATGAGCACGATTCGCGGTTGGTGGACGGAAGACCGCGCTTTCTCGCAGAAATTTTTCAACCACGAACTGGGGCAAGTTGGCGATGCGCCCAAGGAGGCGACACCGGAAATTGTTCAAGCCGTCGTTCGCCAGCATCTCGCGTCACCCGCGATGTGGAGCATTTTTCAATTGCAAGATTTACTGGGGATGGATGGAAAACTGCGCGGCAAGGACGTGGATGCGGAGCGCATCAACGTGCCGGCAATCCCAAATTTTTACTGGCGTTACCGTCTTCACCTCACGCTGGAAAAATTGCAACAAGAGAAAACTTTTAATCCACAAGTTCACCGACTCCTCGCGGAGAACGGCCGATAATATAAGCCGCCGAAGTGCTTATGGGACCAACTGGATTTTGAAAAACCGGGCGGCATTCGTGGGATTATTAGTAAAAGTAAAAACCGGCGCGGTGGCCGCAACGACGCTGCTAAACGGGGTGAATGCTGATCGCAAATTCGTGGTGGACCAGACTTGATACGTCAGACCGGAAACGCTCGACCAGTTCAATACGGTCGGCAAAGGCATGGTCGCCAGCGGAACCCACGTCGGATTGAGCAACAAAATTCCTGTGCTGGTGGCAGCGGAACTTTCAATGCCCGCGTTATTGACCGCCGTGACGGTCGCGTAAAGATGCGCGCCAAAATTATTCGTCAGCACTAGCGTCGTGCCGCCGATGGTGGCGTTGTAAACATTGGAGCCACCCGGTGCGGTGCCAACCAAAATGTGATAACCCGAAATGCCGCCTTCAACGTCCGTTACGCCCGACCAGGCAAACGTCAGCGCGTTGGTGAAAATATAATTATTCGTTGTGCCGATTACGACCGGAGCAGATGGCGCGGGCGGCGGCGTGACATCGTAAACTTTTAAATATTGCGCCTCGAACGGATCGGTCGCCCAAGCCCCATCGCTGGCGGGAACTTTTTTGAGCAAAACAAATAAGCCATTGTTGAGCAGATCGGTGCCGGCGATGTTGCCCGGGATGAGAAAATGATTCCGCCGGCTGGAATCAATCGCGGTATAAGCCGCAATATTTTTCACGTTGTAAACGCGGTTGGATTTGATGCCAAAAAGGTTCGCACCGTTCTGCGTGATGTTCACGTTGAAATTTCCCTGCTGATTATTATTTCGGTCCAGATTCGCAAAACCAAAAACGACGTCATAAAAATTCGGCGCGCCGTTGGCCAGTTCGTATTTCGCCACCGAATAGATATTAGGCTGAGGTCCACCGCCGCCAATTTGATCAATGAAATAGCGGTTGGAACTGCGCAGTGCCTGGCTGAAATTCCGCGACTGATTGATGCCCGCATAGACGGGCCAAAGCTGATCCAAACCGTAGTTGCGGTTGGCTGGATTAAATACGGGCTGCAAGGAGTTGAAGGTCTTGAAGTTCGGAATATTTTTCCCGAAATTAGATTCGTAAAGATTGAAACCGAACGTCGTCGAGATGCCAAGCTCTTCACCATAAAACACCATCGGCGCACCGTCGATGGTGCCGACGACGGCGTGGCGAATGAGGGCTTGATACGGATCACTGTAACTTTGTTCGTCGTGGGAAACGTGATTCAACAAGATCAGCGCCTGACCATAAGCCGTGCGCCGCGCTTCAAAGGCGCTGCGGTAATCAGTCGCAGAAACAAAGGGATGCGATGGTAAATTTGTTTGGAGGTCAAAGATCAAATTTTCATTTAGCACATCGAAGTGCCGGTTTGAGCGATACGTCACCGCGCCGCCGTCGAGTGATTCGGTCATGAACACGAAATCCCATTTGCGGGCGCGGACTTTGTTGATGATGTATTCCCAACATTGCGGCGGCAGACCTTGGCCAAAATCCGCGCGCAAACCGTCAATGCCTTTGTAAGTTTGATTTGCGGGTGTGCCTTGCGGACAACCAGTTTTGTCCAGCCAATACAAAATGGAGTCGGAAAAATAGCGCCAAGTATTTTGCGTTATGCGGTCGAAACTTCCCGTGCTCGTCGAATAATCAAACGTGTCGCTCTCGTTCAAATAATTTCCGTTATCACTCGGGTTCTGACAGACGAGCGCGGAGTAACGGCCAAAGAAAACATCGTGCGTGTCGGTAAATTTTCCAAAGTCGCCGCGATCCGGCGCAACCGCCACGTTGCCCGCACTCGATGCACGCTGGCAATAATCGCCGGCAAGGGAGTAAAACCGTGCCTCCGAATTTCTGATCTCGTCCGTCGGTGCGGCGTTCGTCTTGAAATAATAAACCCCGCTCGCATCCAGTTCGCAATCGTAGGCCGTGTGGTTGAATGGTTCGTCGAGCATGATGTTCACACCCGCCGCGTCCGCCGCCGCCACGAAATTGGTGAATTCACTTAGCGCCGCATCGCGCGTGTTGGCCTTGCTCAACAGCGGATTGATCTGAAAAAAGTTTTTTACCGCATACGGACTGCCGACCGAATAAGGCTGTCCGGTATTTGGATCTGTCTGGCGACCATCTATACCCGTGGGATGAACCGGCTGAAACCAGAGCCAGTTGATGCCGAGATTTTGCGCGTAGGTCAGGTTGAACCGATTCGTAACCGGATCGTAGCCGCGTGAACCGGGGCCGTTATAGAGATCAGTAAATGTGCTGCGATCATTTTGTCCCGTGCCCTGCGCACCAATGTTGAGTGCGTTCAATTCATACAGCGAGATGTCGCGCGCTTTCGCCGGCGTGACGACGATGGCATGGTCACGGCGTCCGCTACTGGAATACCAGTTCCAATTCGTGCTGCCGAAAATTTTGAAACGGGCCGTAAGCCGATACGCGCCAGTCTTGGTCGCATTGAGCGTGAAGGAATAATTTCCGCCGCCAAGATTCGTCATCGTGTAACCCTTGTAATAATTATTGTCATCGCCCGCAACAATCACACTGCCGTCGGGTGGAACAATGCCGTCCTCGATGCCGTCGCCATTGGCGTCCAGCGTCGCGCGGTCGCGACGATTAAGATTGGAAAAAATTTCTACGTTCGTGACCGAGCCACCATTGAGCGTGAACAACATCGTCAGCGGCACGGCCTCGTTGTTCACTTCGTTCACAAAAACATGCGTCGTGGTGTAATCCGCGTTGACGCCGTTGACCGTAAGCACCGGGGTGCCAATAGCGCTGTTCGTGATTGTAAAGGTGAACGGACTTGCCGCCGCCGTATTAGATGCAGCGGTGGCGGTGCTGCCGGCGTTGTTACCGTAAAGCCAGGTGTTAGAAACGCCGCCGAAACCATCGAACGTGAGCAGGAAAAAGTATTGCACCGTATCGCCCGCGCTGAAAGTTCCGCCGGGCAACGCCATCTGCCAGTATTGGTTATTAGTGCCGCCACTCGCGGTCACATTGGAATAGAACGAGAAATTCGTGCTGTTCCAGGGGGTTTGCGCCGTGGTCTTGAAATACAGCGTGCCCCCGGTTTGATTGCAGAGCTGCGCGCCGTTCCATTTCCAAACCCCCGTGTAAAACTTCACGGTCGTGTTCGCACCGATGGCGGTCTCGGGATTGCGCAGGTTGAAACCGAGATCCGCCGTGTTGTCGGGAATATGCCAACAAGTCGCGAGCGCGGCGGCGGTGCGACAATTAAAATTCACGAGCGCGATGACAACAAGAATTGCCAACGGGCGGAGACTAAAAATAAAGCGGTTCATAAAAATAAGTTGGCCATCATCCCCTCGGCAAACAAGCGCGAGTTAGTTTGACTGTTAACGCGGCACTTCCATTTCAATGTTCTCCCGCCAAAGAAATCACGGTAGTTGCACTACCTGATAAAATTTCTGCGGCGCGGGGTTCGGATCGTAAAAAAACGTCGAGGCACCCGCGCCAGTTATCGGGTCACTGATGGCGGCGAATGGCACCAGCAGGTTAGTGGTGGCATACACCTGATAGTTGATGCCCGGCGCACTATCCCAGACGACCTGTTGATTGTTGTTCGCGAGACCCGAAATCCGCAGCGGTGGCGCGATGATAAGCGAGCGCACATCGCTGATCGGCACGAGGGCATTGGTGTAGGTGATCTGAATGACGTTGGTTCCCAGCGGTGGATTATTCCAGTTGTATTGAATAGTCCGGTAGCCAGGGCAATAGGCGTTGTTACCGCCGACGGGTTGGAAGAAATAATTGGACTGCGGCTGGAGCACCCCGTTGATGAGAATGTTGAAATTCGTGCGGTTCACCGTAAGAGTGCTGGTGAAGCAAGCCTGCAAAAGATAAGTCATGTTAGTGCTGTAAGTCAGCACCGTGCCATTCGTTCCGGGGCTGGCGATGGAAACGATCTGCGCCGGCGCGAGCGTGGCGACGGTGGTGGACAGAGTTGTCACGCGGTTGGAATAAACGGCCGTGGCAAATTCTTTCAGACGCACGTTGATCGTCGCACTACCGCTCGTAGGAATGTTCGTGTAAACAAAGCGGAATTCTTGCGGATAATTCGGATACTGCGCGCTCAGGGTCGTGTCCGGCGTCACCGCCGTAGCCGCGACAAACACGTTGGTGCCATTGCCGTTGGCTTTGCCGGTAACGGAATCATCATTATTGGCATCACTATCTTGAATATTGAAATCCACCCCGGTAACCGTGCTGTCGGCCCGGACGACGACGGTGTAAGCAGTTGCGCCAATCGTCGAGGCATTCGCAGGAAACGGAATCACCCCGGTCGGTAGTGCGCCGTCGTAATAGAACGTTTGCAGGAAGGTGTTGTAAGACGACGATTGATTGGTGCGCGGCAAGAATGAACGGGCACGCACGATATGAAAGCCGGATTGCAAACCAATGCTCGTGTTACTGGGATTTAAATCGTTGTGCTGCCAGACGATGGCGGTGGTCGGGTTAAAATTCGTGATCGCCGCTTGCGTCAAGCCGTAGAGTTTGGCCCCGGAAGTTTCCGAGTCCGGAATTGGCAGACCGTTTGCCCCGGCATAGATACTGCCGCCGCTGCCACCGTAAAATGCGCCGAACTTATAACGCACCTGGGTTCCGGTGAGTTGCCCCGGGATAGTTACTTTCCACCAATCAATCGCCGCTGTGGGATTGTCGGCAGCGAGATACAAGGCCTGCACCACTTGCGTCGTGCCTTTACCCACGCCGAACTCGCCCTCCGGATTAGTTCCATCCGTAGTGTAATAGATGAAGCAGGTATTGATATAGTTCGCGTAGCCAATCTTGACATAGATGTCGGCCGCCTGGCTGTTGGTGGGAGCGAACGGCACGCGCTGCGTTGTTTTAGAGTTATTAGTCGCAGTCGCGGTGTCGGCCGGATCGTGATAGACAAAGGCAGCCGTCTGGCCGATGGTCTGGCCGATGCCCGCACCGGGAATGATGAAGTTAGTTCCGTCGACGGTGTAGTAATAAGTCTCGGCACCGAGCGAAATGATGTTGTTGCTCAAGGTATTCTTGGCGGCGAATTTTTCAGGATTATTTCGGAATTGAAACGCCGTCTGTTCATAGCCTAGAAAAACATCTGTGGCATAGCCCGGCTTGTTATCGCGTAAATCGAGAAAGTTAGTCGGGGCCGTGCCATTGAAATTCGTCGGGCCAAGTCTCATCTGGCTATTCAAATCAATGCCACCATCCAGTTTCAACAGGGTGTTCGCCGATGATGCGTCACTACGAGCGATGAGGTCGAAGTTCGCATTGGTCACCACGGGGATATCAATCGCATAAGTAAGATTTGAAACATGCACGCCGCCAATGACGTTCCCAAAACTATCCACGCTGCCGCGCATCTTGAACGGGAAAATCGGGTTATAACCATTCGTATCACCATTCACCCCATCCTTCCGAGTGATCGTAACATGCGGGACTTCAGTGCCGCCCTGTTTGAAAATAATCGCGTTCGTGGAAACATTGGCGCGGCTCGCCTCCGGCCATTGATAACCATAGATCACCCAACCGCCGCTGGGCACCAGAATTTCAATCCCCCCCCCGTTCGCCGGAATCACCTGATTGCCAACATAGACGATGCTGCCACCACTGTTTTGCGCCGTGGTCTTTGAATTGGTTGCCGCGCGGACGGTGACTTTCTTAAAGGTTCGATCATAGCCCGGCGTGGAAGTAGCCAGTTGAGATAACACGGCTCCGGGCGGAAATTGCACGGCCAAGCCTTGATTCGTGCCGTTGGCACCGGGCGGCAGCGAGGCTCCCGGCAACACATCGCCAATGTTATCAAGGAACATGATGTCGCCGGGAAAACTGGTTTTGTCGTTCATCACGAACAGACAAACATCCTGATCCGGCAGCGTGCCGCCCTCGCGGTAATCATAGCGCTCAAAGGCCACCACGTTGTAATCACTCCAGCGCGACCAGGTTCCGCCCCGAGCCAGTTGATTGTGCAGGTAGCAGATGTCCGGCATCTGGTTGTCACTATATTCACCGAGAAAATTGGCATAGGCGATGGACGGAAAATAATTTGGCGCGCCGGAATAGTTGTAGCCATCCGAGTAAATCACCGCCATGCCTTCGTGCATGAAGTAATAGGCGTTCTGCAATTCCCGGTGCGCCGCATAACTGCCGCTCGCATCGTGGCTCTGCGCGAACATCACACTTTGCGCAGGACTGAAGGCGCCGAAGTAAGGCGTGTAGTCGCGTGAATCCATGCCCGCCAGCGAGGCGTTGCCGTTCAATGCGGAATTCATCTGGTCACGCAACGGTGAGTTTAGCAGCCGCATCCCGCGCCGGAGATATTCATCATACGTCGGCGGCTGGCCGAGATGTTCGCCGAAAATCATGGCGTCGTTGCGCGTGGATTCCGTGTCGAAAAGACTATTGCGATTGCCATCGGCTTCGTTGTAGCCATTGCCTAAAACATTGGTGCCGTAGCCGTGAACGAAATCATACATCGCCTGAATCGCTCCAGTGTAGCCGCTGAAAGTAGTCTCGCTGGAAAACGTGCTGGCACCGCCATCCGAGCCGAAAAATGCCGATGGAATGTGCTTCACCGCATCCAGCCGATAACCATCACACTTCGTTTGATCCATCGTGTAGAGCGCCGCCCGAATGGTGTAGGAATTCACGTCCTCGCTGACCGGCGTGCCGTTGGTGCCGTTGAACGGCCGCCACGGACTGCCATCAATCGCCGGCTGGCTCGTGTCCATGTAAAATTGATTCTGCCCCGGCTGGCGGATGAAGTTGGGTTTCGACGTGGTGTTGCCGGAATTCGCACCAAAATTTCCGTTCACACTGCCCGGCTCCGTCGCCAGATCAATCAAGCCGCCGAGGGATTGATACTGCACATCAAATTGATTGTTATAATCCTGCACACTTGGCCAGTTGCGGAAAAAATTTCCCGAAGTCTGCAAATGAAAATCCTGCGGTCGCAGCCCGGGATAAAAGTTCGTCGGCGTGTTGGCGTCGTAGCCCGGCACCGTGAACGCGCGGTGATTCATCACGTTGTCAAAATAGACCCGGATACCAAAGCGATGCGCGGTGCGCACAAGCTCCTGCAATTGCGCCTTCGTGCCCCAGTGCGTCGCCGTGGTGCCGGACTGGTTCAAGTCGCCGAGATCATACGGATCATACAAATCATAGCCGATGGAATAAACGCTACTGCCTTTTGCGGGCGGCGGCAGCCAAAGCGCATCGTAACCCGCCTCGGCGATCTCCGGCATTTTTTTGGTCACGTCCGTCCAACTCAAATTGAACAGTTGCAACATCGTCTCACCGCGCGCGGTGAACAGTCCGCTGGCGATGAGCAACAGGCACATGAGAGAACTGCGCCAAGCAGCGCCGAACCGCAGAGAAAAAGCATTTTTCACAAGTTTATAGGTGATCAAAAAAATCCGGCCTGACGGTTGAATTGTCAAACGGTGATTGCCAGGATTTCGTAGAACATACGCTAGGAACTTGGCACGTTCCATCGCATCTATGTGCGGGCAGAGTTAATGAAAAATAAAGCCGCGCGCCGGCGGCGGACGGACCCCGGCTTAGGTGAGGAACCAGCCCCGGGATGGGAAAAAGAAGCTGCGTAGGACTACGAGCAGACTTACCGCTGGGATAATGTATGCAACTCGTATGCCAAGCGTGGAACTACGCTTTTGCTCTGAATTTCTAGGTTTTTTCAACTAGGCGCGGTTTCGCCATGTCGCAATTTATGCGCACCGGTCAAAACCATTCAGCTCAGATCCGGGGCGCGCGCCCATTGCTTTGCGCTTGTGGGCGCAATGATTTTTGCGAAACAATCCGCGATGCAAAATAAAACTGTGCTCGCCTTTCTCGACGATGTTTATGAAGACCTCGAACTCTGGTATCCCAAGCTGCGTCTGGAGGAATCTGGCTACGCCTTGAAATGTGCCGCGCCGGAAATCAAAACTTACGCGGGCAAACACGGCTATCCAGCGGCGTCAGATTTACTTTTAAAGGATGCACACTCAAAAGATTTTTGTGGGCTGCTCGTGCCGGGCGGTTTCATGCCGGATAAATTGCGGCGCGCTGCGAAGGTGCTGGCGCTCACGCGCGAATTCTTTGAGCAAGGCAAGCTGGTTGCGTTCATCTGTCATGGCGGGTGGATTCCGATTTCGGCGAAAATCCTCAAGGGCAAACGCGTGACCGGTTCACTCGGGATCAAGGATGATCTGGAAAATGCGGGCGGGCTCTGGGTGAACGAACCGGTGGTGGTAGATGGTAATTTGATTTCGAGTCGCACGCCGAAAGATTGCGCGCCGTTCGCGGCGGCGATGGTAAAATTTTTGGACGCGAATATTCGGTGAAGTGCCGCGGCAGTGGCACAATTTTCCTTATTGAAATTTTCCGGCGCGATTCTTAAACTTTGGCCATGGAAAATTTGAAAGATTCGCAGCTCGCGCAATACATCCCGATTTTGTTCCTGCTCGCCGCCGCCGTTGGTTTCGCGGGTGGCACCCTCTTGATCTCAGTGTTGCTCGGTAAGTTCGCCAAATCCAGCAAGGCCAAGGACGCCGCTTACGAATGCGGTAAAGACCCGATCGGCTCCAACACCGGGCGCTTCTCGGTGCAATTTTATCTGGTCGCGATGCTGTTCATCCTGTTTGATATCGAAGTGGTTTTCATGTATCCATGGGCCGTGGTTTATCGCGATATGTTAGCCGAACACGCGACGCGCAATTTGATTCTTGGCTCAATGATTTCCTTCCTCGGCATTTTGTTTCTCGGCTATATTTACGCCGTTAAGAAAAAAGCGTTAGATTGGAAAAGTTAAAATCCGGAGCCAGAATCTAGAATCCAGAAGAACTTAAATGCGTCTTGGTTTTCACTTCTGAATTCTGACTTCTAACTTCTGAATTCTTAAAATGGCCTCCATCAAATTCGGCACCAGCGGTTGGCGCGACATCATCGCGCGCGATTTCACTTTCGATAACGTCCGCCTCGCCACGCAGGGCATCGCGGATTATTTGAACGCTGAACTGAAGAAACCCGCCTCGCCGATTTCCGGTCGCAAGCCCGTGATGATCCTCGGCTACGATGCGCGTTTTCTGGGTAAAGAATTTTCCCTTACCGCCGCCGAAGTTCTCGCGGCGAATGGCATCAAGTCGCTGCTCTGCGATCGCCCCACGCCCACGCCGGTCATAGCGCACACCATTCGCCACAAAAAAGCCATTGGCGGCATCAACATGACGGCGAGCCACAATCCGGCCGAGTATCAGGGATTGAAATTCTCCACTTACAACGGCGCGCCGGCCACGCCGGAAGTGACGAATCAAATTGAGGCGAACATCGTCAAGCTGCAGGCGGCGAACTGGACGTTCAAGGCCGCACCGTTCGGCACGTTCACCTGTAAAGAAATTAACCCGCAGCCGGAATATTTTCGCTGCCTGAAAAAATTCATCAAGTTCGACGTCATCAAAAAGGCGAAGATGAAAATCGCCGTCGAACTGATGTATGGCACGGGACGCGGCTATCTCGACACGTTGCTGGAGAATTGCGGCGCAAAAATCACACGCTTTCACGACGAGAATAATCCGCTCTTCGGCGGCATTCATCCCGAACCGAACGCTCACGGCATGGAAGGCGTCAGCAAATTAATTCGAAGCGGCAAAGCGCAGCTCGGCCTCGGCGTGGACGGCGATGCAGATCGTTTTGGCATTGTGGACAAAGACGGAACGTGGCTCACACCGAACCAGATTCTCGCCCTCACGCTGTATCATCTGAAAAAAAATCGCGGCTGGACCGGTGCGGTCGTTCGCACCGTGCCGACGAGTCATCAGGTGGACGCCGTGGCAAAATTGCTTGGCGTGAAAGTTTATGAAACGCCCGTGGGCTTCAAATACATCGGCGCGCTGATGGAGAGCGAACCGATCATCGTCGGTGGCGAAGAATCCGGCGGCTTGAGCGTGAAAGGCCACGTTCCCGAAAAAGACGGCATCCTCGCGTGCCTGCTCATGGCGGAACTCGTCGCGACCGAAAAAAAATCTCTTGGCCAGATTCTCAAGGAACTTTCCAAAAAGACCGGCGAATTTTACAGCGACCGCATCAACATCCCCATCCAGCCGGCGAGCAAAGCCGCCATCATGGCGAAACTCGGCGGCGGCTTGAAAAACATCGGCGCGTTCGCGGTGGAAAAATTCATCACCACCGACGGCTACAAATTTCTCCTGCCCAACAACGAATGGGTGGCCTTCCGCGCCAGCGGCACCGAGCCATTGTTCCGCTGCTATCTCGAAGCGAAGTCCAAGGGAAATTTGAAAAAGCTGGACGCCGCGTGCCGCGCTTTGCTGGCGGCGTAGGCCGTTATCCCAACGGGATAAAATCATTCAGCCTAGGGTTGCGAGGCACGAGCTACCCTAGGTGAACAAACAACAAATCTCCCAACCCTGAATGGGTTGAATCGTCGCGCACAAAACCGTGATGCAACCCCGTTGGGGTTGAAATTCATTTTGGATTTTGACCCAGCGTAGCGCGTTCCTCGCAACGCTGGGCTGAATGATTCAATCCCTTTGGGATTATGACGCGGCGAATGTCGCCATGCGAAGCCCGTCAGGGCTGGCATATTTGTAGCACCCGCCGCCTAATAATTTTCCAGCTCCGCCAGAGGTGACATCTTCCGAATATGCCGCCCCGACGGGGCTGAATTTTGTTTGGGTTTTGGTTCTACAAAGATGCCGCGCCTGACGGCGCTAAAAATTTGATTTGTTTTGACGCTCGCCCTCACCTGTATCCTCTCCCTCAGGAGAGGAAATTACCTTTGGACAATTCTGGTTTTGCGAATGATGTCCCACCAATCCCGCCGCTGGAAATTCCAAAGACGCGGCGCACGTTTCTCCCTCTCCTTGGGGAGAGGGCCGGGTGAGGGTGGTCATTCAACTAACTTTTAGCCTCGTTCTGTAAGTCCGCCCATTTGATGGAATTATTCCGTTCCAAAATCCGTTCAATCGGTTTTCCTTCAACTCCCAATTCTTTCAACAAGCAAACCTGTAGTAAAGCGTGCAGCACATACATGATTCGGCGCAACTCAAGTCCTTTGGCTACTTTGCCGGATTGCCAAAGTTCTTGATCATAGTGCGTATAATAGTTACGCGCATCCGCATAGACCGCCGTTGTCCCACCCGCTCTGCCAAACTCCATCCCGCATTGTGAACAACTCAACATGGCGCAATGACGGACGAAGGCGTAATGTCAACCGATTTGAAAAACCGGATTCTCCACGTGGATGGCGACAGTTTTTTTGCGAGCTGCGAGATCGCGCTCGATAAAAAATTGGAAGGTCGCGCCGTGTGGGTCGGCGGCGGGCGGCGTGGCGATGGCATCGTCATCGCGGCAAACCGCGCGGCGAAAAAATTCGGCGTCAAGACGTGCATGCCGTGCTTCGAGGCGAAGCGGCTGTGCCCGAGCGGCGTGCTGTGCCATCCGCATTACGACGAATACCGGCGCATCTCGGCGGAAATGTTCCGCGTGCTGGAGGAATACTCGCCGATGCTCGTGCCGGTCTCGATTGATGAAGGCTTTCTCGATCTCTCGACGATGGACAGCGTGGTGTGGCGCAACACGACGCCGGAAAAATATGTGCGAGAAATTTCCGAACGCATCGCGCGTGAGGTGAAAATTCCCGTGAGCGCCGGCCTCGCGAATTCCTCTCGCCTCGCCAAGCTCGCGACGGACGCGGCCAAGCCGGGCTTTCTCGAAGTGAAGCCGGGTGACGAAAAAGAATTTTTGAAAGACCGTTCCGTGCGCGAACTTTCCGGCATCGGGAAAAATCGTCAGCGTTCGCTGGCGGCCTTGGGAGCATTGACGTTTGGCCATGTCACGAAAATGCCGTCGCCGTTGCTCAAGCAAAAATTCGGCATCTGGGGCACGCAACTCTGGCTGTTTTCAAACGGACTGTGGAACGAGCCGTTGTTGCTGGAAGTGAAAGATCGCACGACGATTTCCAGCAACACGACACTGCCCTACGACGAGCCGGACTACGAGGCGGCGCTGACGTTTGCGTTGAGTGAGGCCACGCGGCTCACGGGCCAGTTGCGTCGCGAGCAGATGCAGGCGCGCGAGATGTCGCTGACGATCCGCTTTGAGGATTTTTCGGAAGCAGGTGGCACGCATCGTTTTCGCGCACCGCAGTTTTTGAACTCGGTCATCAACGCGCACTTGGAGGAAATTTTTCGCGGCGTGATGTCGGGGCAAACGAAGATGGTGCGGCAGATTCGCATCGCGTTTTGGAATCTCGAACGGCTCGACACGCAACCGACGTTGTGGGGCCGGACGGACGCGGAACGCTGGGGCGCGCTCGACGACGCGGCGAACAAAATTAACAAACAGTTCGGCAACGCCTCGCTGATGACCGGCGCGCAACTGGCGCTCCGCGCGCTGGACGACACGCATAAAAATCCGAAGGCGAAATGCCCGTTCGTGCCGCAGCGCGAGATGGTGACAAAACTCTGGGGCACGGATGCCGATCCGCTCGCGCACAAAGGCGACTGGGAACAACGGCTGGCGAAGGTGAGCAAGCAGATTCAGTTCCGGCACTGATCACGGCTGCGTGGAGAAAAAAAATATTGGTTCCGCTGCGATGCGGATAGACGGTAAAGACACCGGAAGAATCTTCGTAACTAATAGACTGCTTGTAGTTGACCGGCACTTGCGGGCACCAGCCTAGTTGCAGCGATTGAACAAACAGGTTGCCGATAAGTCGCTGGCCGAAATCATTCGGGTGCAAGCCGTCGGCGAGGCATTGGTCTATCGGCAATGTTTTCAAATCCACCACCAGCACGGGGATGCTGGCGTTGGTGATTTGCGCGAGCTGCCACCGGCGGACGTTTTGCAGCTCCTGCAAAAATTGGGCATAGGTGAAGCCATTGTTATTCGTGGTCCAAGTCACGTTCGTTCCCAGTAATGAAGTCAGATCGGTGGCACTGCCCAAGTTCGTGTATTGATAATAACTGCACCAATCCGGCACCGTGGAGAGAATAAACAATTTTGAACCAGACGCAGCGGCGCGCTTGATCATATTGCTTTGCGAATTAATCAACGAAAAATCTGGAGTTATGCCCCAATTAGTAAGTCCGTAACGCAGGTCGTTAATGCCGGTCTCATTCACCATCACCGTCCAATAATAACCATAGTTGGCATTAGTCGAAATGTAATAACTGGTAATTCCAGACTGTAAGGCATAAATCAAGGACGGGGCGGTGTGCCCGGCAGCGGCGGCGACCTTGGTTGCGAAAGCCCCAGCGATCAAGACAAAATTAGTGTTAGCTTGGTAGCCTAGTCCGATAGAGTCACCCAGCCAGCCGATACTTAAACTAGTATTAGTCACCAAGACGGACGGATAAAGCTGACCACTGATGTTGTTCGAGAGCAAGCCGACGGCACCAATCGCGCCAACAGTAAGATTGGCGGCGACGGCGGCGGGCGTCAGCGAGGCACCTAGGTTGGCGATAAAAACATTCGTCAAAATTGTGGGCGCAAGGTTAGTCGTCACATTAGTCTGCGAGGTGAACGCGAGGGCCGCGATGTTCGGATAAACCAAGGTGCCGGTGTTGGAGTTTTCCCAAGGCGATACAACCGGGTCAGCGCTAACACCTAGGTTATCGAAATCGGAAATCGTCCCGGCCGTGATGGGAAACTGGCTGGCGGGAAGCAGCATGGCGACATCACCAAAGCCAAACGGGTCGGGAAAATAGGCTTTTACGAGCAGCTTGGTGGCGGATAAGTTGGTATAGACTAGATAAGTATTCGTTGAGCCGTTCGGCCAAAAGGTATAAGTGCCGTTGTAACCAAGGTTATTAGTTGAAAAATTGACGAAATACTTATTAGTGAACAGCACAATGTTCGTGATAAAAGGATTGGGCAGATACAGAGTTGGTCGGCCCAAGGAATCGTAGATGACCGGGTTGGTGCTCGTGGCAAAGGCGCTACTAGGTTGAAAGGCGGCACTGCCAAAGCTGTTGGTCGCAAGCTGGCCCAATGAAATCGCGCCGGAAATATGTGTGGCCGGAACCGAGTCAGCGCTGCCGGCGTTCGGCGCGAACAGGGCATAGGGCGTTGGCGTCACTGGCTGTCGGGGAGATAAGATAACGAAACTGCCACTGCCATTGGTTCGCACGGAAAGTTCCAGCCACAAGTTGGTGCCGGTAAAAATTCCCGCGCCAAAATCCACGGTGGTGGCGAACAGTCCGTTGGTCACGGGAACGGCGGTATTAGTCATCGGCCCGGCGAATAGGCTGCCAGCAGTATTAGTCGTATAAAGCCTGAACGCCACGTCAAAATTGCCGTTGGCTGGGCTGCTGCCGGAATTTAGCCGGCCTTGATAAGTGAAGGCGGTGACTTGGGCATTCGCGCTGATGATCCCGAAGCAGGCGGCCAAACCAATAAGACAACCAATCAAATTTTTCATCAAATTCATGTTGCTCAATCTAACTTAAATAAATTTTTAGAAATTATTTATTATCGCCGACTTAATTCAGCTTTGTGCGGTAAAAGCGGAGCTTGTTGGTAGCGGCCTGAGTATCGATGAATTGAAACTGGCCGGGCACGCTGTCGGTAACGGTGCCGAGCGCAGGCCAGTTAGAGATAGCTAACGCCAGGTTGGTGGTGGCGAGCAGTGTGTAAGTCGAGCCGGGGGTGTTAGTGAAAGTCAGGACAAAGTTATTGCCGGACTTGAGGCCAGCCAGTCGTGGAAGCGTGTAATTCAATTTGTAACCAATGACGTCAAGTGCGGTCATGTCGGCAAAGGACAAGACGGATTTTAGTCCGGATGCAATCTGGTAGTCGCAACAGTCCGATGAGCCGGAAGGTAGCCAGTCGGTCACGTCGCCAGCGCCGGAATTGGGATTAAAAAATCTCGCCGCCGTCGCGCCGTTGTCTGTGGAGAAGTAAGTGCCGGCGGCGTTGATGTTAAAACTCCGGGCACCGTTATTCGTGAAGCGAAATAGATCATAAGGAATAAAAACGGTGGACAAGTCGTAAGTGACGCGCCCCATAACCTCGGTGATTTCGTGTTCGGCCACGGCGATGAAATCATACTTACCAGCAACGGCTCGATTAGTCGGATCAAAAGTGAAATTATAGCTGGTGCCGAAGCCGACCGAGCCGTCCACGTTGGTGTCGTTGGCCGACAGCCCTAGTCCTAGTGCCTTGGCTTCCGCGCGCGGCAGATACCAAGCGTTACTGGCGATGGGGTCGCTGGCCGGCAGGCTGGCCACGGCGTTGCTATCCGCCGCAGTGGTGCGCGCACTGCGGAGAGCATTGGTTAGCGTGGGGTAAGTGAAGGTGCCGATAAACCGTGTGTTGCTGCTGCCAAAGCCGACGCCACCGCTGAAGGGGCCGAATGATCCCCAATAAACAACGAGGTTAATGGTGATGTTGTTGGTGTAAAGGTTCTGGATGTATTGCGCCGCCGCGTTGAACGCCGTCTGGATTTGCGCGGAACTTGCCGAACTGGTCACGCTGGCATCGTAGGTGACATTGATGAGCATGGAACGCGCGGGCACCGTGCATAGCAAAACGGTGGCGAGGATTAAAATGGTGGATTTGATTTTGGACGGAAATTTCATAGCGAGTTCGTTTCGTGCGGCCAAGCTATCACCTTGGTAAATTTGGTCAAATGATTGCGTGCGGACTTTTGCGCTTTGAACTCGCGCCGCTGCCGCATATAAATTGCGCGTGCCGCAAACAAATTCAACCGCCATCAACGCCGCCACGCGACTGTGTGCGGTGTTCGGCTCGCCCATCCGGCACTCCGCCTCGCCCGCGATGCACAACGCGGCCTTCGCGGAACTCGGCCTCAACTGGCGCTACCTCGCGTTTGAAGTGGAACCGAAAAATCTCCGCGCCGCCATCAAGGGCGCGCGCGCGATGAATTTTGCCGGCATCAATTTAACGGTGCCGCACAAGCTGCTCGCGGTGGACATGGTGGACACGTTAGATGCTTCGGCAAAAAAATGGGGCGCGGTGAACACGATTTTATTTGGCGAACGCGGCGCAACCGGATTCAACACCGACGCGGACGCCATCGCGACTTCGGTGCGTGAAGATTTACAGATTAATTTACGAGGCGCGAAAGTGCTGTTGCTCGGCGCGGGCGGCGCGGGTCGCACGGCGGCGTTGAAACTCGCGGCGGAAAACGTGGCGGAACTATTCCTCGTCAACCGCACGCAGTCAAAAGCCAATGAAATCGCGGACGAAATCAAAAAACAATTTCCGTCCGTGAAAATTTTCGTGGGTTTTCCCAAATCGAAAATGGATTTGGTTTTGAACGCCACGTCGCTGGGCTTGAAGCCGGACGACGCTTCGCCGCTCGATGAAAAATTATTTTCGATGAAAAATACGGGCGCGGTTTATGACATGATTTATCGCCCGGCGGAAACGCCGCTGCTCGCCGCCGCCAAAAAATCCGGCTGTCGCACGGCGAACGGTTTGGGGATGTTGCTGCATCAGGGCGCGAAGGCGTTTGAAATCTGGACCGGCAAAACTGCGCCGCTCGCGGTGATGCGGCGGGCGCTGGAAGAAAATGTTTACGGCAGCGCGAAATCATGACTGCGATTTTTCAAAACACATTCAACCCGCATTACTGGGAAGCCGTGCCGTTTCATTTTTGGTCGGTCGTATTTTTTGTTTTTGGCAGCATCGTCGGGAGTTTTTTGAACGTGTGCGTTTACCGGATGCCGCTGGAGTTGAGCGTCGTCCATCCGCCGTCGCATTGCCCGCATTGCAAATACGCGATTCCATTTTATCTCAATGTCCCGCTGCTGACGTGGCTCACGCTCGGCGGACGCTGCAAAAATTGCCGCGCGCCGATCTCGCCGCGCTACTTCATCGTGGAGCTGCTCACAGGTTTGACCTTCCTCGCGTGCTGGTTTGCTTTTGGTCACACATCGCCTTTGATCGCGCTGGTGTATTGCCTTTTTCTCGCGGGACTCATCACCGCCACGTTCATTGACTTCGAGCATTTTATCATCCCGGATGAAATCACGCTCGGCGGCGCGGTGGTGGGGTTTGTGATTTCTTTGCTACTGCCGTCGTTGCACGGCGCGCACACGGTGAAAGATGGTTTGTGGCAAAGTGCACTCGGCATCGCCGTGGGCGGCGGCATCGTCTATGCCGTGTTGCGAATGGGAAAATTGCTTTTTGGAAAACAGAAAATAAAACTGCCGCCGGATTCAAAAATAGTTTTTTCGGAAACGGCGCTATGCCTGCCGGACGAACAAATTCCTTACGAAGAATTTTTCTACCGCAAATCCGACACCATTATTTTCACTGCAAAAAATCTGGAGCTGATTGACCGTAGTTATCCCGTCGCGAAGGTGCGGCTCTCGCCCAGCGCCCTGCGGATTGACGATGAAACATTTTCTCCTGAAACCGTGCCGCATCTTGAGGCGACGTGCTCGGAAATCACCGTGCCGCGCGAGGCGATGGGTTTGGGCGATGTAAAATTCATGGCGGGCATCGGCGCGTTCATCGGCTGGCAGGGCGCGCTATTCTCGCTGATGGCGAGTTCGTTCATCGGCGCGGCGGTGGGCATTATCTTGATCGTGTCGCGCAAACGCGAGGTCTCCAAAATCCCCTATGGCCCCTACATCGCGCTCGGTGCAGCGATTTGGATTTTTGGCGGCAAAGATTGGGTGGAAACTTGGGTGAAATCTTTTTGACCAAAAAATGGGCTGCACGCCGCCACGCCGCAGACGAGACGGTTTAAGGTTTGGAGTCGTCCTACGAAATTCAGAACGAATCTTCACCCTAGTTATTGGTAAGAATCAAAGCCTCGGCTTCGCGCTTGCTCCAAACAATCGGGCGAATGCCGTAGAGACTCAATGCCGATAAATGTTCGGAATTAACCGCTCCGTCGGAATCATTGATGAAAGCATAGGCGGCTAGGTTACCTTTGCCACGCTCGCGTTCAACGTCCGAAACCATGAAGGCCAAACTGGCCGCGCGGTCTTTGGTCAATTGATTGATTGCTTGGATGACGCCTTCCGGCCGATTGCCACGCGGCTGAATGGCAAAATCAAACTTGTGATCAAACCCACTGTAGCCAGCAAGTTTGAAGTCACGAAAAGGCGCAATCTCCTTTGAACGCAAAAACTTTTCTACATCTTCCTTAAAAAGTTGAAGCACGGATTCTTCACCCATCACGAACATATCATTCACCGCCAAAATTGCCTGAATGAGATTGTGCTTTCGTTGCGGAAAGTCTTTAGGCGTCGTTGAAACGCAAAGCTCATCGTTTTCGCTCCGAACACCAAAGTCATGAAGAATGGCTTTTAGGTGCCGCTCACGTTTTTCAGTATCCAAAGCCACTGAAGAGTGGCGTAAATCGTTCAAAGTATAACCGTCGTCCGTCAGCCAAATCACGTCCCCACGTTTCTCAACATAAATTTCTATTTCGTCGTTGTGCCGGTCAAGAAATGGCGTCGAGATAACGCAGCTAGAATCCAACTGACCAATGCGCAATTCCTCCTTCAGCCACGAAAGGTAGCCGTTCACGAGTTGTTTGCATTCGGTGGTCGTCATAATCAGACCGTAGTTTGAATTGCCGGAACACCATCAACATGACAGAACTTTAGAAAATCTTCCAGCCACGACAAACCATTCGACGCATTTGTGACGGTGAAATCGGAAACGTCAGAAATCAAATAGGCGACACGATCTTCAAAACCTTCACGGTAAAGGTGAAGATGCGGACAAAGGAGCCTTTCGTTTGGACGGTGCGGGGAGTCAGGAGGATTTCTGTGCGCAGGCCCATCCAAATCCAATCGGGCGAGAACTACAATTTTTCGCGCGCGAGTTTGATATTTGAGACGCGCCCGTTTTCGATTGCCTCGCTCAATTGTGAGAATGAATTCCTCTCGCCGGTCATTTGAAAGCAAGACAAGTTCGTGATCCATCGGAGTCGTCATGGCAAACTCCATTGGCTCGTCGCTCTTGAAAATTTTCGGTAACGCCAAGAGTGCGTCGGCTTCCGCCTGTGAGATGGCACTCATTTTATTTGCCGGAAATTAAGCCTTCGCGACCAATTGGCGCAACACAAACGGCAAAATGCCGCCGTGCTGGTAGTAGTCAATTTCGATGGGCGTATCAATGCGGCAGCGGACGTTTACATTTTCCACGGAGCCGTCCTTGCGCGTGATTTTCAGCGTGAGGTCCTGCTGCGGCTTGATGTTCGCGTCGAGGCCGACGATGTCGTAGGTCTCCGTGCCGTCGAGTTTCAAGGTCTGCGCGGTGGTGCCTTCCTTGAATTGCAACGGCAGCACGCCCATGCCGACGAGGTTGCTACGATGAATGCGCTCAAAGCTCTGCGCGACGACGGCTTCCACGCCGAGAAGATTCGTTCCCTTCGCCGCCCAATCGCGGCTGGAGCCAGTGCCGTATTCTTGTCCGGCAATGATGACGAGCGGCGTTTTTTCCGCCTGATATTTCATCGAAGCGTCGTAGATGCTGACCTGTTCGCCAGACGGTTGCAACTTGGTCACGCCGCCTTCCACGCCGGGAACCATGAGGTTTTTGATGCGGACGTTGGCGAACGTGCCGCGCGTCATCACGCGGTCGTTGCCGCGACGCGAGCCGTAGCTGTTAAAATCTTCCACGGCGACGCCGTTCTCGATGAGATATTTTCCGGCGGGCGTCGTTTTCTTGAACGCGCCGGCGGGTGAAATGTGGTCGGTGGTCACGCTGTCGCCGAAAATGCCGAGCGCACGCGCGCCGGTGATGGGCTTGATGCTGCCGGGCGTCATCGAGAAATTCTCGAAGAACGGCGGTTCTTGAATGTAAGTAGATTTGCGGTCCCACTCATACACGTTGCCAGTGCTGGAGGAGATTTCGTTCCATTTCGGATTCTGCGCAGCGAAATCTTTGTAGAGCTTGCGGAAAATTTCCGGTTGCAACGCGGCCTGCATGAGGTCGCGCACTTCTTTCAAACTTGGCCACAAATCTTTCAGAAAAACATCCGCGCCATTCTTATCCTTGCCGAGCGCCTCGTGAGAAAGATCAATGTCCACGCGGCCCGCAAGCGCAAACGCCACGACGAGCGGCGGCGACATGAGGAAGTTCGCCTTGATGTTTTGATGCACGCGCGCCTCGAAATTGCGGTTGCCGGAAAGCACGGACGCTGCGATTAAATTATTTTTCAGCACCGCATCTTCAATTGGCGCAGCGAGCGGGCCGGAGTTGCCAATGCACGTCGTGCAGCCGTAGCCAACAAGATTGAAACCGAGTTTGTCGAGATACGGCTGGAGGCCGGTCGCGTTCAAATAATCCGTGACAACCCGCGAGCCGGGCGCGAGCGATGCCTTGACGGAAGCGTTGACGGTGAGGCCGCGTTCGACGGCTTTCTTCGCGAGCAAACCGGCGGCGAGCATGACGCTCGGATTCGATGTGTTCGTGCAACTCGTGATGGCGGCGATCAAAACAGAGCCGTGACCGATGGTGGATTTGTGGCCGTTGAGCGAGACATCGGCTTTGGTTTTGCCGAGGTCTTCTGACTTCATGCCGAAACCATTTTCAGTGACGGGTTTCGAGAACGCGCTGATGAATTCATTTTTCATCTTCGGCAATTCAATCCGATCTTGCGGACGCTTCGGGCCAGCAACACTCGGCACGACGGAATTCAAATCCAATTCAATTTCCTGCGAGTAAATAATCTCGCCCTTCTTCGGAATGCCCCACAAGCCTTGCGCCTTGTAATAATTTTCGTAGGTCTTGACGGCTTCATCGCTGCGACCAGTCGCCTTCAAATAATTTACGCATTCGGCGTCAATGGGGAAGAAGCCCATCGTCGCGCCGTATTCGGGTGCCATGTTTGCAATGGTCGCGCGATCCACGAGCGGCAGCGCCGCCGCGCCCACGCCGAAAAATTCTACGAACTTGCCGACGACTTTTGCTTTACGAAGAATTTGCGTGACGGTCAACGCGACATCGGTGGCGGTGACGCCTTCACGAATCGCGCCCGTGAGGTGAACGCCCACGACATCGGGCGTGAGAAAATAAACTGGCTGACCTAGCATACCGGCTTCCGCTTCGATGCCGCCGACGCCCCAGCCGACGATGCCGAGACCGTTGATCATCGTTGTGTGCGAATCGGTGCCGACGAGCGTGTCGGGATAATAAACATCGCCCGCGCTCAACACGCCCTTCGCCAAGTATTCCAAATTCACCTGATGCACGATGCCGATGCCCGGCGGCACGACCTTGAAGGTGTCGAACGCCTGCATTCCCCATTTCAAAAACTGGTAGCGCTCGCGGTTGCGCGTGAATTCCAAATCCAAATTACGCGCCAGCGAATCTGCACCGCCCGCGAAGTCAACTTGCACCGAGTGATCCACGACCAAATCCACCGGCACGAGTGGTTCGATGATTTTTGGATTTTTGCCAAGCTTCTCGACCGCCGTGCGCATCGCCGCCAAATCTACGAGCAACGGCACGCCGGTAAAATCCTGCAGCACGATGCGCGCGACCACGAATGGGATTTCCGCCGTGCGCGTTTCGGTGGCCTGCCAGTTGGCGAGTTCTTTGATATTGGCCTCGGAAACTTTCTTGCCATCGCAATTTCTCAAAACGGATTCAAGAACAATACGGATGGAGACGGGCAGTTTTGAGATCGGCCCGACGCCAGCTTTTTCCAGGGCGGGCAGCGAGTAGAATTTTCCCGGCTGGCCGTTGCCGAGTTGAAAAGTTTGCAGCGTGTTGAACAAGTTGTGTGATGCGCTCATTTGATTAAAAGTCAGGACAAGAAAATGAAGTTTGCAGGCAGCAGTGTCAAGCGAAGTGGCGGCGATTGATAGTGACCTAGTCGAACGTTTCAACCAATGTCTTTGCAACAAAACTTGAATTTCTTGCCACTGCCGCACAAGCAGGGATCGTAGGGATTCATTTTTCCGGCGGCCACCAGATTTGCGGTTTCAACGAAATCAATATGCAACAGTGAAGGCACGCGAAAGCTGAAGCACGTTTTCCCTTCCTTGTGGGTGAGGGCGAAATCTCCCGCGCTGATGATGTCCATGCCAATCAATACTTCCGTTTCACCCATGTCGGCTTTGGTAACGAGCACGTTCGCAAAACCAACTGAATTCGGGAGCTTGATATTTACCAAGTAAGTTTCGCATTGGCGTTCGCCGCCAGCGGTGTGAACTGTGACCATTCCAATTGGTTTTAATCCGCACCCATCCACAACTTTTTGCGAGATCACCGAGCCGGTGGCACCCGTGTCCCAAATGGCGGTAAATTCCAAAAGCGGCGGATGTGGACTTGGTGACTTTGGGTCAAACCCGCAGCAAATGCTTACTTTTGTTGCCAACGCTCGAAGTTTCCTGCCCGGCTTAAGTGTAAAGGAATTGTGTGGCATGCCCCTGGGATTTTGCTCTCAAGCAACAGCCAGCACACGCGAATGAAATGTCTGCGAATTTGATTCCTCACCTGGTTCGCATCTTTGAACTAAAAAAGTTCCCAACGGGTGGGTTTTTGAAACGGCTTCAACGGCCAAAATTTCGGAGTCGAAAACACCCAGAATTTTTTCATCCCTGATTACAATCACCTTGCCCGAATATTGTTTTATCAGGGCATCTTTGTTCGCCAAGTAATACTTGAATTCTTTTGCGAGTGACATAGACAAAACGTTCACACGACACCTGTGTTAAGTCAAGATTTAAGCCGACACGGACACTCCAATCAAACCCTTCACGCGTCAATCGCGTAGGCTTTGATCTTGTTGTAGAGCGTCTGCCGACCAATGCCGAGGCGCTTGGCAGTTTCCAATTTATTGCCGCCGGTTTCCTTGAGCATCTGGATGATGGCGTTGCGCTCCACGCCTTCGAGCAAGGTGTAACTGGTATCGTGACCGTCGGTAGGAATAAATTTCACTTCGCTGATCGAAAGGTCGGTGACGTTGACGCCGGGACCTTCGGAAAGCAGCACGGCGCGCTGCACTTCATTCTGCAATTGCCGCACGTTGCCGGGCCAGTCGAAACTCGTGAGGCGATCCATCGCCTGCGGCGTGAAGCCGGTGAGCGCGCGTTTGGCTTGCGCGGCGTAGCGTTTCAGAAAGGCGTTGGCGAGTGGCATGATGTCGTCGCGACGTTCGCGCAACGGCGGGATGTAAACGGAAATCGCGCTGATGCGGTAAAACAAGTCTTCGCGCAGCTTGCCGTCTCTGATGGCTTCGTCAGGCTTGCGGTTGGTGGCGGCGACGATGCGGCAGTCGGTCTTGTAACTTTTCGTATCACCAATCGGACGCACTTCCTGATCTTGCAACACGCGCAGCAGCTTGCTCTGCGTATCAATCGGCATCTCGGAAATTTCGTCGAGGAACAACGTGCCGCCTTCAGCCTGACGGAAAAGCCCTTCACGATCCGCGTGCGCGCCGGTGTAGGAACCTTTTTTGGAACCGAACAATTCGCTTTCGATCAGATCGCGGGGCAGGGCGGCGCAGTTGACTTTCACGATACGATTTTTCGCGCGGTTGCTCATGCTGTGGATAAGGTCGGCGATGACTTCCTTGCCGGAACCACTTTCACCGGTGATGAGAATGGTGACATCGCTCGGTGCGACGCGCTCGATGGTGCGGACGACGGCTTGCACCGCCGCGCTCTGAAACACCGCAGCGGAACCGCCGCTCATCGTGGCGACGGCGCGACGGAGCGAATGGTTTTCCTCTTTTTGCTGCCGGTTTTCCAAGGCGCGTTCGATGGTGACGAGCAGCATGGAATTTTCAAACGGCTTGGTGATGAAATGAAACGCGCCGCGTTTGGTGGCCAGCACCGCTGCCTCGAAGGTCGCTTCGCCCGTGATGACGACGACTTCCGTGTCTGACCAAAGTTTTTTTATTTTGACGAGGAGATCAAGACCGTTAGCGTCGGGTAGTCGCAAGTCCAGCAGCACGAGGTCGGGCGCGGGCAGGGCGAATAATTTTCTCAACGCCGCGCCGCTGTCGGCCTCGCTGATGGTGTATTCTTTTTCAAGCAGAGCCTTGAGCATCGAGCGCAAGAGCGGCTCGTCGTCCACGATTAAAATTTTGCCTTTCATGATTTCAATTCCGTTATTCACCACAAGCGGCCACAAATGATCCAAAGATTTTCCGATATTTCGCGTGAAGCTGAACCAGCCGTTCGGGATGAAATTGCACGCCCAACAGATACGGCATCCGCGCCGACCACCCCGGCTTCAATTCCATCGCTTCCACGATTCCATCCGCACTTACCGCCGTCGCTACGAACGGCTTGGCCGGTTCCAAGATCGCCTGATGATGTGTGCTGTTCATCCGCAACGTCTTGCCGCCGCAAATCTTGGCGAGCAAACTGCCCGGTGTCAACGCCGCTTCATGCACCAGTTCAAACGCGCGCTTCGATTGCTGGTGTGGCAACGCTCCCGGAACCTGCGACGCGATGTCCACGATCAGCTTGCCACCAAAAGCCACATTCAACATCTGATGCCCTCGACAAATCGCCAGCACCGGCTTGCGCTGCCGAAAAACTTCTTTGATCAAGGCCAACTCGCGGGAATCCCGCGCTCCGTTATCGGGCGTTTGCTCCACCGTCTTGAGGATTTTTTTTGGCGTATTTTTTTCGTAGAGCGCGGGATTGATATCATCGCCGCCCGTGAACAACACGCCATCCGTCCGCCGCACCGCCTCGGCTAGCAAAGCGCGGTTCGAGGTGACCGGCGCAATGACCGGAATTCCGCCCGCCGCGAGGATCGCGTCTTCGTAACGCACCGCGAGGCTCACGGAAAGGTCGCTGAATTCAAAGCCGCTTTTCGCAATGCCCGGCGTGATCAAAATCAAAGGCGGTCTAGCCATGCGGCGAGCGTAACCCAGCCGTAACAAATTGTCAGTGGAAAATAAAAAATGGTTGGTGGCGTCCAAAAAATGCTTTGCGCCGGTGCGCGTTTGCCTGAAACTTCCGCCATGCCGCCGCCCGGAAAAAACTCTGACCAGCCACACTCCGTCGAATGGTTCGGCGAACAGCGCGACTTCTGGTGGAACCGCGACTTCCTTGACCTCATGGCCGCGCGCTGGCGGTTGCACGAAGCCGATTCGCTTGCGGACATCGGCTGCGGACTCGGTCATTGGTCGCGGTTGTTGTATTCGTATTTGCACGCACCCGCCCGGCTCGTGGGCGTGGATCGCGAGCCGCGTTGGGTCGCCGAAGCTCCGCAACATTTCCGCCGCGATTTTCCGCACGTTGATCCACAATTATTTTCTTTTCACCAAGGCCACGCCACCCGATTGCTGCTGCCGGACAATAGTTTCGCCGTCGTGACCTGCCAAACCTTGCTGATGCACCTCGCGCAACCGCTCGACGCGCTGCGCGAAATGTTCCGCATCCTGCAACCCGGAGGCTTGCTCATCTGCGTTGAGCCAAATAATTTTTGGAATTATCTAACGTTCACGTCGCTCACTGAAGACGAGCCGGTGGAAATCCTCGTGCGCCGTTTTGAATTCTGGCTCCGGCAACATCGCGGACGCCTGGCCGCTGGCGAAGGCAATCACAGTTTCGGCGACCTGCTGCCCGGTTGCTTTGCCCAGCTTGGCTTGCGCGACATTTCGGTCCATCAGGCGGACCGCCCCGCGTCGCTCTTTCCGCCCTACGATACGCCGGCGCAAAAAGCCATGCTCGCCCAGGATCAACAGTGGAAAAACTCCGCGACCGGCCCGTGGAACAAGCAAGAAATGCGCCGCCTGTTCCGGCTCGGCGGCGGCGAGGAAAACTTTTTTGAAAAAGTATTTTCTGAAATTGTCGAAAAATTTCAACGCGAACAATCCGCTATTTCTGCGAACACCTTCCACACGGCCGGCGGCAGCATCAGCTATCTGGTCTCGGCCAGAAAACCTTGAGATCATTTTGACCCATGCAGCGACTTGGTAAAAATCACGGCGGCTATCACGGTGAACGGATTGACCTTCACGCCGTGTTGCGCGAAATCGAAACCGCCGCGCAAACCCACGGCTGGACCAAAGAAATTTTCCACACGCACGGCGAATTCCCGTGGCTCGCGCTGCACCGGGTCCCACTCCGCACTCCGCACTCCCCCTTCCGCATTTACTTGAGTGCGGGCATCCACGGCGACGAACCCGCCGCGCCGCGCGCCGCGTTGAAATTGTTGCAGCAAAACCGCTGGCCGCACGACGCGGAAATTTTT
>JANYCI010000276.1 GCA_025360325.1 Limisphaerales bacterium | reverse complement strand
GGCAATGCGGTGTTCAACCTGAACCGCACCAACGCGCAGACGGCGAACAAAGTATCCGGCCTCACGACGGTGAACTACGGCGGCACGCTCACCGTCACTAATGTCGGTGACGCACTTCAGTCGGGCGACACGTTCACGCTGTTTGCGGCGGGCAGTTACAGCGGCAGTTTTGCGAACCTCGTCCTGCCGCCGCTGACGGGCGTGCTGGTGTGGAACACGAATAATCTTGCCGTCAACGGAACCATTTCCGTGATCCTTGGCATCAGCCCGACAGCGCTCACGCTGACGAGTTCGTTGAATCCGTCCGGCTATCTCGGCGCAGTCGCCTTCACCGCGACGCTCGCGCCGACGAACGCCACCGGCTCGGTGACGTTCTATAACGGCGCGACGCCGATCAGCACGAACGCACTCACGCTCGGCGTCGCGGTCAGCGACAGCATCAGCACGTTGGCGCGCGGCACGAACACGATCACCGCCGCCTATCTCGGCGATGTGAATTATTTCGGCAGCACCAATTCGCTCGCGCAGGTCGTCACCAATCATCCGCCGGTCGCGGCGAATGTGAACTACTATCGCAATGCTGGCATCAGCACGCTCCGCATCACCATTGCGGATTTGCTCACGAACGTCACCGATCTGGATGGCGACACGGTGACGCTTTCTGCGACCGGCACGAGCACTAACGGCGTCACGCTCTCCAACGCTGCCGGCTTCCTGCTCTACCAGAACACCAACAACCTGAACGACCAGTTCACCTACACCGTGGATGACGCCAACGGCGGCAGCACCACTGGTAATGTGAACATCGTCGTGCAGCCGTTTGTCACCGGCCAGAGCGCGAGCATCGTGGTCAGCGGCAGCACGGCCACGGTTGGCTTCTTCGGCATCCCCGGTTATCCGTATGGCGTGCAGCGCAGCACCAACCTCACGGTGTGGGCCACCATCCTCACCACGAACGCACCGGCGACGGGCGCGTTTGAATGGACGGATGGTTTCAGCGACCTCGGCGTGGTGCCGGCCTCGGCGTATTACCGATTGCAATGGAATCCGTAAGCACCCCGGAATTTTTTCGGGAGTGAAAAAACAACGCCCGTGTGAACGATCACACGGGCGTTTTGCTTTTTGAAAAAATGCGGCGGTCAACCGTTGGTCGTCTTGGCCGATTCGATGAGTTCCCAAAACTTCGGATTTTCCTGAAGCGTTTCATCTTCACCGGTCTTGATGCCAGAGCGGTAGAAAAAATCTTTCAGCGTGTTGCGACTCAAGATGCGGTGGACGAGCACACCGAGTTTATGACGCTCAAAATAAACGCGGTAATCGCCGAGGCGAAAACGGTGCAGCACATGGCCATCACTTTCGAGCCGCCCGAAATCTTCCAACTCGCCTTCGAGGACGTGTTGCGGCAGGCCGCGAAAATCGCCGAGAATCTGGAGTTGCAATTCCTTGGGCATCCGCGCGACTTCGGCGGCGCTCGTCGGCGTGAAGATGATTTGAAATGTTTGCATGATTCGGCGGAAAAAATGTAGCGCGCTGGCGGCGGCGAAGCAAGCCGGGGGAAATGAGCGTGCGTCTTGCCACATTCGTTCCCTTTCAAGAGCGTTTGCTGTTTGAACGTCATCGCCGCTCGTTTGTCTATCCTTGCGTATGAGGAAACATTCACTTTTTGGAATTTATACGGCGGCAGCGGTTGGGATGCTGGCGGTGCTGGCGGTTTCGCATTTCACCTTGTGGGCGCGCGATAATCAGCCACCAGCCATCAATGTTTCCTCCGCGCCGCTGAACCGTGATCCGAAGCTCGGCAATAGTTACGCGTCCATCGTAAAAAAAGCCGCGCCGAGCGTCGTGAATATTTATTCCTCGCGCTACGTCAAGCAACGTTACTTCCGCACCCCGATGATGTCCGATCCGTATTTCCGGCAAATGGAACGCACGCGGCGCGAAAACTGGCTTGGCTCCGGTATCATCGTCACGCCGGATGGTTACATTCTGACCGCGAACCATGTGGTCGAGGGTGCTGATGAAATCAAAGTCGGCATCTCCGACGACAAGACCGAATACTCCGCAAAAATTATCGGCAACGATTCCGCGACAGACATCGCGGTCTTGAAAATCAGCGCCAAAAATTTACCCGCCATCACCCTCGGCGACAGCAGCCAGTTGGAAGTTGGCGATGTCGTGCTCGCCATCGGTAATCCCTTTGGCCTCGGCCAGACCGTGACGCGCGGCATCATCAGCGCGCTCGGTCGCAGCCTGCCGGACACGGATGAAGGTAATTCTATTCGCCACTATCAGGATTTTATCCAGACGGACGCTTCCATCAATAAAGGTAATTCCGGCGGCGCACTCGTAGATGCCGAGGGCCGTTTGATCGGCATCAACGACGCCATCGTCAGTCCCAGCGGCACGAGCGCAGGCGTCGGTTTCGCCGTGCCGATCAATTTGGCACGCAGCGTCCTGGAAGGAATCATCAATGGTGGCCGCGTGGCGCGCGGTTATCTTGGTATCCATCCGCAAGATTTGGATGCGGGGCTGGCAAGAGTTTTCGGCGTCGCAAATTCCGGCGGCGCGCTCATCGCCGAGGTCGGCGAGGGTTCCCCGGCGGAAAAAGCGGGTTTGAAATCTGGCGATGTCATCGTCGCCCTCAACGGGAAAAAAATTTCTGGCGCAGAAAATTTCAATGTCACCGTCGCGCAGTTGCCGCCCGGCTCGCCGGTGAATTTAGAGATCATCCGTGGCGGCTTGGGAAAAAAAATTGCGGCCACGCTTGGCGAATTGCCGGATGAAAATGTGGTGCCAGCCAAAATGAATCACCCGCCCGCCGACACCGGCAAGGCCGATATGCTCGGTGGCGTGAGTGTGCACAACTTGGACGGACGAACCCGCCGGCTGCTGGGGATTCCATCCGATTTGATCGGCGCGTTGGTCATCGAAGTTGGCCAAGATTCCAACGCTGCCGAGGCCGGTCTGCGAGTCAATGATTTGATCGTGGAAATCAACCGCGAGCCGGTCAAGACCGCCGAAGACGCCATCCGTTTCTGCGAGGCCTCGCGCGCCGAGCAAATTCTCGTGAAAGTAATGCGACCCACCAACGAAGGGCCAGCCACGCGTTTTTTGAGCGTGAACAACAAGCAACGGGCAAAATAATCTTTTTCGGCGAACCTCTGGCTTTGACAATTTTCCGGGAGCAGGCAAATTCTCCCCCTGATGCCTGCCCAGTTCAAAGATTATTACGCGACTCTCGGCGTTCCGCGCACCGCGCCGGACGGCGAGATCAAGAAAGCGTTTCGCAAACTCGCCCGCGAACATCACCCCGACGTGGCGAAGGATAAAAAAAAGTCCGAGGAAAAATTTAAGGAGATCAACGAAGCCTACGAAGTCCTCTCCGATACCGCCAACCGCCGCAAATATGATGAGCTAGGCGCGAACTGGAAATCCGGCGCGGAGTTCCGTGCGCCCCCCGGCTTTGGTGGTTTCAGCAACGCGCAAAATCATCGCGGCGCGCGCGCCGGCAACCACGAGTTTGAATTTGGCAACACCGGCTTCAGTAGTTTTTTTGAGCAACTGTTCGGCGCACGCGGACGCGGCGCGCCGGGCGCACCGGATTTATCCGGCCACGCCAAAAATGTTGAAGGCGACATTTTGGTGACGCTTGAAGAAGCGTTTCACGGCGGCGTGCGCGCCATCACCGTCCAGCACGAAGGCCGCACCGAGTCGCACCAAGTCAAGATACCGCCCGGCATCCAAGACGGGCAAAAACTCCGCGTCTCCGGGCGCGGTCAAAACGGCGGCGATCTCTTTCTCAATATCCGCCTCGCCAGCCATCCTGATTTTGAAGTCGAAGGCGCGAACATCACCCACGAACTCGAACTCGCGCCGTGGGAAGCCGCGCTCGGCGCGGAGATTTCCATTCCCTCCCTCACCGGTCGCGTGAACATCAAGATACCGCCCGGCAGCGGCGGCGGCACCAAGCTGCGCCTGCGCGGACGCGGCCTTTCCAGCCGTGGCGATTTGATGGTGGAAATCAAAATTGTTTTCCCCACTGAATTGAGCGACGAAGAAAAACAACTCTGGTCCCAACTCGCCGCGCAATCCAATTTTCATCCGCGCGAATAATTTTTCCGCGCCATGGAAGACCTGATTCTTGTCATCCTGCAATTTCTCTTTGAATTTCTACTGGAGATTTTTTCCAACCTTCCGTTTGACTGGCCGTTGTCCCGGAAAGACGGTTGGGAAGCAGCCAATCTTACTGGCAAGTGCTTGACTTTTTTTCTACTCGGATGCGGTCTGGCAATCATATCCATGCTCGTCTTCAAACGGACTTGGATTTCCCACCCGGCCTTGCAGATTTTGAATCTGGTTTTGGCACCGATCATTTCAGCCTTCATTTCACAAGCCATTGCCCGCCGCCGTAGCCGCCGCCATCCCGATGTCATTCCGCGCGATCACTTCTGGCAGGCGTTCTGGTTCACGCTTGGTCTGGTATTCGTTCGATTTGCGTATGCCGTTCGGCATTGAAAACGCGCTTGAGCTGAAAGCCCGCTAGGTGATAGGCTAGATTGAACAGATTGACGAGAACTTTACCCTCAACCCAGGCAATAACTTGCTTGAGCGAAAATAACTAAATGGGGCGTTGAGCGGTGCAGCCTATCAAGCTGTTAGCCGGCGGCGTAATCTAAACGCAAAAAAAACTAATCCAGCAACTCCCATAAGCTGCCAAGTCTCTGGTTCTGGCACTATCGAGAATTATGACGGACGATTTCTTTCCAGCAAAGGCGGCAACCAAGGCTGCATAAAGGCGTCAGCCCTAGTTTTGTTTGGCGTGGCTTGTTTGAATGGTTTTTTTGACAGCCCGGCAGATTTTTTCAGATTCCATTTTACTCTCCGTTCCGCGCGCTTCGAGAAAATCCTTCAACGTGTTCCCCGCCAGTTCGTCGTGAATTCAAACGCCTGAAGCAGTCCCTGTGCTTCCAACTCCGAGAGTTTTCGTTGCTTCGCCCGCGCCGCCGCGTCGGCCCGCCGCCACTACGCCAAACTCGCAAACCAACTGTCGCTCTGCTAAATTAAACACTGTGCCACATCGCCGTCCAGCCATGAGAATGTTTTTGTTGTTAGCCGTGTTTTTGTTTCCCTCGGCAACCTTCCGCGCGTCGGCTGACACTTGGTCGCACTGGACGGATGTCGCCATTCCCAACGCACAGTTTGGTGCGTCCGGCGCACAGTTGGCGACGGATGGCACGAATATTTTTTACTCCACCCTCCTCGACGGTGTTTATCGCACGACATTCGCGAATGGATATTTTTCCGCCATGCCGCTCAACGGTTTTCCGCTGTGGGATGCGAATACGAACACCAACGGCTTTGCGGTGCAGCACCTCGCCGCCACGCCTCAAGGCACGGTGGTCATCTCCGGCAGTCCGGTGAACGTGAGTTCCAACAGTATCACCTTTAACCCGCCGGGCTCATCCACGAACACGCGCCCGGTTTTTTATTGGTGGGATGAGGCGAACCAACTCTGGCACGCGTCCGTCATCACGGGCAAAAATTATCCCTACACCAGCAACGTCGGGAATTTTTCTATCGCGGCGGATGGCTCGCTGTGGGCTGGCTCTGGATTTTTTCCTTACGCCTACCGCAGCCCGGACGGTGGAAAAAATTTCACCGCGTTCGACATCAATGCGCGCGTGCCCACGAATTATTTTCCCATGCCACTCTCCAACCAAGGCACGTTCGGTGCGCTTTTTTCCATCTGCGCCGGGTGGAATAATGAAGTCGTCATCGGCACGGAAACCGGCGGTTTTCTACACACGACGAACAATGGCGCGACGTGGCGCAGCCTCGATCCGAATTTTACCAGCACCAATTCCGTGAACCCACTCGGGCGCACCGGCGATGCGCGCGTGGCAGGGATTGATCACTACGGAAATTTTCTGTGCGAAAACTTTTTGCCTGCGAGCAGCCCCGCACAAGCCATCTGGAGCGGCGTGAAACTCATCAGCTGGAATCCGCGCGATGGCTCGGTGTTCGCCGCCACGAATGGTTTGCCCGCTGGCTACGGCGTGTCGTTCGTGCTGACGCGTTCGTCAGGCGTGACCTATACTTTCATGAATCAGGGCAGCAATAATCTCGGCGGTGTCTATCGTGCGCTAGATGGAAAAAACTGGAGCCAGTTCAACGACGGTTTACCGCCCGTCTCGCCGAACGTCGGCACCGCGCACGCGGCGGGCAACTGTCTCACGGTCGTGAGCAACACGTTTTATCTCGGCTTCGGCACGGCAATTTATTCGTTCGATAGCACGCCGCCACCTGTCGTCAATCGCCCGCCCGTCGCGCGGCCGCAGAACGTGAACCTTTGGGAAAACACCGCCACGAATTTCACGCTCACTGGCGGCGATGCGGATGGTGACGCGCTCAATTTCACCGTCGTCACCGCGCCGCACGGCGCGCTCACCGGCACGCCGCCAGACTTGACCTACACGCCCACGAATAATTTCACCGGCCTCGATTTTTTCACGTTCACCGTGGACGACGGACAGATGACTTCCGCACCGGTCGTGGTGAACCTAGCGATCAATCCACTCACGAACACACTGTCCGCCATCGCGCTCACGAATCCGGTGGGTGGAAATTATTTTATCGCGCCGACCAACTTGCTGCTGGCCGCCAACGCGAGCGATCCGAATGGCATCCGCGTGGTGAATTTTTATTCTGGCAGACTCATCATTGGGCAGGTCACGAATCCGCCTTACGTTCTCACCACGAATCTCGCGGCGGGCGACTACACGTTTTCCGCACGGGCGATTGATAACTTAGGCGCGCGCACTTGGTCTGCCCCCGTGCGTGTCAGCGTGCTGCCGGTCGCGCCGCGCGCGAGCTTCAAACAAATTGATTCGGAAAATGTCGCCGTGATGTGGCCGCTGGAACTGGACGGATTTTTTATCGAGACTGCGCCGGAAGTGAACGGCCCGTGGACACTTGCAGCAACGCCGCAGTTGTTTTTCACCAATGGCCAGACAGCCACGATACCAAAGGCGGACAAGCAATTCTTCCGGCTGATGCGCCCGTAGTGGGATCGGCAAGATGCGCGTCCACTACGCCGACCGGCGTATGGAAGTTTTTTGCAACCGCGCTAAATTGAAGCCATGAAAATCCAGATGACAGCTTGGAAAAACTTTTTCGCCGCGCTGCTGTTTGCCACCTTCACGTCCACCGCCAGCGCGTTGACACTCACGAATCCCATCGTCTTCGTCACCCAGGTGCAAATGCCGCACGAGAATAACGGCAATGTTTCCAACACGTTCGTCTCGGTGGTTTCACTGTTCGGCAATCACGTTGCCGATACGGAACACGCCGGGCGCGGCGGCGATCTCTGGTTGATGACAACCAATCTTGGCCTCGTGAATCTCACGCGCCGAGCGGGTTTCGGCACGAACGGCGTGCAGGACGGCATCGGCATCGGCGTGCGCGATCCGGCGATTCACTGGCTCGGCCAGAAAATGATTTTCAGCATGGTCGTCGGCGCGCCAACGAACGCGGCCGACGCGCGAATTTTTTTCTGGCAGCTTTACGAAGTCACGAATCTCGCGGCGGTGATTGCGAACACGAACACGTTGCCCGCCATCGTAAAAGTTCCGAATCAACCGACGAATTACAATAACGTCAATCCCACTTACGCCACCGATAGCCGCATTATTTTTATGACCGACCGACCGTTCGGTGGCGCGACGAATTTGTATCCGCAGCTCGAAGAATATCGCGGCAAGCCAAGTGTGACCGGCACTTACAGCCTCGATTCCGTGACCGGCGATTTGCGCGTGCTGAACCACACGCCGAGCGGGGCGTTCAATCCGTTCGTGGATAGTTTTGGCCGCGTGATCGAGACGCGCTGGGATCATCTCGTGCAGGACGCGAACGCCACGGACGACCGGCTTGGCACAAATAATAACGGCTCCTACAACTTCACCAGCGAGGCGGCGAACGCGCCCACCGTGCCATATGTCACGGAAAGTTTTCCTGAACCGCGCAACTACGACACGACCAACCGCCTTGCGCTCGGCGTGAACGGCAATGCCTTTAATTTCTTTTTTCCGTGGATGTTGCCGGAGACCGGCGGCGAAGAGGAGATCATCAATCACTTGGGCCGCCACGAGTTTGCGGCCACGATGGCCAGCTCGTTTTTTGGCGATACAAATTTGTTTTCCTTTACCACGCTCGCCACGCGCAATGCGGCAGGCGTAACGGCAGCAAACACCAACTTCATCGAAAATTTTTTCCAAATCACCGAAGACCCGCGCACGAATGGAACGTATCTAGGCGTGGACGCACCGGACTTTTCGCCGACGGGCGGCGCGCACACTTCGGGTCGAATCATCGGACTAGTCGGGCCGCCGTCGTTGAACCCGGACAACATGACCTTCTTCTACGTCACCGCCGCCAACGGCGGATTGAATTGCCGGAACCCGCTGCCGATGGCGGATGGAAAATTAATTTCTGCCGTCACACCCATTTCGATTTATCCCGGCGGCTTCGACACCAATCTCGGCACGGCCACGTTTCCAAAATCGGCTTACAATTTCCGGCTGACCCTGTTGACGAACTCCGCCGCGTCGCCATTTTATTTCACGAACCAGTTTCTCATTTCAAATTCGCTCTCGAACAACGCTATCTATTGGGTCGGCACCACGCGCGTGACGCATACGAATGCGCTGTGGGAATTGCAACCGGTGGAAGTCCGTTCGCGCTTCATTCCTACGCCGTGGAATCCCGGGGTCGCGAGCATCGAGCAAACTGTTTTTGCGAGCGCAAATGTTGACCTCGCCACGTTTCAGGCCGACCTCGCGCAACGCGGCCTTGCGCTCGTCGTCAGCCGCAACGTCACCGCGCGCGATGGCAACGACAAACAGCAGCCTTACAATTTGCGAATTCCCGGCGGCACAAATTCCATCGCGAACAGCGGAAAAGTTTATGACATCACGCACTTGCAATTTTTGCAGGCGGATTATCTGCGCGGCTACACCAACGGCCCGAACGGTGTCGCGGTTCCTGGTCGCCGCGTGCTGGCAACAGCGATGCACGACGCGGCGGCGTTCAATTACGCGAGCACCAAAACCTTGCCGCCCATCGGCGGAACCGAGCTGATGTCCGACGGTTCGCAGGCGACCATCGTGCCCGCGAACCGCGCCGTGACGTGGCAACTCACCGGCACGAACGGCAATGACAGCGTGGTGAAGGAACGTTATTGGGTCACGTTCCGTCCCGGCGAAGTGCGGACGTGCGCGAACTGTCACGGCATTAACGCCGGCGATCAACTTGGCCGCCCTGCGCCGACGAACGCGCCGCTCGCGCTGCAAAAGCTGCTACAATTTTGGAAGACGAATTTCGCCACCGCCTACACGCTCGCCGTGAGCAACGGCAGCGGCGGCGGAAATTTTGGCGCGGGTTCAATCCTCACGCTGACGGCGAGCAACGCGCCGAGCGGAAAAATTTTCGCCAACTGGAGCGGGGCAGGGGTGAGCAATGCGACGGCGACCACCACGCTTTTCATCATGCCCACAAACAATGCGAGCGTCACGGCGGTGTTCACTAATTTGCCGCCGCCACTTTTTGGGAACTTCCAGTTCGCCCTCGGCGCGACCAACCTTACACTCTCCGCGACCGCACTGGCGAACCAGCCGTGGATTTTACAAAGCTCCTCGAACCTCGTGAACTGGCTGGATCTGACGACAAATTTTTCCGGCACGAACAGCCTCGTGTCCTTCACCAACAACCTTAGCGACGCGACCCAAAATTTTTTCCGCCTCAAGTCGCCGTGATTTCCCAGACGTTTTTCAAAACGACATCGGTCGGCGGACGGCCAGATTGCGACTTGCGACGTTCCACGTCCGCCCCCTGTGCCTCCAGATAAACCATTTGCAAACGTGCGAACCATTTGTAATCTGGTCGAACGTCAATGCGCCAATTTCGCAACATCGCGGTCAATGCGTTCATGGAACTGGTTCGGCAGCCCGTCTTTTTGCTGCTGCTCACCGGTTCCGTGATGTTTGAGATTTTTCTCGCTGTGCCGTATTACTTCGCGTTCGGCGATGAAATGAAGCTCGTCAAAACCAGTGCGCTCGCGGTGATGTTTTTGTCCGGACTGTTCGGCGCAGTGTTGAGCGCGTCGCAATCGCTGGCGCGCGAAATCCGTTCCGGCACCGTGCTCGCGGTGTTATCCAAGCCGGTGGGACGCGCGCAATTTCTGCTGGCGAAATTTGCCGGCCTCGCCGCCGCGCTCACACTCCTCGCCTACGTCAACACCATCGGCGTGCTGCTCGCCAGTTGGATGGCGTTCGATGCTTACGGTAAAACCAATCTGCTCGCCATCGGGATTTTTGGCGGCGCAATCGCGCTGGCGTATCTGCTCGCGGGCTTCAGCAATTATTTCCTGCGCCGCCCGTTTGTGAGCGACGCGGTTTTCCTGCTCGTCGTATTGGTCACATTGGCGACTATTTTTATCACCTCAATGGTGGTTCAGATGCAAAGTCTCGGTGATCGCGCGGTGGTGGACTGGCACCTGATTCCAGCGGGGATTTTAATTTTATTTGCGCTCTGGATTCTGGCCGCCATTGCGCTGGCGTGTTCCACGCGGTTCGACATGATCGCAACGCTCGCGGTCTGTTCGGCGGTTTTCTTGGTGGGCATCATGTCCGATTATTTGTTTGGTTTGCCTGCGGCCAAAGGCAGTTGGTGGGCTTCGACTCTTTACAGCGTCACTCCGAACTGGCAGCTTTTCTGGCTCGCCGACGCACTCGAAACGGGTAAGAACACGTTTCATTGGAGCTACGTCGGCAAGGCTTTTGGCTACATGATTTTTTATGCCGGCGCGGCTTTAGCCTTGGCGGTAGCGCTGTTTGATGACCGGGAATTGAGTTGAAAAATGATGCGTGACGCGTGCTGCGTGAAAGTTTTTTTATCACGCAGCACGCATTACGAATCACGTTAAAAATGGAACGAAGCACAAAACAAAACGGACTGGTGAACCTCGGGGTGGCACTGGTGATTTTTCTGGCGGGCTTGGGCGTGTCCCAATTCGCCGGCTCCTTCGCCGGAACGGTCGCGGCGATTTTTCTTGGCCTCGGCGTCATCGTGACGTTCGTCAGTTGGTTCCAGATGCGACTCGAAGAAAATGAGCGCGCGGAAAAACTGGAACTTGATGAACTTGCGCAGAGCCGGGGCGCATCGCTATTCGAGACGAAAGACGGCGGCAGCTTCCCCGCGCAAAACGCCCGCGAACAATTTGAAAAATATTTTGTTCCCGGATTCACCATTTTTTTACTACTGCTGGAAATCGGCGGCGCTTGGCTATTTTGGTCCGCGACTGGGCGGGCAGGGGACACCTTGAAGGCCGCGAACGCCACTGCGTCGCTCTCGCTCTTTTCAATCTTCGCGCTGCTGCTGTTTTTGTTCGGACGTTTTTCCGTGACGATGGCGCGGCTGGAAAACCACCGGCTGCTGCGGCCAGGCGCGAGTTTTCTGCTGGCGGGCGCTTACATTTGTGCGCTCGTCGCGCTGGCGATTGCGGGAGCGGAATTAAAATTTCCGCGTGCCGATTTCTGGATTGCGCGCGGCCTGTGTGTGCTGCTGGCGTTGATGGCGTTGGAAACTTTGCTGACGTTGCTGCTTGAACTGTATCGTCCCCGCGTCAAAGGGAAAATTTCCCGTCCGCTCTACGAAAGCCGCGTCGCCGGAATTTTGGCGCAGCCGGAAAGTTTGTTCACCACGGCGGCGGCGACCTTGGATTATCAATTTGGTTTCAAAGTTTCCGAAACGTGGTTTTTTCAAGCGCTCCAAAAAAATCTTGCGATGCTGCTGCTCATTCAATTTGCAGTGCTGATCATCTCCTCGATGTTCGTGTTTGTGGACGCGGGCGAACAAGCAGTGGTGGAACATTTCGGCAAGCCCGCCGGGACGTTCGGACCGGGCGCGCATCTCAAACTGCCGTGGCCGCTGGACAAGGTTTATCATTTCCGCACGGAGCAGATCCAGTCTTTCGCCGTCGGCTACACGCCGGATGAAAAAACTGAATCCGGCAACATAATCCTTTGGACAGTGGCGCACGCGAAGGAGGAAAATTTCCTCGTCGGCAATCGCGCCACGGCGGTTGCAACTGCCGACACCAACGCCGCAAACGCCAAGCCCATTGGCCTCATCACTGTTAGCATCCCGGTGCAGTTCCAGATCGTGAACGTCACCAACTGGGTCTATAACAATGGCGAGCCGGAAGAATTGCTCAAGAGCCTCGCGACGCGCGAAGTCGTCCGTTATTTCGCGGGCAGCGATTTGAATGACACGCTTTCACACGGACGATTGGAAGCGGCCTCGGCGTTGCGCGAGACGATTCAAGCCTCGGCGAATGAGCGGCGGCTAGGCGTGAAAATAGTTTTCGTCGGGCTGCAAGACATTCATCCGCCGACAGCGGGCGATGTGGCCGCGACTTACGAAAAAGTTGTCGGCGCGCAGCAGACGCAGATCGCCCGAATTCTCGATGCGGAATCCGCTGCCATCCGCACGAACGCGATGGCCGACTCCGCGTCTTTCACACTCACGAACCTGGCCGATGCGAACCGCGTGCTTTCCGTGACCGCGAAATTTGCCGAGGCCGCGCTGTTCACGAACCAGATTCCCGCGTTCAAGGCCGCGCCGTCTGTCTATAAACAACGCCTGTATTTGCAAGCCTTTGCTGACGCCACGAAGAACGCCAAGAAATACGTCCTGCTCGTAACGAACACGCACGACGTCATTATTTTTGATTTGCAGGACAAAGTCCGCGCCGATCTGGAAAATCTTTCAATCACCAATTCGCCATGAAAAATAAAAGCCTCCTGACCATCATCATCGCCGCCGTTCTGGTGGTGATCTTTGCGCTGCTGCTGTTCACGTTTCAAGTGCGGCAGTCGGAAGTCGTCGTCGTCTCGACGTTTCTCAAACCGACGGCCACGGAAACCAACGCCGGCTTGTATGTGAAATGGCCGTGGCCCATTCAGAGCATCAACCGCTTCGATCAGCGCGTGCAAAATTTCGAGGACAAGTTCAGCGAAAATCTTACCGCCGATAATACCATGCTGCTGACCAGCGTTTATGTCGGCTGGCGGATTTCCGATGCGAAGGAATTTTTCCCGAAGTTCCCCGGCGGTTCCGCCGAGGCGGCGCAGCGGCAATTGGAAAACATGCTCCGCAGCGCGAAGGCGGCGGTGATCGGCAAACATAATCTTGCTGACTTCGTCAATTCGGACGCGTCGCAGATCAAGTTCAACGAGATTGAAAAAGAAATCCAAGCCTCCGTGCAAACTGAATTGGCCACGCATAGTTACGGAATCAGCCTTGAATTTCTCGGCATCAAAAAACTTGGCCTGCCGGAGAGCGTCACGCAAACGGTATTCGAACGCATGAAATCCGAGCGCACGAAATTCATCAGCGAAGCCCAGTTCAAAGGCGAGGCCGAGGCGAACAAAATAAAATCCGCCGCTGAACGTCAGGCCGCCGATGTGCTCGCGAACGCCCAAGCTGCCGCCACCCGTATCAAAGGAGAAGGCGAAGCCGAAGCCGCCAAGACGCTCGGCGTGTTCCAGCAAAATCCTGAACTCGCAAAATTTTTGGCCGGGCTGGAGACATTGAAAAGTTCCATGAACTCGAAGACAACGCTGATTTTCGACGAACGGCAATCGCCGTTTGATTTGTTCCAAAGTATGCCCGCCAAGTGAGTTTTTGTTCCAACCAGATCATGCAAAAAACCGCTGCAACCATCACCGGCAAACCGGAGATTCACGGCGCACGCTGGGGAGCACACGCGCCTCGCGTGTGCCTGACCGCGCCACCGCGGTCGGGGCCGACGCGCGCCACCGCGCGTCGTTGCGCGATGGCGCGCAACGGTGCGGTTGACGGGGCGTCAACCGCCACAGCCGGGGGCGGCTGTGCTCCCCGAAATGCTCCCCGCAAACAACTTTCTTACGCAACATGAGCGACCAACATCATCACGACCATTCGCACACGGCGGATAAACGCGCGCCGGAGTTGCAGGACGCCGGTTCGCAGGCGCTCGCCGAGGCGTTGCGCAGCAGCTTTGTCATCGTCAAAATCGCGATGGTGGCGCTCGTCATCATCATTTTTGCCGCCGGATTTTTCACCGTCGGTCCGCAGGAAAAAGCGATCATTCTCCGTTTCGGCAAACCGCTCGGCGAAGGCCAGCAGATGTTGCTCGGCGCGGGCTTGCACTGGTCGCTGCCGTATCCGATGGATGAAGTCGTGCGCATTCCGATTTCGGAAATTCAAAAAGTATCCTCCACTGTCGGCTGGTATCTGACCACGCCGGAGATGGAACTCGCCGGCACCGAGCCGCCCGCCGGGCCGTCGCTGAATCCGATGATGGACGGTTACGCGATCACGGCTGATCGCAACATCATTCACACGCGCGCCATGGTGTCGTATCACATTGACGATCCGCGCACGGCGAT
>JANYCI010000287.1 GCA_025360325.1 Limisphaerales bacterium | reverse complement strand
CACGCGTTTCCCAAGCTCAAAGCCCTCGAAGATAACTACGGTTCCATGATCAAAGGCCAACTCTTCGGCGTGCGTGATCGAAAAAAATCCGGTGAAGTCGCGAAGGACCGCGCGCCGAAATTTTCGTTCGATGAAGGTTTGCAGGTTCTGCCGGACACGCTCGCGGCCAAACTGGGCGAGGCAGTGAAATTAAACTGCCCCGTCACCAGAATCACCCGCGCTGGTTCACGTTGGCGCGTCACGGCGGCCGGCGCGGAAACGGAATTTGACGCCGTGATTTTCTGCGGCACCGCTTATAGCCTAGCCCAATTGCAGCTCCACGCGTCCGCGCCGATCGACCTCTCCGCGTTTTCGGAAATCCATCATCCCCCCGTCGCGAGTGTGGTGCTGGGTTTTAAGCGCGAAGACGTCACGCATCCGTGCAGCGGTTTTGGGATGCTCATCCCCGGCATCGAAAAATGCAACATCCTCGGCACGATTTTTTCCTCGGCTCTGTTTCCTGATCGCGTGCCTAATGGTCATCTCATGCTGACGAGTTACGTCGGCGGCGAACGTCAGCCCGAACTCGCGTCGCTCCCGCAAGACAAACTCGTTGCGCTCGTCACCAGCGATCTCCGCAAACTCCTCGGCGTGCGCGGCGAACCGACGTTTGTTCACACCGCGTTTTGGCCGCGCGCCATTCCGCAATACAACGTCGGCTACGGAAAATACCGCCAGTTGCTAACCAACCTCGAAGCCAAACATTCAAATTTATTTTTCGCGGGCTGTTATCGCGATGGCGTTTCCTTGGGCGACTCAATTGTCTCCGGCGCGAACATCGCCGAACGCGTGGCAAAACTTTTTTAGCCACAGATGGGCACAGATGAAACACAGATAATTTTCCGTGCGAAAATTTCTCCTCCTCCCGCAAATAGTTTTTTCCATCTGTGTAAATCTGTGTAAATCTGTGGCTGAATTTTTATGAGCAAAGCCATTCTTCTCGTTAATCTCGGTTCGCCTGACTCGCCGTCTGTGCCGGATGTGCGGCGGTATCTCAATGAATTTCTGATGGACGGTCGCGTCATTGACGTAGCGTGGCCGTTGCGCCGTTTGCTCGTCGGCTTGATTTTGATCAAGCGCCCGCACGAGTCCGGCGAGGCTTACGAAAAAATCTGGACGAAAGACGGTTCGCCCCTCGTCGTGAGCAGCCGCAATGTGCAAAAACTGTTGCAGACAAAAATTTCCGTGCCGGTGGAACTCGCGATGCGTTATCAAAATCCGTCCATCACCGCCGCCGTAAAAAATCTCGCGGCCAAGGGCGCGACGGAAATTTTGCTCATCCCCATGTTTCCGCATTACGCCATGTCCAGCTACGAAAGTGCCGTCGTGCGCGTGCAAGAAGTCGCGGCGAAACTGGCACCGGAAATGAAAGTCACCGTGCAGCCGCCGTATTATCAGCAGCCCGATTACATCGCCGCGCTCGTCGCGAGTGCCAAAGATTATTTGAAGGACTACGACCATTTGCTCTTCAGCTACCACGGAATTCCTGAACGCCATCTTTTGAAGTCCGATACGACCAAGTGCCATTGCTTGAAGGTGGGAGATTGTTGCAACGTCCCCAGCCCCGCGCACGCGACGTGCTACCGCGCCCAATGCTTTGCCACCACGCGCGAGTTTGTGAAACTCGCGGGCGTGCCCACGGAAAAATATTCCGTCTCCTTCCAGTCACGACTGGGCAAAGATCCGTGGCTCAAGCCCTACACGGATTACGAACTCGCGCGCCTGCCCAACGAAGGGAAGAAACGCATCCTCGTCATCTGCCCCGCGTTCGTTTCCGACTGCCTCGAAACGATTGAGGAAATCGGTATGCGCGGCTGCGAACAGTTCATGGCTGGCAATGGCAAGGAATTCACCCGCATCCCCTGCATGAACGAACATCCCTCGTGGATCAGCACTTTGGAAGGAATGGCCAAAACATTTTTAGCCGCCAAATAAATTGCGGAACGCCTGCGCCCGCTGGCACTTCAAGCCAGCCTCGACGCGCGCGGGGAAAATTATTATTCTGTCGCCGATGGATTCATCTCAAATCGCCAACGGCCTGATCCAGTATCTAATGCTGATCGGGCTGCTCACGTTTCACGAATACGGTCACGCTTGGACCGCGTGGAAATGCGGCGATGATACCGCGCGATTGCAAGGTCGCGTTTCGCTGAACCCGCTGGTCCACATTGACCCCATCGGCACGGTGCTGCTGCCGCTGCTGATGATTTTTTTGCCGTCTGGCATGGGGCGCTACTTGCTCGGCTGGGCGAAACCCGTGCCGGTGAATCCCTCCAATTTGCGGAACAAAAAATTTGACGACATCCTCGTGACACTCGCCGGGCCGGGAATGAATTTGTTACTCGCCGTCATCCTCATCGCGTTCGCGCGGATCGGTTCAGATTTTCACTTGAACGCCGTCGTTTCCCTCTGCGAGCAAGCCGCGCAGTTGAGCCTGCTGCTCTGTTTCTTCAACCTCATTCCCGTTCCGCCGCTCGACGGCTCACAAGTGATGCGCGTGCTGACCGGCATGAGCTACGAAACCTTCGCCAACTTCGCACGCTTTGGTTTCATCATCATCATCGTGCTGATCAATTTCACGGACGTGGGGAAAATCATCGGCTCCTTGACCAATAGCACGCTCGTATTCCTACTGCGTTTTTTTGGCGTGCCGTTTTATTGAGTAGATTGGTGCCAGCAAATCTCGCCCGCAAATCCCTGCTGCCGCAACGCCTCAAATAAAACCAGCGCCACGCAGTTGGACAAATTCAACGAACGCGATTGCGCGTTGAACATCGGAATCCGCAGCCAGTTTTCGCGGTGCGTTTCTAAAAGTTGTTTTGGCAAACCCGCTGTCTCGCGGCCAAAAATCAGATAATCATCCGCCGAAAACTTTACATCAGAATAATTTTTTCCGCCGCCGGATTCGATGAACCACAGGCGCGCACTGGCGGGAATTTTTTCCGCGAACGCACTCCAGTTTTTCCAGCGGTGCCATTCCACTTGTTGCCAGTAGTCCATGCCGGCGCGTTTCAATTGCGCGTCGTCGAGCTTGAAACCAAACGGTTCGATGAGGTGCAGCACGGATTTCGTGGCCGCGCACAAACGCGCCACGTTGCCGGTGTTCGGCGGGATTTCGGGTTCGAGTAAGACGATGTTCATGCAAAATTAACCACCAAGACACCAAGGCACAAAGTAGTGAATTTTAATTCGGCTTGGTTTTCTTGGTGACTTGGTGTCTTGGTGGTTGATAAAAAACTTTCCAAAGAACGAGTCCATGCGCGGGTGCGCTCATGCCAGCGGCGCGGCGGTCGGTCTTGGCGAGCATGGTTTGGATTTCGTCTGGCGGAAATTTTCCGTAGCCGATCTGCACCAGCGTGCCGACGATGCCGCGACACATTTTGTAGAGAAAGCCATCGCCTTCGATGATGACGGTGAGATTCGCGCCGGAGCGTTTGAGGGAACAGCGCGTCAACGTCCGCACGGTGCTGTCCATCTCGTAACTGTGCGTGGCAGCGAAGGATTTGAAATCGTGTTTGCCGACCAACAATTTCGCCGCCGCGCGCATTTTCGCGAAATCTAGTTCGCGCGGAACGTGCCAGGCGCGGTTGCGGAGCAGCGGGTTCATGGCGTGATGATTCCAGACGGAGTAACGATACTGCTTGCCAGTGGCGTGGAAGCGCGCGTGAAATTTTTCGGGCACGCGCGCGGCGGAAAGCACGCGGACATCGTCCGGCAGAAACGCGTTCAACGCAATGGCCACACGGCGAACGGACATTTTCAGTTCCGCGCGGGGAATCTCAAAATGCGCGACCATGCCGAGCGCGTGGACGCCGGTGTCGGTGCGGCTGGAGCTGTGAACGCGCGGTGCGCTGGGAAAATAGTTCGCAAGTGCCTCCTCGATTTTCTGCTGCACACCCACGCCAATTTTCTGCAACTGCCAGCCTTGATAAGCCGTGCCGTCGTAGGCGATGACGAGTTTGAATTTCAACGTATGCACAAAAAAATTAAACCCGGACGAGCGCGGAAAAATGCCGAAGCGCGGGCAACCTTGTCCGCGCCCCGAGTCGTGGCTGAAAATTAGAGCAGACCCAGTTGCAGTTTTGCCGCTTCGGTCATCATGCCTTGGTTCCACGGCGGATCCCAGACGAGTTCGACGTTGGCCTCGTCAATCGGTTCGAGCGAGATCAATTTATTTTGCACGTCCTGGGCGAGAACGGGGCCCATGCCGCAGCCGGGCGCGGTCAACGTCATTTTCACATCGGCTTTGTAATTCGTCTCGCCGACGGGCGTGAGGTGGCAATCGTAAATCAAACCGAGGTCCACGATGTTCACGGGAATTTCCGGGTCGTAACACGTCTTGAGCGACTCCCAGACTTTTTTCTCAAGTTGCTCCTGCGTCATCGGTCCGCTCGGTGCGGCGGTGATGGGCGTGGCAACAATTTCGATGCCGAGCGCGTCAGCGTCCTTCGTTTCGATGCGAAACATATTGCCATTCACGATGACGGTGTAAGTGCCGCCAAGCGATTGGGTGATGTGCGCGGTCTCGCCTTTTTGCAGCGTGACCTTTGTGCCGATGGGGACGACGGACGCCTCGACATCGCGCGTCAAAATTTTCTGTTCGGAACTCATAATGGAAACATCTTCGCCGCAAATGCGGGTGAAATCAATGAAACGATTAATTCACCAGCTTGTTGTATTCCTCGTGCGTGCCGATCCAAACCCATTCAATGCCGTCACGAGCTGGATTGATCGCCGTTCAAGATAAAAACATTCGCACTAATTCCTTATTCTTGGAGGCAACGTCGGTGCGGCCACTGGCTTGAGCAATAACAACTGTTCCGGTGATGACGGACAGGATGGGTTGAATAAACTTTTTTGAATCCTTGGGCCGGATTTGCTTGAGGAGGCCGGCGACGAATTTTTCCATTCCAGAAAAGTGCGCGGTGATTTCACGCCGCACTTCCGGCGCGTCCCGCTCCGGGCCGAATTCCGCCATACTCTTGATGAACGGGCAGCCGCGAAATTCGGGGTGTTGGATGAAAACTTCCAGCGCATCGAAAACCGCCAGCAGCCGCTCCAGCGCGGGCTTCGATTCATCACCGGCAAAGCGCGCGAACAATTGTTCCCAGCCCTTGTGTTTGCAGGCTAGGTATTCGGCAATGAGTCTGGCTTTGGAAGGAAAGTGCCGGTAAAAAGTCATCTTAGCCACGCCGCTTTCGGCAATGATGCGGTCAACGCCGACCGAATGGACGCCGTGTTCGTAAAACAAAGCCAGCGCCGTCCGCAGCACGCGGTCGCGCGGCGAAAGGTCGGCGAGCTTCGCCGTTTCAAAAATTTTAGAATCGCTTTTTTTCGTTTTCAGCCGCACGCGTCATTATTTATCAGACATAGACAACTCTGTCTATTTCCATGTTGACGGTAAAGAGACAGGTCTGTATCGTCTGGCGAAATCCTGTTTGAACCGAATCTTTTATAAAGCACACTCAACCAAAATGAAAACGAAACCGACAACCACGCCGCGAAATCAGATCGCCCCGAAAATTCATGCGCTCAAGCTGCGCTTTTGGCGGAGCTTTTTCACGCTGCTACTTTGCGCGTCGCCGCTGGCGCTCTCCGCCGCCGAACCGCTGAAGATGGGCGACAAAGCCCCGGACTTCACGCTCAAGACGCTCGATGACCAGACGGTGAAAATGAGCGAATTGACCGCCAAAGGAAACGTAGTGCTCGTCGTCCTGCGCGGCTGGCCGGGTTATCAATGCCCGATTTGTGACCGGCAGGTTCACGACTTCATCGCGTCGGAATCCGGCTTCAAGGATGCGAAGGCGCAACTGGTTTTTGTCTATCCTGGCCCGGCCAGCGACTTGAAGGCGCACGCGGAAGAATTCAAAAACTGGAAGGGCAAAGAATGGCCGAAAGAATTTCTCTACGTGCTCGACCCGGATTACACGCTGGTCAACGCCTACAACCTGCGTTGGGATGCGCCAAAGGAAACGGCCTACCCGGCCACGTTCGTGTTGGATAAAACGGGCAGCGTCCGCTTTGTCAAAATCAGCCACAGCCACGGCGACCGGACAAAGGCTGCGGAAATTCTTGGCGAGGTGAAAAAACTAAACGCCATGTGAATGAGCGACCGAGTCTGATGCGCGACAGATAAAGCTGTGAACTGCGGGACAAATGCTCACGACATCGAAGCGTTTATCCGCGACTTGGAGGCTTGCACGTTGCCCAAAATCCGCTGGACGCATCATGCCCATTTGCTCGTGGCACTCTGGTATCTCACGCATCACCCGCCCGACGACGCGCTCGACCTCGTTCGCCGCCGCATCCGCGCTTACAACGAAGCCATCGGCACGGCCAATACGGACAGTGGCGGCTACCACGAAACGTTGACGCGACTTTTTCTGCGCGGCGTCGCCGGACACATCGCGCGCCATCGCAACGAGCCGCTGCCGGTTTCGCTTGCGGCCCTGTTGCAATCGCCGCTCGGCAGCAAGGACTGGCCTTTGCGTTTTTATTCTCGTGAGCGGCTTTTTTCCGTTGCCGCCCGCCGCGATTGGGTCGAAACCGATCTGCCAGCGAATGAATCCGGCGATAAATTTTAACCAATGCTCAGCGGCGATAAAATGCTACATAGATGGGCGAAAACAAAGGGCGCGGATGGCGTCCGCGAATACCGTCGCGAAAAAAATCAAAAGAGCATTGACGGACTTCCTGCCCTGAATGTCGGATTCGATTAACGAATTTGGCCACGTTTACCAAAAAAATTTCACCAGTTTGAATGGACGTTGAAAATGTTTTACGTCCGTTCGGTGACGTCTTGGAAAGCGGCTCTCGTGTCCGCCAACCGGATGCGCGTGGGCAAATCACTTGTCCATGTGGAAAATTTATTTTATCACATGGGCAGTGAGCGTTTTCTCCAAAACTTTTTTCGGGCTGATTTCTTTGCTGCCGTTCGCGGCACTGGCGCAGATTGATCCCGTGAAGCGCGACCTCGTGCAAGCGGGCTATAACCAGCCGATGGAAGGGCGTTCACCGATCGCGGCCTACGCGTATTATTATCACAACGAGCCAGGTTTTCTCCGCACCAACCTCACGATGCGCCTCGCGCTCGCGCCGGTGTATGTGGATGGCGAACTCGGCGTGGTGCGTGGGCTGGGGCCGCACACGGATTTTTCGGTGGGGCTGGCGGGCGGCGGTTTTGCGGATAGTTACAACGAACTTCGCAGCGGAAAATTTATTGAAGGCGAATCCTTCGAGGGCCACAGCGCGGAAATTTCTGGCAATATTTATCATTTGTTCAACCCGCAGGATTTGATCCCACTGAATTTTGTGCTACACGGCGCGGCGCATTATTCTTTTTTCGACAACAACGAAGACACCGCGAAAAATTTCCAGCGTCCGTCCGACGGCGCGACCTTTCGCATCCGCACTGGCGTGCGCTACGGCGGCATTGAGCCAACGCTTTTCCCCGATCTCGCAATGGAATTGGCCGCGTGGTATCAGGGCGAATACCGCACGGACAATGGCGCGTATGGTTTCGCCAATGATCGCGAGCTGAAAAAAACGTCGCATCTTTTTTGGGCGTCAGCGGCGCTGTCCTACACGCTGCCGGAGAGCCAACAGAATTTTTTTGCGCGCCTCATCGCCGGCACGAGCGTGGACGCAGACCGGATGAGCGCGTATCGGCTCGGTGGATTTCTGCCGCTCGTGGCGGAGTATCCGCTGTCGCTGCCGGGATTTTTTTTCCAAGAGTTAAGCGCAAAAAAATTTGCGCTACTCAACGCGAGCTATCTGCTGCCGCTCACTAAAAACCGGCAATGGAATTTGGAATTCAACGGTGCGACGGCGGGGATTGATTATCTTTCGGGAACAGCGCAAGCGGGACATTGGGTGAATGGCGTGGGCGCAGGAATTTTGTATCGCTCACCGTTGGAGAAATTCAAGTTCATCATCGGCTACGCGTATGGGATTGATGCCATCCGCTCCAACGGGCGCGGCGCGAACAGCATCAGCGTGCTGCTGCAATGGGATCTCGAAAAAACTTACGGCCCCGATTTCAATTCCACGCATCCTGGTCACTGGCGCGGGATCGAACACCTTATTGGCCGCTGAAATCACTTGCAACCGGAGACACATCAGGCATCATGCCTGCCCGGTTGCGCATATGGTGGAATTGGCAGACACGCTACTTTGAGGTGGTAGTGCCGAAAGGTGTGCAGGTTCAAGTCCTGCTATGCGCACCAAATTTTCTTCGGAAATTGATGGTTTCCTTGACTCCCGCACAAATTCCGCACAGATTCCACAGGAATTAACAACGCCTAAAATGCGCTTCCCAAAGATCATTCGTCATCAAAAGGCTGAGGTCAAAATCTACGGCAAGCAGAAGAACTATCCCTTTTACCGCATTGTTTACCGAGCAGATGGGAGAAGGCAGATGAAGCATTTTGCCAAGTTGAGCGATGCTATTAAAGGGGCCAAGGAAAAGGCGGAACAACTATGGAAAGCACATCCCATCGTCGCGTTGAGCGCTGTTCAGACAAGAGACGCTATCACGGCTTTTCAAATGCTGGATGCTTTTAGGCCTCAAGGACAGCGAATTTCACTTTCTACGATTGTATCAGAAGCGATTGATTTATTAAAAAGAGCGGCGGGGCGTTCGATGCGTGAAATTGTAAATGGCTTTTTGGCTAATGATGCCACCGTTAACAGGGCAGACCTAGCTGTCGCGGCATCTGAATTTTTACAGGCAGCCGATGTCCGGGCCAAATCAACAGACGGTCAACGCGCCCAGATTTCATCAAAATACGCCTACAACCGCCGCAAACAGCTAGAAAAATTCGCAGCCACTTTTCCCGGAACGGCGGTGTCCGAATTAACAAAAACACATATTGATCAATTCTTTGAAAGCCTTGGAGAGATTGCATCAAAGTCGCGCAATAAAAAGAAGGCTATTTCGGCCAAAAGCCGCAATCATTACCGCGCTGTGGTCAGACAATTTCTTGCTTGGGCTGTTCGCAAAGATTATTTACCCACCAATCATCGACTGACTGAAGCTGAAAGTCTCCGCTCAGAAATTGCGAACACAACGGAAACACTCTTTTACATTTGTGTCCTGCATGAATGATCAGAGTTTGGCGTAGAGGGTGCGTAGGTGGAGCAGGGCTTGCGGCAGCGGGGTCGGCCGATGCCAGTGGACGCGCAGCCAGCGGATCAGTTTGAACGTCGCCTGCGTGAAGCG
>JANYCI010000228.1 GCA_025360325.1 Limisphaerales bacterium | reverse complement strand
TTCAGCGTCGGTTTGAACGGCGTCGGCACGAAGGCGGTCAATGCGCTCTCAAAAAACTTTTTTGTCCGCAGCCATCGCGATGGCGAATTTGCGGAGGCGAGTTTCAAGATTGGGAAATTAAAAAAAGAAGACACGGGCAAGACCAAAGAGCCGAACGGCACATTCATCGAGTTCGAGCCAGATGAGGAAATTTTTAAGAGCAGCGAATTCAAGATGGAATATGTCGAGCGACGGCTGCGGCATTACAGCTATTTGAACACGGGGCTGAAGCTGATCCTCAACACGCCGACCTTTGCGGAGCCAAAAGTGTTTCAGTCGCGTCACGGCCTGATGGATTTGGTGATGGAAGAACTCGGCGTGGACGGCAGCGAGCCGCTGTATTCGCCACTGCATTACTCTGGCAAGACGCTGGAATTTTGTTTCACGCACAGCAATTCGCGTTACGGCGAAACGTTTTTCTCCTTCGTCAACGGTCAGTTCACCAGTGACGGCGGCACGCATTTGAGCGCCTTCCGTGAAGGTTTGCTGAAAGCGGTGAACGAATACTGCAACGGCAAGTTTGAAGGCGACGACGTGCGCGAGGCGATGGTCGGCGCGGTGGCGATTCGGTTGAAAGATCCGATGTTCGAGTCGCAGACGAAAAATAAACTGGGCAACACGGAAATCCGCACCGAACTCGTCAACAACGTGCGCGAGGAGTTGCTGCATTTTTTCCAGCGCAACAAAACGATTGCCGAGACGATCATCGCGAAGGTCAAGGACACGCAGGAGTTGCGGAAGGAATTGCAGAACGTGAAGAAGCTCGCGCGCGAACGGGCGAAGGCCATTACGCTCCGCATCCCGCAGTTGAAGGATTGCAAAAACCATTTCGACAAGAAGAAGGAAAAAGGTAAAGGCACGATGGTCTTCATTTGCGAAGGTCAGTCCGCCGCCGGCTCCATCACGAGCTGTCGCGACGTGAATAACCAAGCCGTGTTCGTGCTGAAAGGCAAGCCGCTCAACGTCTGGGATCTCAAGCGCGACGTGATGTATAAAAACGACGAGATGTATAATCTCATGCAGTCGCTCAACGTCGAGGACAACACCCAGGGCTTGCGCTACGACAAGGTGATTCTCGCGACCGACGCGGACGTGGACGGTTTGCACATTCGCAACTTGATGATTACTTACTTCTTCAAGTTCTTCGAGCAACTCGTCCACGACGGCCATGTTTATATTTTGGAAACGCCGCTGTTCCGCGTCCGCAACAAGCAGGAGACGATTTATTGTTACAACGAAAACGAACGCGATGCGGCGGTGACGAAGCTGGGCGGCAAGCCGGAGATCACGCGCTTCAAAGGTCTCGGCGAAATTTCGCCGAAAGAATTTCAGCAATTCATCGGCAAGGAAATGCGGACGAGCAAAGTGGAATACGCGCCGCGCGCCGAGTCCGGACAGATTTTTGATTTCTACATGGGCAAGAACACACCGGAGCGGAAAGATTACATCATGGACAGCCTCGTCGTGCCGGTGGAGGAATGATTACGGCACTGACAACACAATTTACTTGCCCGTAAAAGCGGCAATCGTCACTTTACGTTTTTTATGAAACTAGGACTTGTTCTGAAACCGCGACGGCTCATTTGGGCTGTTGTTTTTTTTGCGACCATCATTTCTTTCCGCGCCCATGCCGCTGATGCGCCGGTTGCACCGGAGTTGCAAGTAAGCGACCAATATTTTCTGGCCGTTCCCAAAAACGGATTTGGCAAAGATTATTTATTCAGCGCGTCGCTGATTCCCCAAGGCCAGGCACCGACGAGCCACGGCCTCGCGGGCAAGATCGTTTCGTTTGAATTATACCCCGACGGCGTGGACATGTATGAATCCACCAAAGGCCTCGAGGTCACGACGGATTTGCCCGCGCGCCGCCTGCTCGCAAATTTCCCGATCGTGAAACAGGACGCCAACCAAGTGGTGATTGATTTCAACAAGGGGATGCGCCGCGTGTTCACACAATCCTGGACCGATGGTGGCTCGCTGGATTTTTCCGCGCATGACAGCGTGTTGGAAGTTCCGGAAAGCCGCGTGTTCGAAATGCGCACGGACGCCGGCCAACTCATCATCCGCCAGAGCGTGCAGACGCGCAGCCGCGAGGTGAGTTCGGATGTGGAGTCGCGTTACGAGGTGCGCTATTTCATCGCGCCTTATCAACCGGGCAATTTTGAAGGCAAGGAGCCAAGCATTGTGGATTCGCGCTACACGAAATTTTTTGAAACCGAAGCGCAGTTGGAACCAGGCACAGGCCGCATGGCCTCGCGCATTGATCGTTTTAATTTCAAGGAACCGATTGTGTTTTATTATTCGGCCAACACGCCCCCCGAATTTGTCGAGGCGGTGAAAGGCGGAATTCTTTATTGGAATGTGGTCTTCGGCAAAGAAGTTGTGCAGGCCAAGAAGGCTCCGGACGGCGTGACCGCGCCGGACGCGAAACACAATCTCGTGCAATGGGTGCCGTGGGACAAAGCGGGCTTTGCCTACGCCGATGTGCTGACCGATCCGCTGAACGGCGAATCGAAACATGGTCAGGCTTATATGACCAGCGCGTTTAGTTTTCTCGGCAAAGCCCGCGCCCGCGCCTTGCTGCGCGCGATGGAGGAAATTGCCGAAGCGAAAAAAGACGACAAGAAAGGCGCTAAGCTCGCCCTGCCCTTCATGGGTTCGGCTGCGTGTTGCGAAATGGACACGCGAGTTTTTGCGCAAGAGATGGCGCACGGCTTGCAGGAGTTACTCGCGAGTGATGAACTCACAGACGAAGCAGTGGTTCGCGTGGCGCAGGATTATGTTCGCGAAGTTGTCGCTCACGAAGTTGGCCACATCATGGGATTGCGCCACAATTTTGCGGGCAGCCTCGGCGCGACACTTTCCGCGAAGGAACTCAACGAATGGTTCAAGGCTTATCTGTTAGGCAAACCGTTGGATGCTTACACCAACAAACTCGCCTCGACTTCAATCATGGAATACACCGTGTTCAAAGGCAGCGTGTTCGTCGGCTGGTTGATGCGCACGCAAAAGATTTCGCTGCCGCACGATCACGCGGCGATCGCTTGGGGCTATAACGACAGCCCGGAAGCGCGCACCAACAAACTGCTCTTTGCGTCCGATGAAGATTCGCTCCGCTACGGCGATGTGAAGACGTTTGATTATGGCACCGAACCCGTGGTCAGCGCCTACACCGAAACGGCACAGTTGATCGACGTGTTGCCAAACACCGTGATCGAGCGGTTCATCAACGCCCGCGCGCCACAGAATCCGCATGACAAAATTCCGCTTGAATTGGTCAATTTGAATTACACCGCGACCGCCGGGGAAATTGCCTCGCAATTCGTCAACGGTCTCACCTGGTTCCGCTCCGACGCGCGTTCGCTGCGCGTGGAAAATGATTTCGATTTCATCGGCGAAATGAATCTCAAGGAACGCCACGCCGCGCACTGGAAATATCTGAAGCGTCAGATCGAAGAACTTGGCGGCGTGGATCGCGCGCTCTTCTCTGCTCTGCCCGCTGAATTCAAGTTGGAACTTAAGGACGAACCGGCAGGGATGCCCGTGGTGCAGCGCTTGAATGCCACCAACCTCACGGCCAAGCTCGGCAAATTGCTCAACTCCACGAACTACCTTGTCTTCGTTGGACCAGACGACAAGAAAAGCAGTTTCACGAAAGAAGAACGCGACTTGATTCTCAAGCGCGGACAAAAATATTTTGAGGAGCTCGAAAAAGAAGTCGTCAAACAAATCTGCTTAAAACTTGAAAATGCCCCGCGCGATCTCGGCTCCGAAGCGGATGGCAACATCGGCGAAGAAGACATTGTCGCCAAGCTCGAGCAGCGCGTCATTGATATCGCCAAGAACGTCATCACCGCCAAGGATGACACCAACCGCATCACCGGACGCATCGACAAGAGCATCGTTTCGGTTCCGGAATATAAATACGACCACGCCACGCGCCTCGCCGCTGCCAAAATGCTCAATGAGAAAACCGGTTCGTTCAAAGGCTGGTCGGACGATGCCAAAGGCGAGCTTAACGGCCAGTTGAAAAAACAGGTCGAAGAAGCCATGAACATCTCGCACTTCAAAGACTTCAAGGTCTCCCTGCTGTCTCGTCCGCTGCGCGAATGGTATCAGCAGCAGCAGGAGATTTTGCAAATGCTGCCGCCGTCGGCGGGTAATACGGAGCCAGGCTTGCCGGCCAAGTGACACGCGGAATCGGTCACGAGTAATTTGAAAACTAGTGAGGTTTTCGACTCCTTCTCCCCCTTGGGGGAGAAGGTTGGGATGAGGGGGACGACGTGGCAATGATAGACGCATCCGAATCAGTAAGGCACCCCTCACCCTAACCCTCTCGCCCAAGGGGGCGAGGGAACAAACCAACGAGCCACCACCCGCCGCTTTCAAAACTTGAAACTTCAAACTTGAAACCTGAAACTGACGCGAATGAATCGCATCGTTGAGAAGTTCGCGCAGTTAAAATCCGCCAATAAGAAAGGCCTCGTCGTTTACATCGGCGCGGGCGATCCGAATCTGCAAGCCACGCACGACCTCACGCTCGCTTTCGATCAAGCCGGCGTCGCCGTAGTGGAACTGGGCGTGCCGTTCAGCGATCCGCTTGCCGACGGTCTGGTGAATCAGCTCGCCGCGCAGCGCGGTCTTGAATCCGGCACCACACCACCGAAATTGCTCGCGACGATTTCTCAAATCCGCAAGCAATCGCATATCCCGCTCGTTCTCTACATCTATTTCAATCTGATCCACAAAGTCGGTTTGGAAAAATTCATCAACGACTGTGCAGCGGCGGGCGTGGATGGTTTGCTCGTGCTCGATCTGCCGCCGGAGGAATCGGACAACTACGAGGCGTTGATGAAGAAGGCCGGCCTCTGCCACATTTATCTCGTCGCGCCGACGACGCCGGAAGACCGCATGGCCAAAATCGTTTCGCGCGGCAGCGGATTTATTTATTACATCTCCCGCGAAGGCGTGACCGGAATGCAATCACAAGTCGCCTCGAATCTCACCACGCAAGTCGCGAAGCTTCGTTCTCACACCAACCTGCCCATCGCCATCGGCTTCGGCATTTCCAATCCCGACCAGGCCAAGGCCGTCGCGAAGGAAGGCGACGCATGCGTGGTCGGCAGCGCCATCGTGAATCAAATTGCCGAACACGGCAAATCGCCGGAACTCGTCGCCAAAGTCAGCGCGTTCGTGAAGTCATTGGCGGATGCGGTGAAAACTATTTGAAATAATACGACAGAACAAGGCCCTTACTTACGCTTAACTTGGCTTTCAATTCGCTTTAGATTGGCTTCGGCCAAGCCGCTTACGATTTTCAAAATCTGTTCCTCGTGAAGTGGTAGTTGATACACGTCTCCGCAATTAAATGTCCACCCATTGATGTGCTGAGCTCCCACCTGATATTGATGCTTCTGGAAATTAAATATTAATGAACAACTATCATTAAATGTATTTGTGCCAGCTTTCCGAAACCCGTTCCAAGAAAAATTGAATTGAATGCTAGCAAAAAAAAGCCTCTGGTTTGCAACGCAATTTTCAATTCGATCAATAGCATCTTGCTTCGTTAATGGCGGCGAAGTCTGCCACGTGCTTTGGCTTGTCATTTGCGGATTCGCCCACTGCATCATTGTTGCAACAAACAAATTCTCTGTGTAAAGCTCATCAAATTGAGCAAGTTTTTTTACCAAACGAGTAAAACAAGGCTTCACGCAACGAGCCAAGAAATCCAGTTGAATTTCTGGATTGAGCACGAGCGGTTCAGCGACGCTACTTAACTCTTGCTTTAGCAAAGCAATCTTCTTGTCAATATCATCAAAGTCTTCGATTGACTCACCTTTTGCTCCGCGAAGATAAAGTTCTTGAGCATCCACTAAATTTTGGCCGATGAACGAAACAATGGCTTCATTTTCGCCAACATCTGCTCGACGCAGCGCAGCGATGTATGGTTCGCGGTTTTGAAGTTTGATGACGACCGGTGGAAAACCGTCACGCATCAAAATCAAATTCATCAAGATTCTTGCCATCCGACCGTTGCCGTCGTCGAACGGATGAATCGAAGCAAATTGATGATGGAACAAAGCGGCGTGCAAAAGTGGATGCAGGTCGTTCTTAGCATCTTGCTGACGATGCCATTCGACAAGGCTTGCCATCTTTGCCGGCACGTCTTGAGGCAAAACATATTCATGAATTTCGCCAGATTTCATGCGGACAAAATTCGGCTCGGTTTTATATGCACCCAACTGCACTTTCTTTTTTACAATCCGACCATCGGTTGTGACCGCGTCAGTTTCGTAAGGCTCTTTGAGCAAAATCCTGTGCATCTCACGAATTGCAGCTTCCGTGAGAATTTCTTTTCGCTGAATAAACCCTTCAAGAAAAGTGATAAGCTCATCATGACCTTTGATATCAAGATGATCTTTCATCGGCTTGCCGTTGGCGGTCAAGCCTTCCAAAAGAAATGCGCGCGTTTCGCCTAGCGTGAGCGAATTGCCCTCGATGGCGTTGGAGTGATAATTCCAATCAAGCCGAAATTTTTGCATGATGCGACGCTCAACTTCCGGCTTGAGCGGCCGGAGTTGGTCAATTTGCGTTTTCAGCGCATCAATCTTTGCAAGCAGTTCGTTCGTCTGCATGGTTTAATTGATAGCAGACTCAAAATGATGGCGCAAACTTAACGGCGCTTGGATTTGACGTTGGAAAATTTGTATTCGGTCTTTAATCTGTGTCACATCCGTGTTCAATCTGTGGCTAAAAGAATTTTATGAGCGCTAAAACTAAAACCGACATCAAGGATCGTTTCGTCATCATCATGGCCGGTGGACGCGGCGAGCGTTTCTGGCCGTTGAGCCGCGAGAAAACGCCCAAGCAACTGCTCGCCATCCTCGGCAAGAAATCTTTTTTGCAGGAGGCCGTCGAGCGCGTGCTGCCGCTGGTGCCGGCGAAAAATATTTTCATCATCACCAACGAGGTGCAGGCTCCGGAAGTGCGCAAGCAGTTGCCGAAGCTGCCGAAGGAAAACGTCGTCGCCGAGCCGGTGGGCCGTGACACTTGCGCCGCCGTCACGCTCGGCGCGGCGCTCGTCGGCGCGCGTTCCACCACCGGCGTGATGGCCGTATTGCCGGCGGACCACGTCATTCCCGATGCGAAAAAATTCCAGCAGGTTTTATCCGATGCGTTCGATTTGGCCGCGAAGGGACAGGCGATTGTCACCATCGGCATCAAGCCGAACGAACCGGCGACGGGTTACGGCTACATTCAAACGGGAAATGAATTGCCCACGCCGCCCGGCGCGAAGAAAACGAAGACGATTTTTTACAAGGCCGAACGGTTCGTCGAAAAACCGAATTACGAAACGGCGCTCGATTATGTGAATAGCGGGCAGTATCGCTGGAACGCGGGGATGTTTGTGTGGAGTTTCATCACGGTGACGAACGGCTTGGAGAAGCATCAGCCGGAGATGTTCGCGGCGTGCCAGCGGTGGTTCAAGGTCGCGGCCAATCCTGCCAAGCTCGCGAAAGTTTTGGCGAAGGAATACCCGGAAATCAAGAAGGTCTCGATTGATTACGCGCTGATGGAGAAGGCGCAAAACGTGATTGTGGCGGACGGTGCGTTTGAGTGGGACGATCTCGGCGCGTGGCCGGCGATCGCGCGGCATATCAAGCAGGACGCCGAGGGCAATGCGGCCGTGGCGGATTTCATCCATGTGGATGCGGCGCGAAATATCATTTACGACGCGCGCACCAAAAACCGCACGCCGATTTGCGTGGTCGGTTTGCGCGATTCAATCTTGGTGCAGACGGATGACGCGGTTTTGCTGGCGCACAAATCGCAGGCGCAAAAAATCAAGGAACTGGTCAAGCGCATGGCGGAAGATGCGCGGTTGAAGAAATTGATCTGACCCATTGATTGAATGAGCGAGCCAAACAAAATTTCCAGCCACGAGATTACCGATCCGAAGGTTTATTTTAACCGGCGGGCGTTCATTCAAACTGGAATTTTGGCGGCAAGTGCGGTGGCCACCGGGTTGGTCTATCGTAAGCTCAATCATCCGGCGGCGGGCAAAATCAAAACCGCACGGCTGGAAGGCGTCATCAGTGCAGCCACAGATACGTCCAACGGTTTTCATGTGGCCGAGGCGCAGACTTCATTTCAAGACATCACCCATTACAACAATTTTTACGAGTTCACGACCGACAAGGAAGGCGTTGCTGCCGCGTCTGCCAATTTTCAAACGAAGGGCTGGCAGGTTTCCGTCGAAGGGTTGGTGCGGAAGCCGAAAATTTTTGACCTCGACGACATTTTGAAAATCAGCGCGCCGGAAGAACGGGTTTATCGGATGCGCTGTGTCGAGGGCTGGTCCATGGTGATTCCGTGGGCGGGATTTTCTTTGTCCAAGTTGCTGGATGTGGTTGAGCCAACGAGCGACGCGAAATTTGTCGCCTTTGAAACCCTGCTTGATTCCACACGGATGCCGGGCCAGCGCAGCGACGTGCTGAACTGGCCTTACATTGAGGGTTTGCGATTGGATGAAGCGATGCACCCACTGACGTTGCTTGCGAGCGGAATTTATGGCAATTCGCTGCCGCCGCAGGATGGCGCGCCGATCCGTTTGGTCACGCCGTGGAAATACGGTTTCAAGGGCATCAAATCCATCGTTAAAATTAAACTCGTGGCGACGCAGCCGCGCACGACCTGGAACGAAGCCGCGCCTAATGAATACGGCTTTTACGCGAACGTGAATCCCCAGGTGGACCATCCGCGCTGGAGCCAGGCGACCGAGCAGCGCATCGGCGAATCGGGCCGGCGGACCACGCTGATGTTCAATGGCTATGCCGAACAGGTGGGGCATCTATACGCCGGAATGGATTTGCGGAAAAATTTCTGACGCATGAAAGACGCTGATCTTCGTTTCGCCAAACTGCTCGTTCTGGTGAATTGCGCGGTGCCGGCCGCGTTGCTCGGCTGGGATGCGGTGCATCATCAACTCGGCGCGAACCCGGTGAATTTTGCGATCCTCACGACGGGCTTGATGGCGTTGTTTTTTTTGCTGCTCACGTTGCTGGTGACGCCACTGCGGAAAATCACCGGGCTGAACTGGATTATTTTCTCGCGCCGCACGCTGGGACTTTACGCATTTTTTTACGCGCTGCTGCACTTCCTCATTTTTTTCTTTCAAGACCGGCAGGGCAGCATTCCAGGCACGCTGTCAGAAATGGTCAAACGCAAATATCTCATCGTGGGCAGCATTGGATTGTTCGTGATGATTCCGCTGGCCGTCACGTCCACGAACGCGATGATCAAACGGCTGGGCGGCAAACGCTGGCGG
>JANYCI010000205.1 GCA_025360325.1 Limisphaerales bacterium | reverse complement strand
CGTCGCAAAATCCCGAAAGACCAGATCTTCCTCGGCGGCGAAGACGAAGCTGCCTACGAACGGTATGTGTGGGATTGATTCAACTCTTTCAGGGTTGGCTGCCGCCGTTTTCCCTACGTTCGATGAATTGTTCGCACCATGATTTGGTTTTCGCAGTTGAATTTTAATCTAGTTAATGGGATAGGAACTGGGACGACTAAAAAGGTAAAGCATATACGCGACCAACACTACAATCACAAAAAAAAAGAACCATTTGAAAAAGACGGCAATCTTTCCAAGGATTTGACCAGGATCGGCGGCAGATAAATCGTTATCAGACTTTTCTGTTCTGGAATTAGAACTGGCTTCCGGCGGCTCGGGTTTTGGTTCGGAATAACTATGTTCAGGTTGTGACTGTGTTTCCGATTGGCGATGATTTTCACTCGCATAGTATCGGATCAAGGCATCGTAAGCCGCATTGATTTTCTTGAGTTTCTCTTGGCCGCGCTGTTGGAGTTTTGGGTCATGCTGAAGCCGGTCTGGATGATAAAGCTTTGCTAACTCCCGCCATGCTTGTTTCACCTCATCAAGCGAAGCCGTGGCATCAAGGTCAAGGACACGATAACAATCTTGAATTTCTTGAGGGCAAGTCAATGGTTCGCCAACAGCCGATGCTCCGTTTGCTTTTGAAATTTCATTCAGAATATTGCAGATCTCCAAACCGTTCACGCTTCCAGTTTTAAAGAAGCCCAAAAACGGGTTGCCGTTGATATGCAATACCCACACTTTGTCATCGTCCGATGCAAGCGAGGCGTCCTTGATGTCTGCTAAATTAAAAAATGCACCAGAGCGCGCACAATATGTTCCCAAATTAACAAGGCGATCACTTGTCAGCAAAATGTAGTTTTCAAATCTGTTCAGAAAAAAACCAGACCTAGAACTGTCATCAACCAACATCAATACGGAATCCGCTGCAATCGTGTTACCACCGTTTTTCGCCAACGCCCGGCCTAGAATGTCCGATGGAATGTTGGGTTTGAACCAGATAGTTGAGGCTTGGATTTGCCCCTCGTATTGCGCCACGATTTCTTCGACAGCAGACATATAAAATTTTTGGGCTATACAAGCCAAGCGAAGCCACAGGTTTTGCAATACCAAGTTTTGGCATATTTTTCCATGCACTTTGGATACTCCGTGTTATTCCAGTTGAAATTAAAACAAGCTACAATGAGTGCAATCACGGTTGGGGCGACAGCAATAAAATAAAAAATCTCTTTATCATTTGCATCAAAACAGGAATATAAAAACGGAATTATAATTGGAGCAGCAACAAGACCAGCGGGGCTTCCTTGGTGCTGTATGCAGCTATAAAGCGCAAAAGCTACTGATGCGACACACCATGTAATCAGAACTATCCAAATGGTTGACCGCTTTGACGGGGGACGAAGATATGCAGAAAGCAAAGTCTGTTGAGAACCTCCGAATGTGCCAACACCAATACCGCCTTGCGGTGTAGCTCCGACGCCAATTCCTGATACTTGAGAAGCACCCGCCATGTAGCCCATTGCTGCGCGTTGAATGTCGGATGAAGAGCACTGGGGGCACTGATGTAAAAATCCCTTCCTGCTTGCGGTCGGTGGAGTTGAAGCGGACTGCTTTGCCACAGGAATTGAAAGCGTCTGTTTGCAAGTTGGGCAGCCAATTTGTGTCCCGCGATGGCTTTCATCGCACAGAATATGTTGCCCGCACTTTGGGCAACGGATTTTGATTTCAGGCATAGCGTTTCAAGATTTAAGCCTTGCTGGGACGGTTCAATTTGCCTGTCAAAGCTGGTTCATAACATCATCCAGTTTAGCCGCGACATCTGGCGGCAACTTGATTTGCTTTTGAAAAATTTCTACCGCTTCTTGCAAAATAATAACGCGGGCCTTCGCGGAATCAGCAGTTGATTTCACAACATCCAAATTTGATTCCAATTCTTCAAGCTGCCGTTTAAGGCGTTTTATTTGGTCTTCCATAGCAGCGGTATGTTTGGAGTTTCGTGCAAAAATGCAAGTTGATTCAACCCTTTCAGGGTTGTGGATTTGTTTAGACGATGACCCAGCGTAGCCGCTGGCGCGTCAACGCTGGGCTGAATGATTTAATCCCTTTGGGATTTTTCTGCGTCTCCGCGTTGAAAATTGAGATTTCATTGCGGTGCGCGGATGGCTATTTTCTCCGGTATGTCTGCCATTTTGAAAGACGAAGAATTTGTTGCCGTTGAACAGGCCGTCAAGGCCAGCACCGCGCCGGCGGAGATTGCCGCCGCGTTCAACGAGTTGTCCACGTTGCGCGCGCAGTGAAACCAGCCGGCAGATCCCATTGCGGATTTTGAATGTCTCTCCCCACCACCATTGAAAATTCTTACGCCCCACCGGTGAGCCAACTGCTGTCGCTGGGCGAACCGCGCGGCAAGGAACGACAAGACTGGCGGGACTATTCGGCGTTGGGCATTTCAGCGGAGTCCGTGCCGGAGTTGATCCGCATGGCGACCGATGATGCGTTGAATGATGGCCTGCCAAAAAGCAAAGCCGTTTGGGCGCCGGTTCACGCTTGGCGGGCGCTGGGACAGGTTCTCGCGGACAACCACCCGCGCGCCGGAGAAACCATCGGACCGCTGCTATCGCTACTCCAACGCATTGACGACGCGCAAGACGATTGGGTCACCAGTGATTTGCCCAAGGCGCTCGCGCTCATGGGTTCGGTAGCGGTGGATCCCGCCGCAAAGTATCTGGCGGACGCGGCGCATGGCGAATGGGCGCGCGTGGCTGCGGCCACCACCCTCGGCGAGATTGGCCAGAAACATCCCGAGCTGCGCGCCGAGTGCGTGGCGCGGCTGGTGAAACAGTTGGAAAAATTTTCCGACCAACTGGAAGCCGTGAACACGTTTGTGATTTCGGCGCTGTGGGATTTGCGCGCGGTGGAGGCGATGCCAGTCATTGAGCGCGCCTTTGTGGACGGTTTGGTGGACGAATCGGTCAATGGTGATCTGGAGGATTTTCAAATCCGCTTCGGCTTAAAGTCAAAGCGCGACCATCCGCGCAAGCCCAACCGTCTTTCGGAAATGAGTGGAAAATTGGCCGGCCTCCATGAAGAAACCGAGGATTACGAACGTGAAAATGCTGAACTTCGGGAAACGATTGCAGTATTGAAAGCTATCATGCCGCCCGCACCTCCTAAGAAAAATGGGGCGTCGGATGATTCGGAATTTGATTTGCCCCAACCGTATATCGCGCCGCCGAAAGTTGGCCGCAACGATCCGTGTCCCTGCGGCAGTGGCAAAAAATCCAAGAAGTGTTGCAGCGCTTAAAATGAACGAGGTCTTCCGATTCTTTCACAATCCGTCAAGGCTGGCACTACGCTGGCTTCCGTTCGTAAAAAATAATTCCCGCCCGTTGGATGTGCTCGATCAGTTCCGGATGCGTGAGCTTGCTGAAAAGGGAGAGGTCAATCATGTAGGGCAACAGCAAATCATCCAACTCCCAGCTAATTTGTCCGAGGATCGAGGAATCCAGTTTTTCGCCGAACAAAGTCAAATCAATGTCCGAGCCGTGCTTGTAGTTGCCCTTCGCGCGCGAGCCATACAACACGGCGCGTTCCACCTGCGGATGACGGGACAGCACGCCGCCAATTTTTTCAATCGTTGCCTCCGTCAGCCCGAAGCGTCGGGCGTTCACTGGGCCTCCCGGCTCAAGGTTGCCAACCGTTCGGCGAGTCGCACATATTCGGGGAAATAAATATCGCGGATGCAGGTGGAAATCTCGCGGGCAATCTGTTCGTCGTAGGTGTGGCTGGTGAGGCCGCGCTTCTTGATCATGTCCATCCACGCCTCGCCTTGTTCCACCAATCCGCGCCGGAAGGCCAGCCGGAACGCGTCGCGGCTGCCGAGAATTCCGGTTTCGCCCTGCGCCTCGAACAAATCTTTCATCGTGTTCCACGCGAGTTCGTAGGTGTATTCAAAACTCTGGATCAGGCCCTGTTCCT
>JANYCI010000268.1 GCA_025360325.1 Limisphaerales bacterium | reverse complement strand
GGCCGGTGTGCTGATTTTGTCCAGCAACAATACATACAGCGGCACAACCTATTTGAACGCAGGCACACTCCAAGTCGGCAATGGCGGCACGTCTGGCAACTTAGGTAGTTCAGCCTTGGTGCAAGGCCAAGCTGGCACTTTAATTTTCAATCGTTCCGACGCGTTAAGCATCAATGCGGGCATCACCGGTCCGATCGCTCTGACCAAGAATGGTGCCGGAACTCTGACTCTCGGGGCGGATGACACTTTCACTGGTGTCACCACCATCAGCGCGGGCACGCTGCAAATTGGTGCGAGCGGAGCCACGGGCAGCATCAGCAACTCTTCGAGCATTGCCAACAGCGGCACCTTGGTCTTTGACCGCTCCTCCGCTCTCACCTATGCAGGTGGTATCACCGGCAACGGCAAGATTGCGAATCAGGGTTCTGGCAATATCACCTTGCCGGCGGCTATCACGGGTGCCACGGCGGCAATCACGAACAGCGGGAGCGGTTCGCTGATTTTGAATGCCGTCAATACTTACGGTGGTAATACTACGATCAGTGGTGGCGCTCTCGTCCTCGGTGCCAGCGCTTCCATTTCCAACAGTCCGGTTATCAATGTCGGCGCTGGGGCAAAGCTTGACGTCTCGGCTTTGGCCTCCGGTTTTAATTTGAACGGAGCCGGCCCGATTAACCAGACCTTGGTGGGATTCGGCGTCGTCACGGGCAGCGTGGTTGTGGCTTCGGGTTCCAGCGTGAATCCAGGCGGCAGCATCGGCACGCTGAGCTTCAGCAATAATCTTACATTGGCGGGCGGCGCGTTGATCATGGAAACGAGCACCAATGCCAGTTCGCGTGACAAGGTGGTTGTGGGCGGCACGCTCACGCTTACTTCCGGCAGCATTCAGATCAGCGTGGTGGGTGCGCCGTTGACGAATGGCTACTATCCTCTGATCACCTATCCGGCTGGCTCATTGGTGGGTTCAGTCGCGAGTCTCTCAGTTTCCGGTTTCTCACAGCCGGGGCAGATTGCGGATTTGGATGATTCCATCCCCGGACAAATTCGCTTGTTCATTTTGTCTGCCACGCCGAACAATTTGGTCTGGCAGGGCGGCTTCTCACCGGACTGGGATGCGATTGGTTCACCCAATTGGTTGTCCGGCGTTTATGCCCAGCACGACAACGCACGGTTTGACGATACGGCGGCAAACTTCAACGTGAGTTTGGCGGCAGTTTTGAAACCGAATCTTGTCGTAGTCAGCAACCTCGTCAACAACTACACCTTCACTTCCAGTTCCGTCGGCAACCGGATTACTGGTAGTGCTACGCTGGAAAAAGATGGTGCTGCGACCTTGATTTTGAATGGCGCGAATGATTACACCGGAACAACCACCATCAAGGCGGGCACGCTTCAAGTGGGTGACGGCGTGAACACCGGCAACATCGGCAGCGGTAACACCATCAACAATTCCGTCCTCGACTTCAATCTGCCGGACACCCAAATCGTGTCGTCGGCCATCAGCGGCACGGGCCGTGTGGTGAGCGACGGTGCCAGCGGCACGGTCATTCTCACAGGGAACAACTCCTATGGTGCAACGACCATCAATGGCGGTGTGCTTCAGGTGGGTGTCGGTTCTGGAACCGGGTCACTCGGCACCGGCCCCGTGACCAATAATGCCACGTTGAACATCAACCGCTCCGGCACGTTCAGTGTGAATAACGGAATTACTGGCAGCGGCGCTTTGATCAAGAACGGCGTCGGAACCTTAACGCTAGGCGGCCTTAATAATTATATCGGCAACACCACCGTGAGTAATGGTGTTCTCAAGCTGGCGGTCTCCCAAGCAATCCCCAGCGGCGGAGCCACCACTGGCTGGTTGATTTTGGACGGAGGTCCAACCTTTGCTGGCACTGTGGACTTGAACGGCTTTGACCAAACGGTCAACGCTCTCTCGGGACTTGGCAACACGGTCAACAGTTTGATCACCAATAGCGTTGGCTCCCCCACCACGACCAACAAGCTCACCGTCGGCACGACGGGCACAGCCAACACGTTCGCCGGTGTCATCGCAGATAGTGCGACCAGCGCCAAAGTATCGCTTGTTGTGCTCGGCACCGGCTCACTACGGTTGAACGGATTGAGCACTTACTCCGGCGGCACGTTCGTGGGCGATACCGCCACACTCATCGTTCCGCCGGGATCTTTGGTCGGCAACAACGGGAGCGTCACCTTGAGTAACGCCACCACCTTCAACATTGTCAATAACGGCGGCACCGGCTCTTTCCCGGGCAATACTCTCGTGTTCCCGGATGGGGCAACGGCGACAGTCAACTCCACACAGTTAGGCAATGGTTTCGGAGGCTTGGTCGTCGGCGGCAATACCGCCACCAACGTTATCACCGGCCAAGTATCCTGCGGAACCGCTGCGGTGAAACAATTCCAATCCATGACCGGCGTGGTGCAGGTGGCCACCGGAGCGCAACTCCGTTTCTCCAGCACCGGGCTCAATCTCAATGGCGGCGACAATGCCTTGTTTGAAATCATTGGCCAAATCTCCACGCGCAACGGCACGGGCGGCGGTGCAGGTGTCTCGCTTGGCGCGCTCACCGGTGCGGGCATCCTCAGCGGCGCGGTCAGTGCCGACGGTAACGGTGTGTATGTCATCGGTGCGAAAGGAATTAACACGGTGTTCTCCGGCACGGTCAGTGGCACCGCACCGCGTGGAACTTCCATTGTCAAAACCGGCGCTGGCAGGTTGACGCTCGACGGCACGTTAAGCTACGACGGCGTCACGACCGTCAATGGCGGCGTTTTGGCCATCGGCAGCATCGCAAACCCGGCAACCACATTAGATACGAGCGCCGGTGTCACGCTCGCATCCCCTGGCGTTCTGGATGTTTCCGCCCTCACTGGCAGCACGCTGAATCTTGGCAACAGCATCACCCAAACTTTGGCTGGCAATGGAACGATTCGTGGTAGCCTGTTTGAAGCGGGAACCACCATCAATAACCTCACCCTAGGGGTTATGGCCGTCACCAACATCGCCACCATCAATGGTGCTTTGAATATGCAGATCAACCGCACCAACACCCCGAACTGCTCGCAACTCTCGGCCTTAAGTTTTGTGAACGGCGGAGCCATCGTGCTGACGGTGGCCAATCTGGGCACAACGAACTTGGTGGCGGGTGATACCTTCCAGTTGTTTAATCAAGCCTTCACCGGCGGCTTTGTTGCGACCAACCTTCCAGTATTGCCTTCCACTCAACTCTACTGGACAAACAACATTGGTTTCAATGGAACCATCGCCGTTGCGTCCTCCGTCAACACCACCCCGACCAACATCACGAGCAGCGTGAGCGGGAATGTATTGACGCTTACTTGGCCAACGGATCATATCGGCTGGCGTTTGCAATCGCAGACGAACACGCTCGGCAACGGTTTGAATCCAGCTCCGGCCGGTTGGACGGCCATCCCCGGTTCCGCGAGTGTCAGCACGTTGAACTTCACGATGGATCCGACGCAGCCGACTGTGTTCTATCGCATGGTTTATCCGTAAGTTAGTTTAAGCATTGATGGCGCGGCCAATTTACTTTGGCCGCGCCATTTTAGTTTTAGCGTAGAAACTGATGTCGCTGCCAGTAGAACGTTTGATGATAGCCAATCACAAACAGGTTTGGGCGCGTCACTCCGTGCGCGCCGCGCTTGGTTTAGACACACGACGGCGCGCACAGAGTGACGCGCCCCACCTTGTTCCACCCAATACGAATGTCCCAGATGATTTGCGAACCGACCTATTTAATTTTGGGATTAGGTAGCTCACAAACAATGGCGGTATTTTTTCGCCGAAGCCGAATAACAATCTGCGTGAATCTGCGGAATCTGCGGATGAATTCAGTCTCGTTGGCCAAGTGCATCATCCCATTCAATTTAGTCAATTAATCCGCGCTGATTCCCCGTCGCCCATGGCTTATCACCAGAACTGGCTATGGTGCAAACGGCGATCTCCTGCGAACATTTGACCATCACAAGCCGCACCAGCCATCATTTTATTATGCAAAAATCTATCCGTCAGCCAGCCGCTTTGCGCCGAAACGCTTTCACGCTGATCGAACTCCTCGTCGTCATCGCCATCATCGCCATTCTCGCGGCGATGTTGCTACCCGCGCTGGCCACCGCTAAAGAAAAAGCCAAGCGCATCCAGTGCATAAATAACATTCGCCAGTTGTATATTGGCTGCACGGTCTATGCGAGCGACAACGACGACAAGTATCCGTCTTGGGGAGAAAAAGTTGACGCCGCCGCTAACCCTGCTTCCGCCGGCTTCTCTCCCAATTCAACGGCTGCGGGCATAAATCCCCGCACTATCAATGGCATTGGATTGCCCTCGTATGTTCGCTGGTGCGTGTTTGGTGGGAGCGCGGGCACCCATGTGCCAAAGGACACCGCCAAAATGTTGGCGGCGGGAGCCTGTTTTGAAAATCTTGGCTACTTGTTCCCGGCCAACCTAGCGGGTGATGGCGGCATCTTTTTTTGTCCCAGCTATCCACCCGCTTCCGTTTTGAGCGGCTGGTTTTATTCTGGCGGCGCGCAGCCCACGCCTGGCCCCATGATGACCATTTCGCAATCAGCCAATGGCAACATCGCCGTTCGCGCCAGCTTTACTTACAACCCCGTTTGTGATGCCAGCGGAAACCGGCTTTTTAATAAAACCAGTCAGGTTAAAGGACGCCGTGCATTTTTGATGGACTATTTAGATGCCGGCATGAATGACCCACTTAATTGTGCCCACTTGAAATCCAAAGGTTGGAATATCAACTTCACCGACGGCTCCACCGCGTTCAGTAAACCGGATCCCACGACCTATGCGTTGATTTTATCGGGTGCCAACATGGATTCCATGCCGCACATCAATACGGCCTACTTGCCGATTTTGGAAAATAACGCCAAGTAAGTTCCGTTGAAATTTTTTCACCCCGGCCAGCACCCGCAGGCCGGGGGTTTTATTTTACGTCAGTATTACCACACCGCATCGAGCGCAGCGGCAGGTTTAGCTCACGGCAGAATCATTTCCCGGCACGGCTGGTCGTGAGATTTTTTCTGCGAATAGAAAAGTGGCGGTGCGGATGCCCGCCCGGAAGCTGGGTCATTCGAGGATTTCCACCAGCCCCATGCCGATGATGTTGTAAAAAGAAACCTTGCGTCCGCCAAACAGCGGCGCGGCGGCGGGCGGAGAAATGCAGATGACATTTTGTCCTACCGCTTCCAATCCGGCCAGCGCCGCCGCGAGGTCATCGGTCTGATAGCAGACGTGATAGATGATGCCGGCGGGATGGCTTTGCGTGAGTTTCGCCAGCGGCCCCGGCGTTTCGCCCGGCCAGATGATTTCCACTGCGGGCTGCGTGGCGTGAGTGCAGAGCTGGAGCTGGACATTTTGATTGGGATCAAACACCGGTTCGCCAAGCTGGTAACCGAACACGGTGAGAAAAGTCCGCGCCGCGTCGGGACGCTTAACCGCCAGTCCGAAATGATGAAAGGTCAGATGTGCGTTCATGGTGGAAACGACAGGCCTATTTTAACCACGGATGGGCGCAGATGGACACGGATAAAAAACAAACGCAGAGGCGCAGAGGACGCGGAGAAGCGCGGAGAGAAAAAACCTTTGCGACTCTTTGCGTTCTCTGCGTCTCTGCGTTTTTCCCCTTCCGTGTTTATCGGTGTCCATCCGTGATTGAATTTCTTTCGCATTTCTTTCGCCGATTTTCGGCTCAGCGCAGGATGGCGAAAATTTCCTTAAGCTGCGAGATCGTGTTGGCAAAGAAAATCATGCTCGCGGCGCAGTAGCAAAATGTCAGAACGACGGCGGCGGCGTGAATCCATTTGTTTTCGTTGTAGGCCTTGAAGCCATCGCGCCCCAATTTCTTTTTCAGAAAAATGGTGTAGTAATGATTCGTTGCCACGCCGAAGGCATGGATCGCGCCGAGTATTAAAAAATTCCAGCCCACTCCGTGCCAGACGCCCACGAGCAAAAAAACAACGACGATGGTCAGGGCGATGGCGTGGTTGACCTGCGCCGGGCCAAGGATGCGCACCAAAAATTTTGAGAGCGGCGAGAACACCACGTCGCGCATCCAGGTGGACAAAGTAATGTGCCAGCGGTTCCAAAAGTCTTTCACGTTGCGCGCGGCGAGAGGATTATTGAAATTTTCGGCCACGGGCACGCCGATCAATCCCGACGCACCGATGGCCATGTCGCAGAAGCCGGAAAAATTGCAGTAAAGATAAAGATAGAAAAAAAGCATCGCCACGGGCAGGTCCATCCAAGGGTGCGGGTGTTCATCCAGCAGCAGGCTTTGATAAGTCAGGCGATTACAGAGGCTCGCTAAGAATTGGTATTTAACAAGTCCGACCAAAATACGCATGGCTGCACGACCTGCCGGAACCGCATAAGGAACCGCTTCAAATGCGCGCTGAAAATTAGCGTAGGAATTGATTGGGCCGACAGACATGGTTGGCGAAAAAAAACAGAAGCTAAAATATTGCCAGAGCGAGGGGAACTTAACGGTGTGGTTGCGTATTTCCAGCACTAGATAGCTGGTGCGGAAAGCAAGATAGGAAATGCCTAAAAAATATGTAATCCCCCACTCTTTCAGGTGAGGTGAAATGGCGGCTGGAATATAACGAACGACCACCAGAAAAAAAATTGGGGTGAAAAAAGCCATCCATGGCAGCCAGCGCGGTTTTTCCGCAAACAGGCGCAAAGTGACATATTGAATCAAGGCCAGACCAAGATAGGCGGCGAAGAAAATCGGCGCGCGATAATCTCGGCCTACGATAAAGAAAAAATAAAAACCAGCGAGGTTAACCAATGTGAAGGCAATTTCTCTTGGCAAACCAGCAAGCTTTATCAACACCAGCCGGGCGCTTGCGATATAGACTACTATTGCCAAGATAAACAGGGTAGTCATCATAAACTAGAAACCCTGATAAACCACATTGTTATCAATGAAATAGTCCGGCGCAGCATTGACCAGCCATATAGCGACCAATGACAGCGCAATCAAAAGCACAAAAAGAATGGCTTTAATGACTGGCTTCGGCGTCATAAATTTCCAATAAACAAGGTGTAATCAGCCGGGTAAAATATTCCTGACCGTTGCGGTTAAGATGGAGCGGGTTGATAAATAACTTCAAAATTTCAGTTTCGCTTAAACCGGAAAACATCGTCGCAGGAGGAATACCAAGCATTACCAAGTTGGTATCTATTAAATCAGGCCAGAACTCTCTTTGTTCCATTATTGGCGTTCTGATTTGTTTGAGCACGGGAATATGTATACAAGCGACTGGGACCTGATGTGTTTGAACCAATTCGCCAAACTTACGGGCAAAGTGAACCTGCAAGGGGGCCGCAGAATGACCAAACCGGAACAGGCTTTTTGTTGCTGGTGAATAGACACAAACGTTCGTAACACTGATACTGTTGGAGGGTGCAAAAGCGGAAAAATTGGGATCGGTATCAAAAATACATTCCGCTGAAGTCGCACCCAGCCGATCCTCTTTGCGTTCCGACCAAACGGCAGCTCCGGCAGGATCAAGTTCGGGCACATTAGGCCTAACCAAACTTAGTAAATTGCGAGGCATTCCTAAAATGGCTCCAAAATAATACTCGGCTTGTAATTGCATTGGCAGCCCAACCAGCGACTCAGCATTGTCACCCCAACGAAACCAGTGAGCCGCCGCTCGATGTGGTTTATTTTCTTGCAAGACTTCTTCAGTAAAAACAAGCAAATGGACTTTGCGGTGCTGTAAAAGGTCTTGGGCAATGAAATACAGCGCATCAAAGCCACCCCAAGACCATCCCAAAGTGACGACCGTAGCTTTTCGGCCCAGCTTCTCACTCATTTTTTGTTGCACATAAGGGGTGTCAATTCCAAACGCTATCCGGGAAGAACCGATAAAAACGATGTCAATGTCTCCTTTTTCCCGAAATATTTGCTCGTGGATATAATGGGTTGAAGCGTATCGGAGCGAAGTGGAGGAGTAAATTTCTTCGCGTGAAGGCAGAAATCTTTTTCCGACTAACACCGGTGAAAGCAACAACACCAACAGCAGCAGCGCAAACGCCGCCGCTGACTTTGTTGAGGAGAACGCCGGACGCATCACGCTTCCTGCTTGCGTTTAATGATCAAGTCCGCCAGCTCGCCGACGTTCTTTGCGTTCTCCACTTCGCCGACGCGGAAGCGCACACCAAAGCCTTTTTCCACCGCAACCATCAGCGAGATGTGCGTGAGCGAATCCCATTCCGGCACATCCGCCGCGCTGATGGCGGGCGTGAGCACGACCGGTTCGAGAAACACGTTGTCAAAAATGGTCTGCAGTTTGGCGATGACTTCGGCTTGGTTCATAAAATTATTTTTTAATTTTCAGGATCGCGCCGTAATGCGAGGCGACCTTGTGCTTTTCCGCAAACTCCGGCGTCACGTCTTCCGCGTAACGGGTGAATTCAGAAACGATATTGTAGCCAGCGGCGTTGATGAGCTGGCGGATTTCGTCCGCGTTGTTGAAAAGATAAATATGGTCAATCGCCGGTGCGTTCGTGGGCGTGGTGATGAACAAAGTGCCGTCATCAGTCAGCAAATGCGCGACGTGACGCAACATTGCCTGCGGATCTTCGAGGTGCTCCAACACTTCACCAATCGTGATGAAGTCAAATTTCTGCGGCGGTTGAAATTTGAAAACATCGCACAGCACATACTTCACGCTGGGATTTGCCACGAGCCGCCGCGTCAGTTCCAACGACGCGCTGCTGATGTCCACCACTGTATAAGTTGCGTCTTGGCCGATGATGTTTTGTAGAAGAAAACCTTGTGTCTGCCAAACAGCAGCGCGGCGGCGGGGATTAAAGTTGTATTCCGCATTGAATTCATCGTCCATTTTACGCCAGACTGACGCCCGATGTTTGCCCGCCTGCTCCAACGCTGGGAAGTTTCCACGAGTTCCGGCAACCACTTTCAAGTGCTGGACGGCATTCGTGGCGTGGCGATTTTGATGGTGGTGGTTTTTCACACGTTTTATACCAATTCAAAAAGCGGATTTGCTTCCGAAATCATTGGCCACGCCATCCGAGGCGGCTGGATGGGCGTGCCAATTTTTTTTGTGTTGTCCGGCTTTTTGATCACCTATCCGTTTTTCAAAGGCCGACGGGATAATCCTGATTTTTTCTGTCCACGCGGCTATGTCTGGCGACGGCTGGCAAAAATTGCGCCGCCCTTTTACCTCTCGCTCGCGTTGTTCACCTTGTTTTACTGGTTCCGCCTGCATGACTCGGAATACTTGAAGGCGGCTTGGCTGTGGGCCGTTGGCTTGGAAGATTACTTGATGCCCACGGTGCCGTTTAACCTTTCTTACTGGAGCCTGATTGTGGAAGCCCACTTTTACGCGCTCGTGCCGCTACTGTTTTTTTTGACGCGCAAGTTATCGGTCGGACGGACAGCGGTCGGGTTGTTTTTGTTTTTTATTTTACTGCCGCTGGGATTGCGTTTGTGCGCTTGGCATTGGGAGCAACACTTTACCGGAAACCAGTTGCGCTTTTTTTTAGAACGGTTTCCGTTTGCCCAGCTTGATTATTTTTCGTGGGGCGTCGG
>JANYCI010000167.1 GCA_025360325.1 Limisphaerales bacterium | reverse complement strand
CGCTCAAGAAGTAACTTTCTCCCGCAGTATTTTCAAGGCCGCCAAAGCCGCAGTGCTTTCGGCGGCCTTTTTGCTTTTGCCGTGGCCGCGCGCGAGTTCCACGCCGTCGTGCAGCACCGCACACTCAAACCGGCGGTCGTGGTCCGGGCCGTCGGCGGAAATCAATTGATACGACGGCGCGACGGGCGATTTCGATTGGAAGAGTTCCTGCAATTCGCCCTTCGGATTTTCGATACCCGTCAGCAGATCGAGTTCGCTGAAATCGGCGGCGAAATCGCGCAAAATAAATTCCCGCGCGGCCTCAAATCCGCCGTCCAAAAAAATCGCGCCGACGAGCGACTCGAAGGAATCCGCCAGCGCCGAGGCGCGGTCGCGTCCCCCGGTGTTTTCCTCGCCCCGGCTCAAGACGAGCTGCGCGCCCAGATTCAACGCGCGGCTGTGCGCGGCGAGCGACATGGCGTTCACCAGTTTGGCGCGCGTCTTGGTGAGCAAACCTTCATCGGCTTCGGGAAATTTTTCATAAAGTTCGCGCGAGAGCGCCAGCCCCAAAACCGAGTCGCCGAGAAATTCCAGCCTTTGGTTATGCGGCTGCGGCTGGTTCTGCTCATGCGCGATGGACGGATGCGTGAGGGCGAGGCGCAGCAGATTTTCGTCGCGGAAAAAATAACCGAGGCGGGCTTGGAGTTCGGCGAGCGCGGACATAGTTTAGAGGCATTTTCCAAGGCAGTCGTATTAGGCCTCAACGTCGTCATAAATTCTACAACTACAGTTTGGGCAAATACCTGACTGCGCAATTTTATGGATACCATGGCGAAACGAAAATAGTGGTGCTCCGCACTGCGGGCATTTTGCGCCCAACTCGTCACAATCTGCTTTTGTCTTTCGCGCTACAAACCTCATTAGAAGTATGAAAAATATCCAACCGACAATAGCAATACCCCAGCCAAAATAATCGCGATAAGGATGTGACAGTGGTGCAAACACTAAACCGAAAAAAATCAGAAAAATTATTGGAATACCAAGCCAAGCACGGCTGATATATCGCCAAGAAACCGTCTTCGCTAATTTTTGGACTTCTAGCTTCGTCATACGTTGTGATCTAACATCCGATTAACCCGTAAATCGCTTCACATTGAATATTCGTGTGTGTGTTTTCACTTTTCGACCACCGCAATTTCCGTTTCGGGTTCAATACTTGGTTCTGCGGCCACCGGCGCCACGCTTGGTTCCAGCAGCATCGCCACGTCGCGCTGGACTTGTTCGAGCTGGTCGAGGCGCAGATTCGGATCGGCAATCGTGAAGATGTCGCCGGTCTTGGGCTGCTCGTAAATAAAAATCCGCTGGCCGTCGCGCTGGAACTGCTCCTTCACTTTCAAGATGCGTTTGCGCTCCAGCATCACGGCGAGAATGTAGGCGGCGGGCGCGAAACGCGGATCATTTTCCAAAATGACTTTTCGCAAAACCGTCTCGGCAGTTTCCTTTTGAATGGCGTCAACGGGATGCGCGGGCGGGGCTTCGTAGGTGCCGTTCCATTGCGAGATGAAACCTGGGCGGCTGCGCGTGTCGCCGTTTTTTTGCGCGCACGGCTCGCAGATGTCCGAGCGGCGCAGCTCTTTTCCCTCGTCGGACAAAATCGTGTGATACGGCTGTTTGTCGGCAAACGGCTGCGTGCAGGCTTCGCAAGCGTGCGCGCGGGACTGGATGTTCCACTCGTTCATGGTCAGGGAAATTTAACCACGAATCGCGCGGATGAACACGAAGAAATTTGGAATTATGTCGTTCAAAAACTATTCAGGTAGGGCGCGTCACTCCGTGCGCGCCGGCGTGTGTCTGGCCAAGGGCGGCGCGCACGGAGTGACACGCCCTACCAAGTTTTGCCAATTAGTTTATCAACAGCGTAGGCATGGGAAATTTTCATCCGACAACATAAAAACGCAAATCCGCTTTGCCGCCGTCGCAAAATCGCTTACAAGAAACGCGTGTCTCGGCCTCGCCTCATCGCCCTGCTGCTCGCGCTCATCACGCTCGTCGTGTATCTGCCAGCCAGCACGTTCGCGTTCGTCAACTTTGACGACAACGATTACGTCACCGAAAATTCCGCCGTCAAACGCGGGCTGACGTGGGACGGATTCGTCTGGGCGCTCACCGCTTTTCACACGGGCAACTGGCATCCGCTCACCTGGCTTTCGCACATGACGGACTGCGAATTATTCCGTCTCAACGCTGGCGCGCATCATTTCGTGAACGTGCTGTTGCACGCGGCGAACGTCGCGTTACTGTTCGGACTGTTGCGCCGGCTTTCTGGGAAATTGTGGCCATCCGCGCTCGTCGCCGCATTGTTCGCGTGGCATCCGCTCCATGTGGAATCCGTCGCGTGGGTGTCCGAGCGCAAAGATGTGTTGAGCACTTTTTTCGCGCTGCTCGCGCTGTGGTGTTATGCGAAACAAGTGATGAGTGATGAGTGGCGAGTGATAAGCAGGCGGCCGGCCACACAACTCATCACTCGTCACTCGTCACTTTTTTACTGGCTCGCGTTTTTATTTTTCGCGCTCGGCCTGCTGGCGAAACCGATGCTCGTTACGCTGCCATTCGTGCTGTTGCTACTGGATTTCTGGCCGCTCGGCAGAATTCAAAATGAAAAATTAAAAATTAAAAATTTCCTGCCGCTGGTCGCGGAAAAAATTCCATTCTTTCTGCTCACCGGCGTTTCTTGCGTCATCACATTCTTCGCACAGCGCAGCGGTGAGGCGGTGGTTTCGCTGGCGAAAGTTCCGATACTTTATCGGCTCGAAAACGCGCCGGTGGCGGCCGTCGGTTATCTCCAGAATTTTTTCTGGCCGTCAGGACTTTGCGCGATTTATCCGCTGCCGGAAAAAATTTCTACGTTAAAAATAATTTTTTCCGTAGCCGTTCTTATTTTAATTTCCGCCGCCGCGTGGCATTGGCGCAAAACGAAACCGTATTTCCTCACCGGCTGGCTGTGGTTTCTCGGCACGCTCGTCCCGGTCATCGGCCTCGTGCAAGTCGGAGGACAGGCGATGGCCGATCGCTACACTTATATTCCGTCCATCGGATTTTCCATCGCGCTGGTTTTTTTGGTGGCGGAAATTGCAGGGAAAATTCGGACGCCAAAAATCATTCTGGCCGGCATCGCGACAATCGTTTTGCTCGCGTGCATTTTCGTCACGGAATTTCAGATTCAATTCTGGCGCGACAGTGAAACGCTGTTCCGTCGCGCCGTGGCCGTGACGCAGAAAAACGACATCGCGCTCATCAATCTTGGCTCGGCGCTCGAAGCCCAAGGCAAGTTTGAAGACGCGCTCCGCATTTATCGTCAGGCCGAAAAAATTGACGCGCACCGCTACCAACTTCACAACAATCTCGGCAACATTCTCGGTCTGCTCGGACGGCACGAGGAATCGCTCGCCGAATACCGCGAGGCTGGCCGGCTGCGCCCGGACATCGCGTTTCCGCACAATGGCAGCGGACTGGAACTCACCGCGCTGGGAAATTGGGACGCGGCGTTGTCGGAGTTTTCCGAGGCGGCGCGGCTCAATAAAAATTTCGCGGCACCGCATTTGGAAATCGCAAAAATACTTTTCAAACTGGGTCGCGATGTGGAGGCGGCGAAGGAACTGCGCGCCGCCGCACAGCTCGACCCGGAAAATTTTCAGACGCTCGCCAACGCCGCGCATTATCTGGCCGCGAGCGAAAATGCCGTCGTCCGCAACGGCGCGGACGCGCTCGGATTCGCGCTTCAGGCCAACGAACTTTCCGGCCATCAGCAGCCGATGGTTTATGACATTCTCGGTATGGCATTCGCCGCGACCGGCAATTTTACCAACGCGCAAACCTGCGCGCAAAACGCCCTTGAGCTCGCCGCCGCCGCGCAGATGAAAAATACCGGACAAATCCGGGAGCGACTGGAGCTTTACCAAAAAAATCTACCGTGGCGGGAATCGTTCGTGAACACCAACGCGGCGGGGAAAAATTAAGCCAGCTTGAACGAGGCGGGTAGTGGTTCAATGTGGTGGGGCGAGCGTCCTCGCGAGCCG
>JANYCI010000096.1 GCA_025360325.1 Limisphaerales bacterium | reverse complement strand
GATTTTTCCGAAGCCGACGTGGATAAGTTTGGTCTTCTTGGCGTCGTCGCTTTTCCAGCGGCCAAAAATCAGGAACAGTTTTTTGAAATGCCCGGACTGCCGGTCATCCACGACATAAACGATTTCATTCGGCGACCACGTCTTGAGGCGATAATCAATCGTCGCGAGGTCAGTCGTGGTGTAATTGAAACCGCCGTCGCTCTTGCGGACGAGCGCGGGATCGGCAATCCATTCGCCATCGCGGTTGACGAGAAACGGGTCTTCTTTTGGCGGCAACGAGCCGTCGCTGAACACGCCGACCGCGCCTTCGCTTTCGCGCGCGATTTTTTTGGCGAGCAAATCATTCACCACTTCGCCAAGCCACGGATTGTAAAAACTTTCGCCGAGCGCATGGTCGAACTTCACTCCGAGGCGCGAATAGATCGTGTCGAACTGGATTTGCGAGAGGCGGATCATCTCCTTCCAGATGGAAATATTTTCGGCGTCGCCAGCTTGAAGTTTTACCAATTCCTGTTTGGCTTGTTCGCGAGCCTTATCCCGCGCGGCGTGCCTTCGTTCGGCAGAGCTTGCCAGCGAACTCACATCTTCATCAGCGCGTGCTTCAGAATTAGCCCACTTGTAAAGATTTTCCATAACGCCAATCGCATCGCATTGTAAATTTTCATCGCGTCTCCATTCGGGATGTTTTTTCCACGCAAACAGAAGCATCCCAAACTGCGTGCCCCAGTCGCCGATGTGGTTGTCGCTGATGACGCGATGGCCGAGCAGTCGGAGCGTGCGTTGCAGCGCGTCGCCGATGCCGGTGCTGCGGATGTGGCCGACGTGCATCGGCTTGGCGACGTTCGGCGAACTGAAATCCACGACAATCGTTTTCGGCGTCGCGGCTTTGGCAAAAAATAAATGCTCACCACGCGCGGCGGCTTCGAGCGTTTGCGTGAGCAAGGAATTTTTCAGCCGGAAATTTAGGAACCCCGCACCGGCGATCTCCACTTTTTCGCAGAGGTCGGAAACATCGAGTTTGGCAAGCGTGTCGGTGGCGAGCTGGCGCGGATTCAATTTGCGTGCCTTGGCGAGCGACATCAGCGCGTTGGATTGGTAATCGCCAAATTTCGGATCGCACGGACGAACAAACACGGCGGAAACATCAGCATCGGGCAACACCGCCAGCACAGCGGCTTGCAGCTTTAATTCAATTTGCTTGTGCGGTAACACGGGGGAAATTTAACCGCGAAACACGCGAAATACACGAAAGAAAAAGGAAAGAGATACCGGAAACTGTTCGCGTGGTTTGCGTATTTCGCGGTGGAAAACCGAATTTATTTCTTCCCGTGTTCGCGGATGATTTTCAACATCGCCTCGGCATCGGTCGCTTTTTCAAGGGCGTCGCGGAAATCGGCTTTATGGAGAAGTTTGGCAATATTGGCGAGCGTGTGGAGGTGTTTCTGAAACTGGCCTTGGGGAACGAGGAAGAGCATGACGAGCTTGACCGGCTGGTTGTCGAGAGCGTCGAAATTGACGCCGGTGCGGGAGCGGCCGAGGGCACCGACGACTTCAAAAATCAAATCCGTCGAGGCGTGCGGGATGCCGATGCCGAAGCCGATGCCGGTGGACATGGAGGTTTCGCGTTTCTTCACAGCGGCGGTCACGGCGTCGCGGTCGGCGGCCTGAATCTTGCCGGTGGCGACGAGATTGCCGATGAGTTCATCAATCGCTTCCCAGCGGTTCGTGGCTTTAAGTTCAGGGACGATCTGATCGCGTCCCAAGATGTCGGCTAAATCCATAACGTGGATGAAGCATGAAGCGAAATGCCCGGACAATTCAAGAATGAATTGCTAACAATTTTCCGCCAAATTTTTTCGCGTTCAGAACAAATGGTGAAGCCAGTTGAAAACTTTTCCCGTTTCCGCGCACCAACTGGCGAAGATTTTGAAAATTTCCGGGTGGCGTGTGAGCAGCGGAATCCCAAACAACAGCGGGATGACATTTCCCAAAAAAATCACTACGGCGGAAAATAAATAGCCTTGGCTCGTGATGTCGGTTTGCTCCGTGCGCAAAATGTGAACGGTCAGCGAAACGTGAAACGCATACGCCGCGCCGAGCAGCAGATAAAACCACGCGAGCCAGCCGTGCCAGTCCCAGATCAAATTGCCGATGGCGAAAATGGCGATGACGATGACGGCGTAGAGCGGGAAAAAATACGGCGCGAGCGCGATGAGAAAATTCGTTTTAGAAATCACAACGTGGCCGCCTTTGGAAGTGACTTTCATTTTTTTTACTTTACCGCCGAACAGCCAGGTCCACAGCGCGTGCGTGAGTTCGTGGCCAAAGACGTAAAGCCACATTGGCTTGGGCATGAGCAGAAAAATCACGATCCAACACGCCGCGCCCGCGAGCAGCGGCACCCAAACGGTATCCGCGCCGTAGCCCGCGCGCAGCACGAGCCACAACGCCCGCGCCGCGCCGACACACGCGGGCAGCAATAAAATGGCGATGATAAGTTTGATCCACTTCGGCACGGGGAAAAGATTAGCCACAGAGACACAGAGCGCACAGTGGAAAAATTCTGACTCTGTGTTCTCTGTGGCTCTGTGGCAAAAATTATTTTAATCTTTTCGCATGACAAAAGATGAAGCGTTGCAGATTTTTCGTGATTCCGGGGCGTTGCTTGAAGGCCATTTTGTTTTGCGGAGCGGCTTGCACAGCCGGCAATTTTTTCAGTGCGCGCTCGCGCTCCAGCAAATGCCCGCCGTGGAAAAACTTGGCGCGGCGCTCGCGGCAAAATTAAAACCGCTCGGTGCCGTCACCGTCGTTGCGCCCGCGATGGGGGGGCTCGTGATTGGACAGGAAGTGGCGCGGCAACTTGGGGTGCGGTTTATTTTTGTCGAGAAGGAAGAAGGTAAATTGGTTTTGCGACGCGGTTTCAAGATTGCGAGCGGCGAAAAAATTCTCATCGTCGAGGATGTCGTGACCAAGGGTGGGCGCGTGCAGGAAACGCTAGACATTGTCCGCGCGCACGGCGGCAATGTCGTCGGTGTGGCGATGGTGGTGGATCGTTCTAACGGCGCGGTGAATTTCGGGATGCCGTTCGTGAGTTTGATTTCGCTGCAAGTCGAGACGTTTGATCCGAACAATCTTCCGGCGGATTTGCAGAAGATTCCCGCCATCAAACCGGGGAGTAAATAAATTTATCGCGCGAAGGGGGGAAGAAAACAAAACGCTGGTGGGAGGCAAATAAATTTAGCGACGCGCAGAATTCTCCAAAGGTCGCAATTCTTCCGGTTTTGGCAATTCGCGAGGAACATCATCGCCGCTTAACGAATAAACTTCCAGCCCTGCCAAAGTGTCGGCAATTGAAAAAACAAAAGCACCAAATAAACTTTTCTTTTCATCGCCGTAAACAAAATCGGCAAAAAGGTTCATTCCTGATTTTTGATCTGGAATAAAATTTCCGATCATAAAGTCTATGCTTGCACAGCCGCAGGGGCAATGTGAGCAAACTTTTGCTGAGTCAAGTTGGGAAAGAAACCGCGAAGTATCACCCGTTCCGTGTTCAATCATCCACTTAACAAGGTTTCGTTCAGTATCAGTCAATGCTCTGGGCAGATTCAATTGAGCGAGCGTAAAAGCAAAACGATGATTCGTCAACTGCGCCACAATCGCCGACTCGCTGTGCCATGAAGCGCTTTTGGCACAGTTTTGAAACAGTGCGTTAAAGAATTGAAACGCAGGAATCACCTTTGTTTGTAGGCATTCTTGCATTTATTTTTTCTTTGGCATACTTCGGCACTGTTATTGCATGAGAGGCACCAGCAGTTAATCTCAAAACATTTTAACCAACTCATTTTATGGCAAAAGTATTAGGCATTGATTTAGGCACCACAAACTCCTGCATGGCGGTCATGGACTCCGGCGAACCGCTCGTCTTGGAAAACTCCGAAGGCAAACGCACGACCCCATCCGTCGTGGCGTTTACAAAATCCGGCGAGCGCGTCGTGGGCGACGCCGCGAAGCGTCAGGCCGTCACCAATTCGCGCAACACGATTTATTCCGTGAAGCGCTTCATGGGCCGCAAGTTTGATGAAGTCACTGAAGAGATCAAGCGCATGCCTTACAAAGTCGTCAAGGCGTCCAATGGCGATTGCGCCGTGGAAGTCGAAGTGGGTGGCAAGGCAAAGCAATTCTCACCGCAGGAAGTTTCCGCGATGATTCTCTCCAAGCTCAAAGCCGACGCCGAAGCGCGCCTCGGCGAAAAGATCACGCAGGCGGTCATCACGGTTCCCGCTTATTTCAATGACTCCCAACGTCAGGCTACCAAAGACGCCGGCAAAATTGCTGGTCTGGAAGTTCTCCGCATCATCAATGAGCCGACGGCGGCCTCGCTCGCTTACGGTCTCGACAAAAAGAAGGACGAGAAGATTGCCGTGTATGACTTGGGCGGCGGCACGTTCGATATTTCCGTTCTCGAAATCGGCGATGGCGTGTTTGAAGTGAAGGCCACCAACGGCGACACGCATCTCGGCGGTGACGATTGGGACAATACTTTGATGGATTGGATTCTCGATGAATTCAAACGCGAGTATAATATGGATCTCCGCAAGCAGCCCGACGCGCTCCAACGCATCAAGGAAGAAGCGGAAAAAGCCAAGATCGCGCTCTCCAGCGCGCAGACTTACGACATCAATCTGCCGTTCATCACGGCGGACGCGACCGGGCCGAAGCACATTCAAAAGCAATTGACCCGCGCGAAACTTGAACAGCTCACCGACAAACTTTTTGAACGCACCATCGGGCCGGTGAAAGCTTGCTTGAAAGACGCGGGCATCGAAGCGTCAAAGATTGATGAACTCGTGCTCGTCGGCGGCATGACCCGCATGCCGCGCGTCGTCGAAGTCGCCCGTTCGCTCGTCAACAAAGCGCCGCATCAAGGTGTGAATCCTGATGAAGTCGTCGCCATCGGCGCGGGCATCCAGGGCGGCGTGCTCAAGGGCGAAGTGAAGGACGTGCTCTTGCTCGACGTGACTCCGCTCTCGCTCGGCATCGAAACGCTCGGTGGCGTGTTCACGAAATTGATCGAACGCAACACCACAATTCCCGCGCGCAAATCGGAAATTTTCTCCACCGCGTCGGACAATCAGCCGGGCGTTGAGATTCACGTGCTGCAAGGCGAACGCCAGTTCTCCAGGGACAACAAGACCATTGGCCGTTTCAATCTCGCGGACATTCCGCCCGCACCGCGCGGCGTGCCGCAGATCGAAGTGACCTTCGACATTGACGCCAACGGCATTTTGCACGTCGGCGCAAAAGACCTTGGCACGGGCAAGGAACAGAAGATTTCCATCACGGCCAGCAGCGGTCTCTCGAAGGA
>JANYCI010000256.1 GCA_025360325.1 Limisphaerales bacterium | reverse complement strand
ATTGGGAGCGCGGCATTTTTGCTGCCGCTGATTTCCACCGTGCCGCGCAACGGCACGCCACCTTTGATCAAAAAACTGTCCATAGGAAAAAAGAATTATTCAGCCACAGATTTTCACAGATGGACACAGATGAAAAAATTCGCGCGGCCACGTTTGGGAAATCTGTGTTTCATCTGTGAAAATCTGTGGCAAAAAATTTCAGCGCCGCGCGACCAGAATTCTGGCGCGATGAGAGTAGTCTTCCTGCACCGATTCGACAATCCACTTTTCACTTTCGCAGATTTTTTTTATCGCGTCCGCCTGGCCGTCGCCGAATTCCAGCATAATTTTGCCATCCGGCTTCAGAAAAGCTTTCGCTTCGGCGGCGAGGCGGCGGTAGAAATCTAATCCATCCGCGCCGCCATCCAGTGCGGCGCGCGGATCGAAGTCGCGGACTTCGGGTTGCAAGGTCTCAATTTCCGCCGAAGCGATGTAAGGCGGATTGCTGATGATCAAATCAAACTCGAATTTTCGGAGGGACGAGTGACACGAGTCCCCTGCATTTTGGTTGGGGACTCGTGGAACTCGTCCCTCCGATTGAATGGCTGCAAACCCATCGCCTTGAAAAAATTCAATCCGCTCCGCGACCTTGTTCACCGCTGCATTTTGTTTGGCCAGCGCCAGCGCGTCCGCCGAAAAATCCAGTGCGGAAATTTTTGCCGCCGGACATTTAACCGCTAGCGCAATCGCGATGCAGCCGGTGCCGGTGCCGAAGTCGAGGGCAGTGACAAGTGACAAGTGACGAGTGACGAGAAAATTCCAGCCGAGTTCGGCGAGCAGTTCCGTTTCCGGTCGCGGCACGAGCGCGTGACGGTTCACTAAAATTTCACAGCCGCAAAAATTCGTTGAACCGATGATGTGTTGCAACGGTTCACGCTGGCCGCGACGTTTGACCAGTTCACGCAAGCTATCCGTTTCCGCCGCCGTGAGAGTGCGCTCGAAATTGAGATACAATTTCATGCGCGGCATTTTGAGCAGATGCGCGAGGAGCAGCTCGGCATTCAGGCGCGAGGATTCCACGCCCTTTTTGCCGAGGAAATCCGCACTTTTCTGAATCGCTTCGAGAACCGTCACGGGGAAGAGGGTAGCCGCGCCGCCGGCATCACCGCAAATGTGAATTGCAAGCTGCTTGATCCAGAAATTCGCCACCGCATCCGCAGACTTGACACCTATTGGCGATAGATGGAAATTCATTTCCATGAGCTACGCGTTGACACCCTATTACAAGCGGATCATCCGGCGGCAACTGGCCACGGGCCGTTTCAATAATGAGAGCGAAGTCATCCGCCATTCGCTGCGCCTGACAGACTCGCTCGAACGCGCCGCCGGGCCGCTCGGCAGTTCGTTTGCCGGGGTTGAAGATTTGGAGGAGCTGCTGCTGGAAGGTCTGGCCAGCGGTGCCAGCACACCGATGACGGCGGCGCGTAAGAAACGGATATACAAGGAAGCGCTGGAGGAAAAGTGAACGGCTATCGCACCACGCCCAAAGCCGACGACGATTTGATCGAAGGTGCCCGCTGGATTCGCGCGGATAATCCGCAGGCCGCCCACCGTTTTCTGGATGCAGCGTTTGCGGCGTTTGACCGGCTGGCGGAATTTCCTGAATCCGGTCCTTTAGCCAAACTCAAAAAACGCAAACTGGCCGCGATCCGATTTTGCGTGCTCCCGCCACCATTCAATCGCTGGGTGATTTTCTATCGCCTCAGTGCTGATGAAATAGAAATCGTGCGCGTGATTTACGGCACGCAAAACTGGCGGGGAAAGACAGAATCGTTTTTTATTTGAAAAAAACAAAGCGCATGAGTGCGCCGAAGGAATTTGAACTGCACTCAACCTTAATCTCGGCAAGGCCAGCGCGGTGATGTATGCTGCCGATTTGACCGAGGAATATGTAGATTTCAACAAGGGCGACGTGACTGACGTGAGTTCGTTAGGCGGATAATTTTTTAGCCACAGATGACACGGATTTTCTCTAAAATCTAATCCTCGCTTGACTTCGCATCGCCATTGAATTCAACTCGTTTTGAATCCGCCTGAACCTTTATGAAAAATTTTATTGTTGCCTTGGCAATTTGTTGCTGTGCATTTCCAGCGCATGTAATTGCTGGCCCAGCCAACGGGCCGGCGAAGTTAATAGTTACATTGCTAACCGGTGCCGCAGCAGCAGGAGCAGCACGAAACGCAGATGCGGCAAACGCAATCTTCAAGGAAAAGGAAATAATTGTAGATAAATTGAGAGCAGAAGGCATTGACCCAGCAAACAGGGCAATCTATTCCGCTTATTTACAATTAGATAAAAACGCCTCTGCAATTTATTGGGAAAGGTGGGTTGGTTGGCCAAACGTTGTTTTGGAAGTCGAGATAGGAGGTCAAGGCAGTTTTCTCATTCCTAGAATTGAAATGAAGTATCAAGGACAACCGATTCTCGAAAACTTGATTGGAGAATATGCAGCACCGGGAACCAGAGTGGTCATTCATGTGCTGGACGACAAACAATTTCAAAACGCTGTTTGGAACTCGATTCTTAAAGCCAAGATCAACTTAAATGTCTCCGCTGGCGTGGTAGCGAACAAGCTATTGAAACTAAATGCTCAAGCAGATGGCTCGTTCCAAATACTGGATAAAGATATGCGAATTTTACAGCCCATTTGCATGGCGACGGCAGAGTTTGTTGTTCCAGAATCGAGAGATGGCAGGTGGCTTGCGGAGGCGGTATTTCGAGATACTGACAACAATACTGTCGGTAGATTACAATTCGCGCAGATGTGGGATAATCCAATCATCGAGGCGAGAGAGGCTCATTCAAATTATGTTTTCTGGATTGTAGTCACCGGCGCAATGGGTCTGATATTTATAAAGTTTTTATTTTCGCGACAAACAAAACCGCAACAATGAATTAACCTTTTCTCCATCTGTCATGCAAAATAAAAAAGCCGCTGGATTGCTCCAATGGCTTTTGTGTTTGAGAGTTTGAATCAGTAAGCTGCCTGCGTGCCTTTGATGTTGGCCTTTTTCATCCACGGCATGAGCGCACGGAGCTTGGCACCGGTCTTTTCAATCGGATGCTGTTCGCCTTTTTTGAGCAGTGCGTTGTAACGTTTGTAGCCGCCTTTGTATTCATTGACCCAA
>JANYCI010000070.1 GCA_025360325.1 Limisphaerales bacterium | reverse complement strand
CGTGTCCGCGAGTTCATCCAAGCTGCGCCAGTAACGGCGGCCATTCGCTGGCGTTGAGTTGGTCGGATTTGAATTCATTTAACGGTGACAGGCCGAGCAGCTTTGCAGCGATTCCACTTTCCAGTCATGGACAAATTTTTTGCCGTTCACATCTTGCAAGCGGGCGGCTTCAGCAGAATTCGTGCTCCACTGCCAGTCTAGTTTCGTGACTTTATCCGTCGGGCGGATGTGCGACGCGGGATCGCGATGGCAGTCCAGACAGAAACTCATGCTCAACGATTTGTCGTGGCGCACCTCATCCATCTGGTCAATGCGCCCGTGACATTCCACGCAACTGATACCGCGTGTGACGTGAACCGAGTGGTTGAAATAAACGTAATCTGGCGTCTTGTGAACCTGCACCCACGGAATCGCCACGTTGTTCGATGCGCTGTCGCGGACGATCTGCAAACGCGGATCATCCTTCAACACCTGACTGTGGCAATTCATGCAGGTGGAAGCGCCGGGCAGATTGGCGAACCAAGATTTTTCCACGCCGTTGTGACAGAAGCGGCAGTCCACACCGAGCTGGCCCGCGTGAATCTTGTGCGAAAACGGAACGGGTTGCACGGGCTGATAACCAGCGCGGGTGTATTTCGGCGTGAGATAAATCGCCACCGGCGGCACGATGGCAGCACCGGCGAGCGCAGCAACTGCGCCCAGCACCAACGGCAAACTATTTGTCCACTTCGGAAAAATCACTGCAAAAAAAGATTTAATCTACCAAACCACGTTTGTTAACGAGACTGCCCGTAAAGTTGTCCGCATTTTTTAACAACTGCGCGGCGTGTCCGCAAGAAAAGTTTGTGAAAAATTTCACGTTGATTGCAAAACCCGGCTTTGGACGCAGCCAAACCGAGTGGAAAGAAATGGACTTTTCGATGTTTTCATTGCCCGGCGTATTCCGCCTTGATTTTCAGTGCAGGTATGCGGATTAACCACCGGCTAGTTTTTTGGTAAAACTGGGACTGACACCTTTATGACACCTTTACGTTCTAAAAGTTCACCCTCCGCGCGGCAAGGCAGGACTGACCCCTTTACGTTTTGATTTATGTCGTTTGCATAAGTGACGTTGGTAGGGACGCCGCGCGGCGGTGTCCACGGCGGTAATGCCGCCGGAACGCACTTGCAAATGCGTGTCCAACCACACTCGTTGCGCCAGCTTTACTGGCGCGGACGGCGCAGCGCGCCGTCCCTACCAAACTTGCGTCAAAGGCATAATCCCGTTTTGATTAGCGTGGATTAGCGTTTATTAGCGGTTCAAGTTCTTGTTCCCCCTTTTCCCGACAGGCGGGACGCGCTGTCCCACTTTCCAAAAAGAGGCCGGACGTTTTGCGTGTTTTGCGTTGTTCGCGGTCAAAAACGCTCCGGGTTTTTTATTTTCCAAGGCTGGAATAAGTCTAGGCAGGAGTTTTTCCCGATTTCCAAGGTAAGATAAAATCCAGGCAGGAGTCTTTTTCATTTTTCAACCTTGGTTTTTTCCAAACTAAGAGTTTTTTTTGTTTTCCAAGGTAAGATAATTTTTAGGCAGGAGGTTTTTTCAATTTCCAAGGTAAGATAAATTCTAGGCAGTAGTCTTTTTTATTTTCCAAGGAGGTTTAGATCGGGGTAAAGGGGCAAAATTTGCCGCCGGGAGGTAAAAACTAACCGGTTCATAGATTTTTCAAAAATAATTCGGCAAAGGTGTTCCCGAAATGAAACTTTATCTCGTTTTTTTGTTGGCGTTTGATTTTCAACAGGTTTCACAGATAATATAATTTTGTCTATTAGTGAAAGTATTGTCTGGTTTTACCTTGGCATGGGGGTTGCTAAAACTTTTTCAACGGGCTGCGTTGATTCGTCGGCCAGATGGCAGGCGGGGTGGTCCGAGGTTAACAGTAAGAAAGTAAAACTATGACTACGATCAATAACCGGGTGGCGCTCGGCTTCACCCAACTGACGGATGCGGATGCGGATGCGTTCTGCGCGAACGTGATCGCCAAACTGACGGGCAATACGGCGTTCCCCAATCTGCCGCTCACGGTCGCGGGGTTGACGGCGCAATACACGACGTTTCACAACGCGTGCGCGGCGGCGGCGGAAGGGGGCAAGATCGCCCGCGCGGCGCGGGATGCGGCGCGCACGGTTTTGGACACTTCGCTGCGCGCCATCGCGGCTTATGTTCAGAGCATTGCCGGCCAAGACCTCACGGTCTTGCTCTCCTCGGGCTTCGAGGCGATAAACACCAGCCGCACCCAAACGCCGCTGGAGACCCCAAACTTCACGAAGATTGAACACGGCAACACGACGCAGTTGTTTATCTCCGTCACGACAGTGCCGAATGCGCGTTCGTATGAAGTGCAGGCCAAGACCGGCACGGGCAACTGGCAGACGGTGAGCGTGGTGGCGCAGTCGCGGAAGATCGTGCTGGAAAATCTCACGCCGGGAACGGTGTATGATCTGCAAGTGCGCGCCATTGGTGGCAGCACGGGCAGTTCGCTGTGGAGCGCGCCGGTGAGCCAGATGGCCACCTAATCCAACCATGCGAAGTGTGGTGTGCGGTATTGGCAATGAGGGAAACAACCAATACAAGGCCGGATGCCGTTTTGGTCCGGCCTTGTATTTTTTTGGGCGATCTTTCCGGCTCCAAAACCTCACCGCGCATACCAGGCGCACAGTTTGGCGATGTCGTCGCGCTGGTGCAGCAGCCGGGTGCGCCAGCTCAAGTAAGGCACATAGCTGTATTGGTGATCCACGAGCGAAACGGCGCGCAATACGTCGGCCTCACTCACCGTCGCGCGCCCGGCGCTCACGGCGAGCCAGCGCGCGAGCCAGAGGATGATGGGATACAACAACACCAGATTTTGAAAACCTTCGAGTAAGGGGCGGTTGAAAAAGGCGCGTCCACAAAATTGCAGGCTCTGGATTTTCACGCGGAAATAGCGCGTGAGCAACGCCTCGGATGCCGGTGACAACGCACCGAAACTTTTCTCAATGTCCGCGAACTTCACGCTCCGCAATTCTTCGCGCAGCGCGGGCGTCGTGCCGCTGGAACGCATGAAACGCAACGCCGCCGCGAGCATTTTCCAGCGATGCGAACTGCGGACAGCTTGATCGGCGACGGTGGCTGGCCGCGCGTGTTCCAACACCAGCAGCCGCAAAAAAAGTCGCCCGAAGCCGCTGGGCTTTTCGGAAACTTTGGGCAGCGAAGAAGTTTTTTCGGCAGAATTTTTCACAAGCGCTTCGAGAATTTCATCGGCGCTCTCGCCGGAAATTTGATCGAGGCTGCCGCGCTCCACACCACCGAGCCAGTGCAACCCGCGCAACAACTTCAAAGCCACCGGCGCATTTTCCGCCGCGAGCGTGAAATCCAGCCAGTGAACGAAACGCAAAAAATCCGGCCACGCCAATCCTGGCACAGCGACGACGGGTGGCGGTGGAAAGGTAGCCGCATCTTCCGGGAGAAAAATGCGCGCGAGTTTTTGCGCATCTGTCCCCTGCTCTGCCAATGGCCGACCTTGGTTTGCCGCCGCCGAGGGACAACTGAAACGCAGACCGACCAGTAGTTTTTTTCCCGCCGGATGGATCACCAGCGGATAGAGCCGACACGCCAATGGTTTTGCGGCTTCGCCAAATTTTGCATGGATGCGGCAACGACCTTTGCTATCCAAAAAAACACACGCGCCGTCAGCGCGATGACCGAGCCGGGATTGCGTCAAACCCGCGACGATCATTTGCGCGGGATCAATCCCATCCGCGTCCGTCCAATTTTGTTTTTCAATGCGGCTCCGGTCTTCTGGCAGCAGCGGGATCGCCATACCGCCGCGACAACAATCCGAGCAGCCGTGGCAACTCCAATTCTGGATGGCGGGCAGTTCAACGCTGGCGGATTTCATGCGACGGCAAAGCGTAGTAATTTCTGCTGCGGGCAAAAGTAAAAACCGCCCGGCGGCTGCCGGGCGGTTGGAAGAACAACGGCGGTTATTTTTTCTCCGTCGGCTTTTCCGCTTTCTTGGCCTTGGCGGGCTTGGCTTCAATTTCCGTGGCGGTCATCGTGTAATACACTGTGACCTTATCGCCAACTTTCACCTCGCCGCCCTTGGTGGCTTTGTTGCGCGCGAGCTGCCAGTTGGCCTCGCCTTTTTTTACGACGATGTAGTCCGGCGTGATTTCCACGACCGGGCCGGTGACCTGATAATCTTTGGCATCCGCAGCTTTGAGCGAAGTTCCAGCCGCGCTAAATGCGACCGCCACGGCGAGGGAGAGAAACAATTTTTTCATGATGATTTTGGTTTTTAGTTTGAATTGGTAACGCTGAATCCATTGCATAGCCGGGAATTATTGGCAAATAAAAAACAGTCCCGTCACCGTCGTGTCACCAGAACTGGTGATTACCCGCTGGTAGGGTTCAAGGTAATTTCATAGCCATTAACTCCCCCGTTTTTTTGGCGCGAATTTTGGTGTGCATGGACGCCCGCCTAAAATTGATTCACTGGGAATACGCGACGGGGCAGCGAGGCAAAGTCGGTAAAAAATCGGTTCCGGCTTGTCATCAGTTTATACGACAATACGACGAACTACCAATACGCTAACTTTTACAAACCCGATTTACCAGCAACCCACAACTGTATTCAAATTCCATGAAAACTCCCGCAACTCATCTCACTCAACCAAGCCACTCACGAACTGCCGGCTCTGTAGTCACGCGTTCGGCCTTCACCTTGATCGAACTGCTGGTGGTGATTGCCATCATCGCCATTCTCGCCGCGATGTTGCTGCCCGCGCTGGCCAGCGCCAAGAACCGCGCGCAACTGACGATTGACCTGAACAACAACAAACAGATTCTGATTGCTGCCATCATGTATACGACGGACAACCGCGACGTCATGGCTGATTCAGGCTGGGCCAACCCACCCGGTTCCACCACCTGCTGGGCGATGTCACCCGTTCCTGCCGCCAATTATGGAAATGGAACCGTCACGAAATACAATACCGATTTACCAATCCAAATTAATTGCGTCAAACAAGGCCAGCTCTTTCCAGTCGCGAAATCGGAAAAATTATTCATGTGTCCCAGTGATACCGCCGGCTTCGGCGTTTTTTATAACCGTCAAATTGAAGTCGTGAGCTACGGCTGGAACGGGGCCGTCAATAGCTACACGTCAGGAAAAATCCCCAACAAAATTACCGCCTTCAAATCCGATGACATTTTGCAGTGGGAAACGGATCACACGGTGGCTTTCTATTTCAATGATTGCTGCAATTACCCCTCGGAAGGATTATCCAACCGACACGGCAAAGGTGCCACACTTGGATTGTTTTCTGGAGTCGTGGAGAAAATGAAACGAGACGACTTTTACGCGATCGCCGCCGGTGCCACCCGAAACCGGCTTTGGTGCAATCCGGGAAATTCCACCACGGGGCGCTGACCGTTGAAGAATAAACTTTCATTTTTCCATCCATAAATTTGAACATCATGAAATGTATTTTCCGCCTTTGTCTGGTCTCGTTGTCGTTGTTGCTCATCGTCGCAGGTTGTAGCAAAAAGCCGGTGGCTAACTCAACCACACCTGATGCAGTTCCTGCCGACGCGCCCGCAGCCGTCCAAACAGCTACCCCTTCCAGACCGTCAATGGCTAACGAAAGCCAAGCGACTGTTGACGCTCGGATTGCCGCCGCCAAGTCAGCCTTGCAGTCGAAAGATTATCAAAAAGTCAACGCGGCCTTGTTCCCGCCTGTAAATCGGCAGGCTCCCGTGCCGATGACCGGGCCGGAACTGATGTCCATCAACGATGCCAAAGCTGCTTACTTGAACCAATTGTCCGCCGCCGCAGCGAAAGGCGACGCCAGTGCAAAAGCCGCTTTAGAAATGATCCAACGCCAGCAAAACCGATAAATTTTTGCCGGACAGTTAAAAACAAAACGGCGCGATTTGCATCGCGCCGTTTTTTGGTTTCTAAATTTCCCCGCGAATTATTCCGCCGTTTTCTTCTTCGTGAACGTGTGCGTCGCGTGGCCGTAAAAAGCGTCCGCACATTCCATGAGCGTTTCGGAAAGCGTCGGATGCGGATGCACCGTCAGCGCGATGTCCTCCACCGTCGCGCCCATCTCGATGGCGAGCACTGCCTCGGCGATGAGTTCGCCCGCGCCTGCTCCGCAGATGCCCACGCCGAGCACGCGATTCGTTTCGGGATCAGCGATAATTTTCGTCACGCCATCCGTGCGATCAAAGGACATCGCGCGGCCAGAGGCGCTCCACGGAAATTTCGCGACTTGATACGGAATATTTTTCTCCTTCGCCTCGGCCTCGGTGAGACCGCACCAAGCCAATTCAGGATCGGTGAACACGACGGCGGGAATGATGCTGTCAAACTTCACATCGTCGCCCTGAATGTTTTCCACGGCGTTGCGGCCTTCCTTGTGCGCCTTGTGCGCGAGGAGAATTCCGCCCGCGATGTCGCCGATGGCGTAAATGCTCGGATCATCCGTCAGTTGGTGGGCGTCCACCTTCACGAAACCGCGTTCGTCCAACACGACCTTGGTGTTTGCCAAACCGAGGTCGGCACTGTTCGGCACGCGGCCCACGGAAACGAGCACGCGGTCGTATAGTTCGGAAAGTTTTTCGCCGTTGTATTCGGATTCAACTTTGATTTGTTTGCCGACGGTCGCCATTTTGGTGACGCGTGCTTTCAAACGAATTTCTTTGAAACATTTCTTCGCGTTCGCCACGACGGGCCGCGAGAGATCCGCGTCCGCACCGGCGAGAATTGCATCGAGCGCCTCGACCATCGTGATCTGGCTGCCGAGCGCGGCATACACAAAACCGAGTTCCATGCCGATGTAGCCGCCGCCGACGATAAGCAATTTTTCAGGAATGTCTTCGACTTCGAGCGCGCCAGTGCTGGTCATCACGCGCGGATTGCCGAGGTCAAATGCCTTGGGCAACGCGGGCGCGGAACCGACGGCGAGAATCGCCTTATCGTATTCCACGAACTGCTGGCCGTCCGGCGTTTCCACGCGTAATTTGTTCGAGCCTTCAAAATACGCGCGCCCGGTGATGACTGTCACGCCGCGCATCTTAGCCAGCGTCGCCACGCCGCCCGCGAGTTTTTCGATGACCGATTGTTTCCACGTCCGCAACTTGTCCAATTCAATCTTCGGCTCCGTGAACGTGATGCCGCGATGCGCTGATTCGCGCGAATTCACAATCTGATGCGTCGCGTAGAGCAGTGCCTTGGACGGGATGCAACCGCGATTGAGGCACACGCCGCCAAGCTTTTTGTCCTTCTCGATGAGAATGACTTTTTTGCCGAGGTCAGCGGCATAAAACGCCGCCGCATATCCGCCCGGCCCGGCCCCAACGACCACAATTTCTGTTTTGAGAGAATCCATAGAAAATTAAATTTTCACCAACGCTTCGTCGAAATTTTCAAACGCCTTCACCAAATCCACGGTGAACCGCGCCGCGCTGCCGCCATCAATCACGCGGTGATCGTAGCTCAACGCCATCGGCGTGAGCAGCCGCGCCTCGATTTTTCCATCGCGCACGACGGGTTTCAGCGCCCCGCGACCGAGACCGAGAATCGCCACTTCTGGCAAATTCACAATCGGCGTGAAATGTCCGCCGCCAATCGCGCCTTGGTTGGAAATGGTGAACGTGCCGCCCTTCATTTCGTCGGCAGTAATTTTCCGGTCGCGCGCTTTCGCGGCCAGCATTTCAAGTTCCTTCGCGAGCTCGAGCATAGATTTTTTATCCACGTCGCGAATCACCGGAACCATCAAGCCCTGCTCCGTATCCACTGCGATGCCGAGGTGAATGTATTCCTTGAGAATGATTTCACTCGCAACTTCATCGAGGCTCGAATTGAAAATCGGATGCGCCTTCAACGTCGCCGCGACCGCTTTCAAAACGAACGGCGTGAGCGTGAGCTTGATGCCCTTTGCTTCGTAAGCCGCGCCGAATTTTTTCCGCAACTCGCCGAGCTTCGTGAAATCAAGGTCGTCAAACTGCGTCACGCGGACGACCGCATTCCAACTCTCGCTCATGCGGCGGGAAATCACTTTCCGCAAGGGTGTGATGGGTTTTTTGAGGATCGGGCCGAACTGCGAGAAATCAATCTGCACCGGCGCGGGTTTGGCTGGAGCCGCACTGCTCGCCGTCGCCGGACGAGCAGCGGCGCGCAGTAATCGTTGCAAATAATTCTGAACATCCGTCGCGATGATGCGTCCGCCGGATTCGCTGCCGGAAATTTTGCGGAGATCAATGCCGAACTCTTTCGCCGCGCGCCGAATGGACGGCGACGCCACGGGATTTTCATTCACGATTTCATCCGCCGAAGTTTCGAGCGGTTCTTCGTCCGCTTCCGCAACGACCGGAGCCGCTTTGGGCGCGGCTTTTTTGGCCGCCGGTTTGGGCGCACTGGCTGCCGGAGCCGCTGCTGGTGCAGCCGAACCGCCGCCTGCCACCGACAAAATTTTTGCGCCCACGGTGATGCGGTCGCCCACTTTCACGAAAATATTTTCCACCACGCCGGCGGCGGTAGCGGGTATGGAAGCCACGGCTTTTTCGTTTTCCAGTTCCATTACGGCCTGGCCGCTGGCGATCGTCTCGCCCACTTTCACGAAGATGCCGACCACGACGCCGTTGTCCGCGCCCTCACCCAGTTTGGGAAGTTTTACATCCATAAATTTGAACGCACAGCTTGCCTAAAACAATTTCAGGTTTCCAGAAAATAAATTTTCGTTTAGCGACACACACCGTCCGCAAGGCGAAAAATACCGGCACCGCGAAGCCACCGCCGCGCCGGTCTGGTCGAAAAAAAAATAATGCCCCGGCTCCACCGTTTCAAAATTAAAGTCACCAACATTTTTCATTTCTCGCATTGATTGGCGGCGCGTTTTTGGGTTTCATCTGCGCTTGCAAATATGATTTCCAATACCGTTCCCCGCCAACGCAAACTGCTCGTCGCCAACCGCAGCGAAATCGCCATCCGCGTTTTTCGCGCCGCGACCGAACTCGGTTTCCGCACCGTCGCCATTTACGCCGCCGAGGATCGTCTCGCGATTCATCGCTTCAAAGCTGATGAAGCTTACGTTGTCGGCGAGGGCAAAGGCCCCGTCGGCGCGTATCTCGACATCCCCAGCATCATCACGCTCGCCAAGGAAAAGGGCGTGGACATGATCCATCCGGGCTACGGATTTCTTTCCGAGAACGCACACTTCGCCAAGGCGTGTGAGGACGCGGGAATTATTTTCGTCGGCCCGCGCGTGGAGTTGTTGCAAAACATGGGCGACAAAACCGCCGCCCGCGCGCTTGCGCAAAAAGTCGGCGTGCCGGTGCTGCCGGGAACGGAAGACGCCATCACGGATCGCGGCGAAGCCTTGAAGACGGCGAAGGAAATCGGTTTCCCACTCATCATCAAGGCCGCGTTCGGTGGCGGCGGACGCGGGATGCGCGTCGTTCACAAGCCCGGCGACTTGGCTGATTTGCTCGACGAAGCCCAGGGCGAAGCCGGTCGCGCCTTCGGCAATCCCGCCGTATTTCTGGAACGCTATATTCCGCGCGCGAAACATATCGAGGTGCAAATTCTCGGCGACAAACACGGCAACGTGGTTCATCTGCATGAGCGTGATTGCTCCGTTCAACGCCGTCATCAAAAGGTAATTGAAATTGCTCCAAGCGTGGAGTTGGACGAAAAAGTTCGCAAAGAG
>JANYCI010000255.1 GCA_025360325.1 Limisphaerales bacterium | reverse complement strand
TATGGCCGTTGGGGCGTGAATTACATTTACGGAACGTGGCAGGTGTTGCGTGGGATGCGCGCATTGAAATGGAACATGAGCGAAGCCTGGCTCCAGCGCGGCAAGGCCTGGCTCGAAAGCGTTCAGCGCGAAGACGGCGGTTGGGGCGAACGCTGCAATACTTACGATGACCCCGTGTTCAAAGGCCAAGGTCCCAGCACCGCCTCGCAAACCGCGTGGGCCGTGATGGGTTTGTGCGCGTTCGACGACCCGGAAAATCCCGCGCTCAAACGCGGTGTCGAATACTTGTTCCGCACGCAAAACCTCGACGGCTCCTGGACGGAAGCCGAAACCACCGGCACCGGTTTCCCAAAAGTTTTTTATTTGAAATACGATATGTATCGCAACGCGTGGCCGCTGCTTGCGCTCGGCACTTACCAGCAGATTTGTGAACGGGCCGCTGCGAAGAAGGACGGAGCGGCGAAATAACGGCCGGTTCAGATGCCCGCGCCGCCGGCATTCATGACGGCGCAAAACTCCATCGCCTTGACGATAGCCGTGGCGCGGTTTTCCGCCTCCATTTGCTGCAACACTTCCGCAACGTGCTTTTCCACTGTGCGTTCGCTGATGCCGAGGATCGCGGCAATCTCGGAATTGCGCTTGCCTTCGGTCATCCATTGCAAGGTCTCATTCTGGCGCGAGGTAAGTGATGGCAGTGGCCGAAAGCGTGCGAGTGGTTCGGGCGACCGGGTTCCAACCGTAAGAATCAAGCCATCAAACGGCGATGGCAACAACCGCATTTCAATAGTTTGGGCGGGGCTCGGCACCGCCAAGCCGGCTTCTAGGGCAGGAAGAAAAGTGGGACGGGCGGCGAGGCAGCGTTCCAGCCACGCAATGACTGAAGCGGGCGCGCCATTCTCGTAAGTTGGCTCGGTTGGAAAATGCTGTTTCCAAATTTCGCGCGCCTTGCTGGTGACCCAACCAATCTTGCCGTCCGATTGAATGAAGGCGTAGCCGAGCGGCGCGGATTCGACCACGGTCTGGTATTGTTGGAGCGAACGGGACGCCTGCTCGTAGGCTTGGAGGTTGTAATAACTCAAGTTAAGATGTGGATAGACGAGGTTCAGCACCGTGCGATCGCGTTCGGAGTAAGCTTCGGCACGACAGAGCGCGAGTGAAAAATGGTCGTCCCCTACTTTATCTAGCATGGTGCTGATAATGTGAACACAGCCCATCGGCGTCATTGTTAGTTGGAATAATTCGGTCTGCTGAAACTCTTCGATGGGCATGAAGTCAGTAACCATCCGCCAACTCCGGTCGCCACTGACGGCAAAATAGATGGGGAAAGGAGACTGATTTGCCACTTGAGCCACCTGCTGAGCATCTTTTGGCGACGAAGGAATATTTGGTAGCGTGGTGTATTGCAATTCGCCCTTCAGGTTATTAAAGCGCGTCCAGCAAGCGATTACACTAGGAACGAGTGCCTTGAGCATTTCCAAAGTTGCCAAGGCTTGCTCGTCGCGAGTTTTTAGCCGATACAGATTCAGCAACAGTTGGTTGATGAGCAGCAGGTCTTCCTTGGAAACGGAGTGTATCGAAGAAACTTCCGATGACAGAGAAATAGGCTGATGGCTTTGGCTGATTGCGGTATGGTTCATGAATTTCAAAATTTGACCGATGCCTCGATGCCAAACACCGCCGGCTCTCCCGGTATGACCACAAATGAACTGCCTGTGGGCGGTTGGTTAAAGTGGATCGCATTCGCCACATACGCCGTGTCCAGTGCGTTTTGAGCAAATACGGTCACGCCCCAATGCTTCGCCTCCCAACCGGCGCGCAGATTCAGCAAGCCATACATATTTTGGTGGGCACTGTTCGCCTCATCATAAGCAATCGGCCCCACCACAGTGCCGCCGGCTTGAAAAAAGAAATGTTCGCCCGGCCGCCAAGTCAGATTGGCGTTGACGGTGTATTCAGGAACGAAATTGATCGTTCGTCCGTTGTAGTTCGCACCGTTCACTGGATCCTGGAAGCGATCAAACTGGGCGGAGACATAGCCGCCGCCGAGGTTCAGAAACATATTTTCCGGCAGGTTCGCCAGCAACTCCAATTCCCCACCGATGGTGTGCACTTCGGCGGCATTGAGCATCGAGTAGCTGCCAAAACCCGTCGGCTGAAAATCCTGATAATCCTTGATCTCATTGTAAAACGCCGTCGCCCGCGCCGTAAATTTCTCCGAAATCAATGGCCGTTCCACACCGATCTCGTAATGCCACGATTCAGCCGCACCAAAACTCGTCGGCGCCGGGCTGCCGCTAAAACTATAGCCGCCCGGCATGAACCCACGGTTGACGCTGGCCCAAACCCGCGTTTTGTTTTCCGGTTTCCACGTGAGCGCCACGTTGGGTTGCCAGGAAGTGAAGGTGGCCGTGCCGCTGGAATTCACCGGTGGTCCCAGCAGCGGATTGATCTGTCGTCCGGTAGAATCGCGTGGATCCAATTCGTAGCGGACGCCGCCGGAAAGTTCCCACGCCTCGGTCAAATTCCGTTTCACTTGGGCAAACAAGGCGTAATTATCACCGTTGTTGATTTGATCTGAAATTTGCGTCACGGAAAAAGCATTGATTCGCGTCGCCACCGTGCTGCCAAATTTCCGGTGCGCGGCCAAAGCTCCTGCCCGCCAATACCACAAGCCATCCTCATCCGCCGACTCCAACCGGATTTCCTGAGACCATTGATTTTGATTCCGTTGGATAGAAACGCGCAGCAAATCCGCTGGTTGAAAATCAACATCTTGATATAGCGACTCATACCAGCCCGTGTGAGCGGAAATGCTTGTTACCTTCACCGTCTCGCTCGTGTATTTGGCGACGATGGCTTGCGCGTTGCCATCTTGATTATCGTAACCGTCAAAGGTTCTTGAGACCTGATAGATGTTCGGTGAGCCGAGTGGCACACCCGGTTGCAAACCGTCGTCAAATTGATGACCGCTGACCGTGAGCGAGAGTTCCAGTTTGGGACTTGCCACCCAACGCAATTTCACCCGGCCTGCAAACGTCTCACGCGTATCCGCATTCTTGCCGCTCACGGCATCCGCCACAAAACCATCGCGAGAAAAATACATTCCCGCGAGATCGAGGAACAACGTATTGGTGGCCAGTGCGCCGCCAATTGCGAATTTTTCCGTGGTGGAATCATAACTGGCGTAGCTCGCTGAAACACTTCCGTGCCAGTCATTGCCCGCATTGTGCGTATGAATATCCAGCACGCCGCCCGGCCCACTCATGCCAAACTGGGTTCCCTGCGGCCCGCGCCACAAACGCGTGCTCCCCACATCATACAGCGGCACGCCCCGCGAAAACACATCGTCATACGGCACATCATCCAAATACAACACCACCTGCGGCTCGCCTACACTCATCGTGTTATCCCGCAACCCCCGCACGCTGAACTCCGGAGTTCTACCGCCCGAACCTTGAAACACCCCAAAGTTCGGAGTCACCGCCATCAAATCAAGCACGCTGGCCGGCGATTGCAACGCTGTGGGATTATTGCGGATGACCGATTCGTTACCGGGAGGGAATGACGGCAGCGTGCGTTGGATATTGATGATGGGATCCGCAGTGGTCACGAGATTGGTGGCGGCCAAATTTTCCGACCCTCTGGCTGGAGCCCAGCCAGTTACCAAAAGCAAAATCACCCAGCGAAGCGAATGCGTATTCCAGATTTCCCTCATTAATTTATCCGATTGTCCCATTATCTTGATTACTTATCGGTTAACAGGTTGAATAGATATTAAAAATAAATCCCCTAGACAAGTATAATTTCAGAGGCCTCGATGAAAATTTCGCTCAAAGTCAGCTCTGATTGCAACGGCGGGCGATGAACCCCGTGATTTCCCGGTCATTTCACACCCGTCCACGACGTTCCTAAAGCACCACTGCCGACGTTGCGGGGACAACCTTTGCCATCACCTAGCCCCCAATGGGTGTTTCCACCCATAGACGAAACGACAAACCCTGATACAACTGGGTCTTGGATTTTTCTGGAAGCAGGGAATTAGAAAAAAGATTGTGGTCAAGGAAGCAAACAACATTCGGGATCGGTCGGCTAATCAGCAACGAGAAGCCTACTCCGGCCAGCCCAAACAATGGACATATCGTGGATTGGCCGGAAGCCGTGCAGCCGCGCCGCGCTACCAAGCCATGCTTATCCGTAATCCGTAATCCAGTTCGGTAAACAAAAAACATGAAAAAACAAATAAAACAATTAGTCGCAACGGGCACTCTGTTGCTATCGGTTCTAGCTGCAAACGCCCAGAGCGTTTCCGTCTTTGCAGACTACAGTGTGACTTCTGGTGATAACACTACTTTTAGAATTGTAAATTCGGGGGCCACCAGTCTGACCGGGCTACAGCTTATGGGGTTCGGCCAAACCGGCAACTTTACTGGATTATCTGGTTCAATTGCGCTACCTGATATTGCCGCATTCGGATCCTACTCCTACAGTTTCAACGGAGCGAACGGAACCGTGTTTCAATTTGATCCAGATGAAGGAATGCGCGGGGCGGTTGCCTACACGCTGACTGGAACTGAAAATGGAACCGCAGTCGGCATCACCTTTAGTCCAAGTTCCAACGACACGGCAGGCTTCGTGCCTTTTCTGGGCAACGACGCGGCTGGGGCGGAAACGGATCTAACCGTCGCATCCATCCAGGTGGGTTCATTCAATTTGAATGTTACGCCTAGTCCCGAACCCTCCACACTGGCGTTGGCGGGCTTGGGCAGCTTGAGCCTGCTCGCCCTGCGCAAACGGAAATAATTTCCAGACCGAATCCTTAAACAAAAAA
>JANYCI010000040.1 GCA_025360325.1 Limisphaerales bacterium | reverse complement strand
AGCCCACCGCCGCCGGGAATTAGCTGAAAGGGGGATTTATGCGCGATGAATCTATTTCACTCGGCAGCGCGACGAGCAACGGCATTGACGGACACACGACGCCAGCCGCCGCAATCGCGGACATTCAAAGTGGCAAATGGGCAGGTGTAATCGCCGCGCTCCGCGCCGCAATCGGCGGCGAAGCCGACCGGCTGAAAAAGAATCTGCCGGGCATCCTTTGGGCAGGAACTTTCGCCAGCCGAAAAAACGACGGCATTGAAACATTCAGCGGTTATCTCTGCGCGGACATTGATAAAGTCCCCGACCGCATCGGCGAGCTTCACGACATGGCAAAGCTAGACCCGCACGCCGCTGCCGCTTTCGTTTCGCCATCCGGCACAGGTATCAAAATCGTTTTTCGCGTTCCAGTCGCCGCCGATGCAAAGCAACACCGGCAACATTTCAACGCCGTCCGCGCCCATGTCGCAAGTAATTACGACGCGGTAGTTGACGAGTCCGCGAAGGATGTTGCCCGGCTTTGTTTCGTCTCGCACGATCCCGCCGCCTTTTTCAAAGCCGACGCCGTGCGGCTCGACGTGCGCGGTGAACTGCCAGCGGTAGCCAGTGTCCAAACGCGCGGCGGCGCGGATGAAGGAGGACGAAACAACGCCGCCTTTGAACTGGCGTGCGAACTCCGCGACGCTCGGCAGTCAGAAGCCGACGTGCGAACGCAAATCCTGGCCTTTGCCAGCCGATGCAAACCGCCATTGTCAGAGGCCGAGGCATCGGATTGTGTCCGCTCCGCGTTCACGCACGCGCCGAGGATGCAGGAATTGTCAGAGTATGATTATGCGAACATTCTCGCGGCGAAGTTGCCGCCGGTCAAAACCGTCGGCTCTGACTGGTTTGCCTACTCGCAAGGCGCTTGGCAGAAAATCCTCCGCGCCACGTTGAGACCCGCCGCGCAGGATGTTTTGCCGCCGCCTATCCGCACGGCTCGACGTGAAAGCACGTTGCTAGATCACCTTGAAGGCCGCTGCCAAGTCGCGCCGGATGCGTTTCGCGGCTTCTATCGTCTCGACAACACGGGCGCAATTCTGATTAACGCACAAAATGGAATTGTCCGCGTGACAGCGGAACAGTCGCCTGAATTATTGCCACACAGCGACGACCATTTGTTCACCGCCAAGACCGCCGCAAAGTTTGACCCGCAGGCGAGCGCGGATTTGTTCAAACGTGTCTTGGTTGAATCGTTGCCGGATGAACTTGACCGCGATTTATTGCAGCTCTGTTTTGGAAACTTACTTTTGCCAGATTGCCGATTTGAAACGACACTCGTTTGTTACGGCGAGGCGGGCTGCGGCAAGTCCACGATTGCCGAGCCGGTGACGGCGGCATTTGGCCCGGATTTGGTAGCACGGCTTTCCATGTCGCAAATCTGCGATTCGCGCAGTTATCACCTGCCCAAGCTGAAATTTGCCGCCGTGAATCTTGGCACAGAACTCGACGTTATCGCCATTGATGAATCCGCGAATTTCAAAACTATTGTCAGCGGTGAACCAGTCGAGGCGCGGCCAATCTACGGCCAACCTTTTACGATGCAAACTACCTGCAAACTCTGGTTTCTGGCGAACGGACTGCCCCGGTTCAAAAATGGCACGGAAGCGGAATTGAGACGCACACGATTTATCCGTTTTGACCGCAAGCCCGCTGTCAAAGACGTGACGCTCAAAGCGCGATTGCTGGGCGAGCGTGACGGCGTTTTCAAATTCATGCTCGAAGGATTGCAGCGGCTTTTGAACGTGTGCGAAATCCCGCTGGGCGGCGCTGAATCGCAAGCGGTTCACGCCCGGTTCAAAGTCAGTAATGATCCGCTGGGCAGTTTCGTCGCGCAATACTGCACCCTTGACCCGTCCGCCCGCGAAACCAAAGATGCCTTGAAAAATGCCTTCAACGGCTTTTGTGAGACGCACGGCACACCCGTCGAGTTTGCCGATTGGTTTTTCAAACGACTTTACGAACGGTTCACCAGTTTGAAAGAAATCCGTCCTAGCAGCGCGGGCGAACGTGTTCGATGCGTAGCGGGAATCAAACTCAAATCAATGCTCGAAACTGATTAACCCGTCCAGCCAGTCCAACCAATCTCTTTATGTTTTCTGCAAATAATATAAAACTCACGCTAATCTCCGGTAGAGCGCACATAAGGAAAATGGGCGGACAGGGCGGACGGCGAACGGCCTGATGCAAGGCGAAATGTTCTAACA
>JANYCI010000037.1 GCA_025360325.1 Limisphaerales bacterium | reverse complement strand
GCAACGCTTCACGCAGGCGACGTTCAAACTGATCCGCTGGCTGCGCGTCCACTGGCATCGGCCGACCCCGCTGCCGCAAGCCCTGCTCCACCTACGCACCCTCTACGCCAAACTCTGATCATTCATGCAGGACACAAATGCCTAACAGCCCATTACAAATTGCAGAAGCGCAAAATGCTTTGTGCCAAACAAAACAAGAACCCAACAGTCCGCATGAAAACTAAAACTAAAACTAACTCCGTTCCGCTCTGGAACCGTTTCGCCGCGCCGGCGAAACTTTTGACCGCTGCCGCGCTCACCGCGCTGGCCGTCACCGCTTCGGCGCAAATCACCTACACGCCGGTGTTCAGCAAAGTGTGGGACTTGAACGCCGGTAACTTTGCCGGGATGCCGGCCAACGCTGGCAACAACTGCCGCGGCATCGCCATCAATCCGGTGACGACCAACGTGCTTTATTTCAGCAGCATCGGCGGCACGAACAGTGGCGCGAATCATGTCGGCACGGTGGCTTTTGCGAGTGGCAGCAATTTTCTCGCTGGGCTGAACGGCACGGGCGTCAGCGGCGGCACGCTCAACACGGAAGGGGTGCGTGTAGCGGATGACGGCACGGTGTATGGCATCAACCTGTCCGGCTCGCCGGCTTCCAGTTTCAAAATCTACAAATGGCCGTCCGATACCGACACCGTCACCGCGCCGACGGTAGTGGCCAACACCGCTGGGGTTTCATTTCCGTGGCGGGCGGGTGATTATTCAGATTTGCGCGGCAGCGGGACTAACACGGAACTTGTTGTTGTGGGCAACGGCGCAGTTATGACTAACTTCGTCATTTACCGTCCGACGGATGCGACTTGCACGACGTTCACCAATTTCCAAATTCCGGTTCCGGGAGGTCCGTTCTACGGTGGAAACGCCAATTTAGCCGGTTCCGGCGTGGCGTTTGAAGGAACCAACAATGCGATTTGGATTCGCCAGAACGGTTCGCAGAACACCCGCCGCATTGTTTACGACCCGGTGACGCTCACTGCGACGTGCAGCCGGACCAACGCCGTTGATCAGTCCACTTGCCAAGGCCTCAAATATTACAAGAGCACCAACGGTGTTGAATTGCTGGCCACGGTGCAGCCTGCCACCGGGAATGGGGTTGCCCAGATTGCGCGGGTGTTTCAGGTTCCGACCGGCCCGTTGGCTCCCCTGGTCTCGGTCTTGAGTTCGAACCTGTCAGCCGTAGCTGGCAGCGTGAACGGAAACGGATTGGCCAACGTGGATGTCAAGAACGGTTATTTTGCTTTCGGTGCTCCCGGCCACGGCATCAGCCTGTTCGCAGTGACCTATCGGACGGATTCGCCGCCGACCGGGCCGACCGCGACCGCGAACGGCGGCACGTTCGTGGCTGGCTTCGGTCTGAATGCAGTTCTCACCGGCACCGCTGCCGGTTCCGCCCCGTTGAAATTTCAATGGGTTTTCACGAACACAATCACGACAAACATTCTCTCTTCTAACTCAACAAACGGTGTCATCACGGTCAGCAACGTGCAGACGGCGAATGCTGGCAGCTATTATTTTATCGTGACCAACATTTATGGCGCGGCGACCAGCGGCGTCGTCAATCTCACGGTTCTGCCGAATGGCAGCTCGACCTTCGCTTCGCCGCTGTGGTCGGTCACGCCCGGCACGCGCCCCTACCTCACCGGTGCAGGCACGGATACGCAGCGCGGCTTGGGTTACGCGGTGAATTCCAACCGCGTCGTGCTCGTCACGCGCACGTCGCATACGAACTTGAATGATGGCATTACCCTGGAACCGTATGGCGCCATTTTGCTGGATGGAAACAACGGTGCTGAAGCGGGCGAACTGGATATGTCCGTCCTCTGGGGCACCACGCCGGCGGGAACCTTCCCGGTTTCCATGTGCGGCGTGGCCGATGACGGTGTGGTTTATATCGCCAACCTCATCACCAGCGCCAACTCGGACACGTTCGCCATCTACAGTTGGCCGGCGGCTGATCCGCTGGTGCCGATGAATGTCACTCCGGCTTATTACGCGAATCCGATGGGCGTAGCGTATCCTAGTGCCGGCGGCAACGGTCGCATTGGCGACTCGATGGCCGTGCGCGGCGCAACCAATAATACGCAGATTCTTTGCACGTTCCGCAACGGCACCAACGTCTGCATCTTCACGACCGCCGACGGTGTGAACTTTGACGCGCACGTCGTGGCCGTCACCAACCTCGCGGCGTCCGCCGCCCTCACGGATCCGTTCACCGGCAGTTCACCACTCTCCCTCGGATGTGCCTTTGGTTCTGGCAACACGTTCTGGGCAAAGTCATCGCAATACAACTTGCGCCAGATGTCCTTCAACTTGGATGACAACACCGCCGCCGTCATCGGCAGCTATCCCATCAACGGCACGTCAGCACCGCTCGGCGTGAACAATGTTGGCGGCTACATCGGCATCATCGGCCACAACGAACTGCCGATGAATCTCGCGCTCTACAATCTCAACGATCCGAGCCAGCTCACGACCGCCAACATTTCCGACCGTGAACTGTTTGCTTACGGCACGAACAGCGTGCCGAACGGCAACGGCACGGGCAACGTGGTATTTGACACGAAGCGCGCCCGCGTCTTCGCCTTGAGTTCCAATAACGGCGTCACCGCGCTTCAGGTGAATCCCGCCACCGCTGCGATTGTCGCGGTGCCGCAGGGCGGCACGATGACTTGGACCGGCCCGGGCATCCTCCAGTCGGCCACTGACGTCAGTGGTCCCTACACAGATGTGACCGGCGCGGTCAGCCCCTATTCCAACACGGGCGCGGCGACATTGTTCTTCCGCGTTAAACGCTGAAATTTTTTGGCATGACTTCACGAAAGCGCCGCGTCCGCAAGGGCGCGGCGCTTTCCTTGAAACCAATTCTGGTAGGATGAAATTGTTTCCATGGCAAAAAGCCCAAATGAATGTTGATAAAACCAACGGCAGATTTTTTGCAGGCGGCTTGTTGGCTCGTGCGCGTCCTGGAGTGCGGCGGGAAGCGAAGCGCCACGCCGCTTTCGCACGCGCGGTAAGCAAACTTAAATCAGGAAGATTTTCGTGCGCTCAAAAGCGGTGTCGCCGCTGCGCTCTGCCACCGCAGTCCAAGACCGGCTTGGATTTACCCGGAGCCTGCCCGCGATGACGATGACTTGGAAAAATATATTGCCGCTGCTCGCGTGGCTGCTGGCCGCCTGCCCGGCATCCGCCGTGGTGCGCGATGGCGGCATTGACCCGGCGAACCTCGGGAAGGGCGTGTGGATTTATGGAATGAAAGATGCAACGAACAAGCTCGGCGGCCACATCGCCGCCGTGACGAACATCAACAGCCTGATGGCGTATTACAAATCCGCTGGCCTACGCTACTGCATCATCAAGTCGGCTACCGGCGACAAATTGTTCGGCGACTGCACTGTCGGCGGCCAGCTCACGAGCAACCTGGTGAGCATCGCGCACTCGAACAACATTTTGGTCTTCGGCTACAACCGTTCCTCCGGATCCAACATCGTCGGTGAAGTCGCGATGGCGGATTATGTTTTCAATCAGGGCGCGGACGGATTTATTTTTGATGCCGAGGCCGAGTGGGAGTCGGGCGTCACGCATCCGTGGATCACAAACGCCCCGGCACAGGCATGGCAGCTTTGCTCGCAGGTGCGCGCGAACTGGACGAACAAATTTCTGGCGCACGCGCCGTTCCCGATCATCTATTTTCATACGAGCTTTCCCTACAAGGAATTTGGCTACTGGTGCGACGCGGTGATGCCGCAAATTTATCATTTTAGTCTCGCGAGCTGGCCGGGCATCAAGGAATCCTCCAGCGCGGCCATCAATTGGTCTGACGTGAACTGGCGCACTTGGCAAAGCTCGCTCGCTGGATTACCGCAGACCAATTATGCCGGGCAGCCGGTGGCATGGACCAATGCCATCAAGCCCATCACGCCCTTGCAGGATGTTTATGGCGAAGTCATCACCGGCGGTATCATCTGCGAGAGCGCGGCCGCTGCGGTTTATCCCGACACCGACGTTCTGGAGTTCACTGACTATTCCGCCGCCGATCCGCACGCGCAGACGGTTGGCGGCTATCAGGGCGTGAATTTCTGGCGCACGGACACCATCGGCACGAACCAGTGGCTCAACATCATTGGCGGCACGAGCGGAAATTTTTCCAACCTCGTCAACAACCTCGTCCTCGATGACTCGCGGGCCAGCTACGTCGGCGCGTGGAACGCCGTAAAAGTTTTTGGCGCGACCACGACGCTGCCGGCGTTTTACGGCAATTTCACCACGAACGGCACGGATACAAATTCCTTCGGCACGAATTATTGCTACAAGGCGCAGGGCAGCGGCGCGGCCTACGCGCAGTTCTGTCCGAACATTTTGATTCCCGGAAAATACGACGTGTATCAGTGGCACGTTTTTTTCACGAACGCCTCGGCCTTCGTGCCGTTCACCATCGGCACGCCGGGCGGCACGAACACCGTGCTCGTGAACCAGCAAACCAACAGCGGCAACTGGACGCTCATCGGGCGGTTCAATTTTTCATCCGGCACGAATAATTTCATCCGCATCGCCGATAATTTTACCGATGCCACCAATTTCGCCATCGTGGACGGCTTGAAGCTGATGTATGCCGACGATGATCTGGTGCTGGACAATACCAACGCCGAGACGAGCTATGCCGGAAGCTGGAGCACCAGCACCTCTGCGGCGGATAAATTCAAATCCGATTATCGCTTCGCCAGCAGCGCCGCGAGCGCGACGGCCACGGCGACCTTTCGTCCTGATTTGGCGAACGCCGGGCTGTATGACGTGGCCGTGTGGCATTCCATCGGCGGCAACCGCGCGACGAATGCGCCGTGGACGATTTCATTTTTTGGCGGCAACACGAATATTCTGGTGAACCAGCAGATTAACGGTGGCGGCTGGTTTCAGATTGCGGCGGCGCGTCCGTTCGCCGCAGGCACGAATGGTTTTGTGGCGATCTACAACCAGGCCAGCAACAGCGTGGTCATCGCCGATGCCGTGAAATTTTCCTTTGCCGGGCCGTTGTCGCCCGTCGCCGTCACGTCGCTCGCGCGGCAGAATGATGGCCGCGTAAATCTCTCGGTGAACAGCACGCCCGGCTACGGCGTGGTGATCGAGCGCACGACGAATTTGACAACGTGGTCGCCGCTGACGAGCCTGCTGAACACGAACGGCGCGCTGAATTTCACGGACAGTTCCGCCTCCAACCACAACGCGGGCTTTTACCGTGCCCGCCAAAATTAAATTATGAAACCAGAATCGTTTGCCCAAAAAAACCGCGCGTTCACGCTGATTGAACTGCTCGTGGTCATCGCCATCATCGCGATTCTCGCCGCGATGCTGTTGCCCGCGCTGGCGGCGGCGAAGGA
>JANYCI010000028.1 GCA_025360325.1 Limisphaerales bacterium | reverse complement strand
GTTTCGTGCGGGCTGGTGCGTTTTTGCTGGGCCATCAACGGCAGCGTGGTGGCGACGAGCGTGGCAATGAGAAGCAAAGATTTTAGATTTTTCATATTTTTTGGCTGGTTGGTGTTTAATGACGTTTCGTTCTGACCATAGGTAACCAATTTTTTTCATCAAGCCTAAATGCCGTCAAATTCGTCTGGCGGCAGGCGCGGCTTCCACAAAATAAAATTGGGTGGTGACGTCATTAGCCGGAGCGCGGCTGTGTCGCAGACCAGCCGCAGCCGGGTGGTTGTTGCTGCGGCTGACGCTTCGCGCACAGCCGCGCTCCGCCACATTTCAAATCATACCACTACCAAAAATTATGGCCGGGACATTTGAAATGACCCGGCCAGTGGTTTTGCCTACCAACGAAATTGATTGATTCAATTGATCGTGAAGCCGCTCGTCAGCGTGTAAGTCACCGTCGCCGTCGGGTTCGCGGGCGGGCCGGGGAAAACTACCGTGACGGTTTGTGCGCCGGTCGCCGCGCCTGCCGGAATCGTGATGCTGCTCGTCACCTGCGTCTGGCTCACATGGACATTTCCCGTGCCGGTGATGCTGCCAACGGTGATGCTGTTGATCGGCGCGTTCGCTGGCGGCGGGCCGACCGTGGCATCCAAATTGATCGTCAGCGTGAACGTCGTGCCGCGATTTCCGCTCGTCGGCGACACGCTCAAAATACCGGTGCCACCACCGCCCGTGCTGGTGCCGCTGACCGGATCATAAGTCGCCAACGCTGTCCGCGCGACGCGGTAGAAACGATAATTGTCCGTGGGATTATTCGTGAAACTCGCGGCGTTCAGCACCGCAGCGACGTTCGTGGAATTCGTTGTCCACGCGGAAAAATTCGTCGTGGACTGCACCATGTAAGTGCCGCCCTCCGTCGCGCCCCATGTCAATTTCACCGCGCCATTATTGGCTGTGGGCGCGTTCAGCACTGGCGATGCGTTCGGCCCCGTGAGTAGATTTGTCATGACCGTTTCCGCAAAATTCGTGACCGCGCCACCCGTCGGGCTGGCGTAGTAAGCGCGACCAATGTTATTCGGATACTTCGGCACACCGTTCGTTTCCATCGAGACAAAATACGCGTAGGTGCCGTCGGGAAATTCCGGCGTCACGCACCAACGCACGTTGTATTCGTTGAGATCAAAATCCACGCCCAGCACATTCGTCAACCCGCTGTTGGTGTTTAGCAAATCGCCGAGATATGCGTAATCCTCCATGTAGCGGGCGATAGGATACGTCGTGCTCAAGGCCGGACCAGCTTGCGCGGCGGCGACGCTGTAGAGCCGTTGCGCCCACGCGGGAATGGTGGCGCGCGCGGTGTTCGTAAGATTATCCGTGCCGTTCTGACCGTTGCGTAGAACAAAGCCACTCAACATCCGGCGCACACCGCTCGCGGGATTTGTGGCGACGGAATAACCATACGGCCCATACACCGGCAAACCGTCCTTCACCCACGCGAGAATCGGCGAGTGTTTCGTCGGAGCGGTTCCAGACTCGGAATAAATTTTCGTCGTCGCATTAAAATCAACGTGGTCGCCGAGTAGATAACGCAGCGCAATCGGGTCGCCGTGGTAATGATGGTTGCCCGTGTTTTCTTGATGCGCGAAACCGGGATCGAACGTCACGCCTTCATTCGCATACGCCTCGCGATGCCAATAGCCCGTGCCGCTGCCGCTCTCGGCGGAACCCGTCCAGACAAAACCATCCGCTGAGTCAAACATCGCGATGCCATCCACAAAAAATCCAATCGTGCCGAGCGCCGTCTGCGTTTTCGTCGCGGGAATCGTCACCGTGCGCGGGATGCGGAAAAACGCTTTTTGATTCGCCGGATAATTCGGAAACGTCGTCGTATGTGCCGCGTTCAAATACCACGGCCCCATCGTGTGCGCGCCGAGACCGGTGCTGCGGATATACACATAATTGGACGACGAATAAATTTCCTGCACGCCGCAATACGCCGGGCTGTTCTGGCTTTGCGAGCCGTTGCTCCACGTCGTGACCGCAACGCCGTTGGTGCGATTCGCGTCCGTGGTGTAGATGCGCGCGTATTTGCCGGCATAGGTAGTGAGCCAGGAATTCGTGCGCGAATCATCCGCGTGCGCCAACGCGAGCACCGCCAGAAAAATTCCGGCGAGCACGGCAGTGAAGTTCAATTTCCGTTCGGTGTGAGTTTGAATTTTCATGCCGCCAGTCTACGCGAGCGAACCTTAAGCAAACGTGAAGCCAGACAAAATCTGCCCGTTAAAAAATTAAAACTTGGCCGGTGTCTTTCACCGCACCAGCACGCGGTAAAAATTCTGCGCCGGGATACTCAAGCCGCAAGTGTCGGGGCATGAAACCGTTTTAACTACCCACCCGGTTCCTGCCAAGCGCAGGACTGACCCATTTACTGACTCCTTTATTATTTAGGCATACAAAATATTTTTCCGCTATGAAATTCAGGGATGAGTTGCGAACGATAGCTATGAATTTGAGGAAGACATTGTATTCTTCCATCGGCAAGATTAATGCTAATCGTATGAGCCTGACCATATCTGGGTGAGGCGATGATAATTGGATCGTTGGTGTAAAACTCGACCAAGATACAAAGCGCATTTTCCCTCATATAATAGAATTCATAAACGTCACTAGCTGAACAAGCACAAAAAAAATCAGATATGTTCTCGCAGTATTTGACGCTGCCATCCTGTTCGCGCAGCGCAAAAATCCCGTCTTTGGTCAAAACCGCGTATTGTTTGGTTTGTTCATCCGTGGGGAACTGACGGATGATACTGTTGGTATCATTGAGGATTTCCAGAATATTGGCCGTTGCCCCGTTAGTCAAACTTCTTGGGTTGGGCGTCGGATAGCGCTCCTCACGTTTAGCCTCCTCTTCATAATCAGCGTCAAAGTCTTTGCCATCCTCTCTATCATGTATTTTTATCTGCCTGAACACTTCTGCGATCCGCTCTGCCTCGATTTTTGCCTCATGCTTCTTCTTGATCCAATTGAATGTTGGGTATGCCAAAGCCACAACACTAATAATCGCCAAAGTAATAATTGTCTTTCTAATAATCATGGCTATGTAAAACGCTTACTAAAAGTAAATGGGTCATAAATGGGTCAGTCCTAGTTTCATTCCAGATTAAATTCATTTTGTTCCTCGGCTTCCAGCTTCAACTTCGAGACGAGGTTTTCTCCCGCAACCGCGCACGCCTGCGCCCGCCACACTTCCAGATGATTCTCCAATTACGCCCGCCGGCAAGGCTATCCTTGGGAATGCCTAGTTCGCCCAATAACCGAAGCGGATAATTGCTGGTCACGGCGAGCGCGAGGAAAATTGCGGCGGTAAAAAAATATAAAAATTTTTAAGGATTGATGGTGAAGCCGTTGGTCAGTGACCAAGTGTTCGGGCCAAAGACGTTGTTCACCGTGTAAGTGCCAGTCGTCGCCGTGGACGGCAAACTAAACGTTGCGGTGACAATGCCCGTCGTAGAATTGCGGCTGACGGATGTGCCGGTGATGGTCGTCGCGCCGGAGCGCGTGAGCGTGACGCTCGTGGGCGGATTCGCAGCGGGCGGCGGCGCGGGATTGTAGCTGCTATTCAGCGTGATCGTAGTCACGACGGCATTGGCCACGCTATTCGTGCCGCGCTTGCCGTTGTTGGGTGTGATGGCGGAAATCCCCTGCGCCGCCGTGCCGCCCGGCGTGCCAGTGACAGGATCAAACGCGGCCACCGCCGTGCGGCCCACGCGATAAAATCGTTGGTCGAGCGCGCCCACGCTATCGAGATAAGTCGAGGCTGGGCCATTGGTCGTGTAAGTATTCACCGCCACGCCGGAGGCAAGCGACGACCACGAAGTTAGATTCGTCGAAGCTTCTACTTGATAACTGCCGCCTTCCGCACACGTCCATTTCAAGGAAACAAAACCGCCATTTAAGTAAGTCGGCGAATTTAATTTCGTTACCACATTGGTGCCGCCGATAAAGTTAGTTGTCACCACCGCGTCGGCGATGTTCGTCACCGTGCCGCCGGTGGGGTTGCCGTAAAAATAATACGGCAGGTTGTAGGGAAACGTTGGCGTGCCGTTGCTCGTGATGCAGATGAAGTAGGCGTAAGTGCCCTTCGGAAATTCCGGCGTCACGCAGAAGCGCACGTTGTATTCGTTCAAGTCAAAGTCCGCGCCCAGCACATTTGTCTGGCCGGAGTTTGGATTCACCAAGTCGCCGAGATACGCGTTGTCTTGGTTGTAACGACCGAGCGGATACGTTGAAGAAATTGCCGGACCGCTCGCGGCGGTGTTGCCGTTGTTGCGCAGCATCCACGCGGGTAAAGTCGCGCGCGCGGTGTTCGTCAGATTGTCCGTGCCATTGTTGCCATCGCGCAGAACGAAGCCGGAAACCATCCGGCGGATGCTGCTGTTCGCATTCGTCGCCGTCGAATAACCGTAAGGCCCGTAGATCGGATAACCATCGCGCGCCCAGCCCAGCACCGGCGAATGTTTTAGGTTCAAGTTGGTCACGTTCTCAACGTAAGTGTTCGTGGAAGTTTTCAGGATGTTGTCGCCAAGCAGATACCGGAGCGCGATGGGATCCGCATGATTGTGGTAAGTGCCGGTGTTCTGCTGGTGAGAATTTCCCACGTCGAACGTGATGGCTTCGTTGATATACGCATCGCGATGCCATTGCCCCGTGCCGGGACTCGCCTCGCTGCCGCCGCTGTAGGAGTAACCGTCCGTCGGATCAAACACCGCCACGCCGTCCACAAAATATCCCACCGCCGCGTCTGCACCCGCCGTCGTGGTTTTCACCGCGGGCGGCGCGGTCAACGTCGCCGAGCGCGGGATGCGGTAGAGCACCTTCTGATTGCACGGCCAGTTGATGAAGAGCGTCGTGCGCGTGGCGTCATTATACCACGGCCCCATCGTGTGACTGCCCAGACTGGTCGAGCGGAAATAAATCCAGTTGGTCGAGGAATAAATTTCCTGCACGCCGCAATAAGCCGGGAGCGACTGCGTCTCGGCGGAATTGTTGTTCGTCCACGTCGTCACCGAAGTGCCGGCGTTGCGGGTGGCGGTGTTTGTCGTGATGCGCGCGTATTGCCCTGAATACGTCGTGAGCCACGCGGTCGTCTGCACGTCGTTCGTGGCGGTGCTGGTGAACGTCACCGCGAAGACGATGCTCTGGCCGGGCGCAGGCACATCGGTCAACTGCATCTGGGCGGCTTCAGGGAAACGGAGTTGTGCGGAAAAATTCAGCGTGGCATTCGTCGCATCGAGCACCTGCATGACCTCATCGCCATTGTTCAAGAAAACGCTTTTTGTTCCGGCGGAAGAAATCCAGTTCACCGTGCCCGAACCGTCCGACGGGCGGATGCCCAGCGCAGTGATGGCAAATTTAATCGAACGCGCCGTCACGCCGCTTGACGAAGATACAAGTGCCGCCGAGAAATCCACGCCGGAGCCGTTGATGAAACCGTTCTGGTGGTTGCCGCCTACGCGGATGTCGCCGTCGAGGCTTTGCAGCGAAGTCGGCGTGATGGTCGGCGAATACGCCGCCATCGTCACCGCGATCACCACGCTCTGCACAGAATTGGGATCGGTGAACGTGTAAGTTTTCGTCACATTCGTGGCGAGCGAAACGATGGAGTCGTAATTGTTGATGGTCGCGGCGCGCAAACTGGTCGGCAACGTTGCCAGCAAAAACGCCAGTGCCAGCGCGGTTGAAACTGCGGTGCGTAAGAATGAATTTTTAATTTTCATGCCCCGAACTTAAACCCGCCAAAATTAAGAACGGGTTAACGACACGATTTTCCAAAAAGTTTTTTCTTAACCTTTTCTTAATGTGGCTTCCGGCAGGCTCGCCTCCGCCATGAGAATTTTGATTGTCGAAGACGAGCGGGATTTGCTCCAGAGCATCGCCGTGGTGCTGCGCGACGAGGGCTACGCCGTGGACTCTGCGGCGGACGGCGAACTCGGCCTCTATCACGCGCTCAACTTCGATTACGACGCCATCGTCCTCGACGTGATGCTCCCCAAACTCGACGGCTGGGAGCTGCTCAACAGGCTCCGCGAAAAAAAATCCACGCCCGTGCTCATGCTCACCGCGCGCGACCAGCTTCGCGACCGCGTGCGCGGCCTCGACACCGGCGCGGATGATTACGTCGTCAAGCCGTTCGATTTTGAGGAACTTACCGCGCGCCTCCGCGCCATCATCCGTCGTCACGCGAACAAGGCGAAAAGTGTTTTTGAAATCGGCGCACTGAAGATTGATACCGCGCTTCGGCTGGTTTCACAGAAAGATAAAACCATTGAACTCACGCCGCGCGAATACCGCGTGCTGGAATTTCTTGCCATACATCGCGGTAAAGTCATTTCCCGCGAACAATTGTTCGAGCATCTGTCCGATGCGACCGAAGACAACGGCTCCAACTTGCTGGATGTCCACGTCTTCAACCTCCGGAAAAAACTGGGCGCGGAACTCATCACCACTCGGCGCGGTCACGGATATTGTATCGAATGAACCTCAACTCCATCCAGGTCCGCATCCAGCTTTGGTATGGCCTCGTGCTCTTGGCCGTGCTGCTTGGCTTGGGCATTGCGGCTTACGAACTTGAGCGCAGCCGCGTTTTTCAGCAGACGGATCTAAAACTGCGCGACCGCACCAAACTGCTCGCCGATGCCGTCAACGGTCCGCCGCCCGATGACGGTCTGGGCGCTGACCTGCCAAATGCGAGACAACCGCCCAACGCAGAAACCTTTCGCCTGTCACCACGGGCGCGGGAAATGTTCGCGCAGGATTATTTCTTTCAAGTCATCGCTTCGGATGGCAAGGAAATCGCCCGATCAAAAAATTTCACGCTGGCGACGAATGGCGTGCGGCTGACCCGCATTCGCACACCGACGGAGGAAAAAATTTTAGTCGGCCACTGGATGGATGCCGAACTGACCGAGTTGCGGCGGCACATGCTCAAGCTCGTGGGCGTGGGGAGTGTGATTTTATTTTTCGGCCTCGCCATCGGCTGGCGGATTGTTTCGCGCGCCTTGCGACCGATTGCGGAAATCAGCGCGGCAGCGGAAAAAATTTCCGGCGGCGATTTATCCCAACGCATCAACGCCGTTAAAACCAAAAGCGAACTGGGGCGGCTCGCGACGGTTTTGAATTCCAC
>JANYCI010000022.1 GCA_025360325.1 Limisphaerales bacterium | reverse complement strand
CAGCCGGCGACGTGCGGACCCGCCTGGCTCGTGCCGCCCTGATATTGATAGAGCGGCGAGATAGCGGCCCAGGCGTATTGATCAGTGGCCGATGCGGATTGCAGCGACGCGATCCAGGTGCCGGGCGCGACCACGTCGGGTTTGATGCGGCCATCCTCACAGGGGCCGCGGCTGGAAAAATCCGCCATCACTTCGGGGCCGTCGCCGTAGATCACGAAGTCCACGCGGTTATTTTGCGACGCACCGGTGGCGATGACATTTTTCGCGCACGCCGGACTGCCGATGGTTTGCGAATTCGGCCCGGAGTTGCCCGCAGAAAATTCCAAAATATACGGTTGATAGCCCGCCGTGCCCGCATCTGCATCGCGCACGAGTTCATCAAACTGCGCGCAGTCCGTGTCATACTCGCCCTGCACATCGTTGCCCCAACTGTTGGAACCAATTTTCGCGCCGTGCCGAACTGCGTCGTGCGTCAGCGTTTCGTCGCTCGTGAAATTCACTTCGTTCGCATTATTGTCAAAAATGCGCTCCACAAAAAGGCTCGCGCCGGACGCGACGCCGAGGCCATAAAATTGTCCGCTATCCGGGTCTTTTTCCCCCGTCGCCGCGTTGCCCGCCACGATGCCCGCGCAATGCGTGCCGTGGCCGTAACCATCCGAGCCATCCGTCAGCGGCGAATAAAATTGAAACCCCGTCACGCGCCCGCGCAAATCCGGGTGCAGCGTGTTCGTGTTGCCGGAATCCAAACCGGTATCCGCCACGCAGACCGTCACGCCGCTGCCATCAAAACCGAGTTGCTGCGTCACTGTGTGCGTGCCGACATTGCCGTCATCGCCGCCCACAATTTTCGCCGCCGCTTCATCCACTAATTTTCTTTTCGTCGCGCGTTCAATCCATAGCACGGAACCAGATTGCGCGAGCGCCGCGAGTTGTCCCGGCGATAATTCGCCGCGCACAATCACGCCTTGCCGCAGATGACTTTCGTGCTGCAACGTGCCGAGATGCCCGCGCACCGCCGCGATTTCCGCCGCGCTGGCATTGGGCGAAAGCAGGATACTCACGCTCACCGTCGCGTTGGATTGCGCCGCGATTTTTGCGAGCGATGCGAGTTGCGGATGAATTTTGTGTTCCGATTTGTAAGGCCCGATCCAGCGCACAAAACTCATCGCGCTCACGGTCGCGGGTGAAACTTTTTCCAGCTTCGCGATGAACGCGTCGTCGGGAACATATTTGACCAGCTCCACGCCGGATTTTTTCAATTCGTCGCGCTGCGCCGGGTCAAGCGGGCCGTTGAACTGGATGAGAAACAAACCGGACGCGACGGCCACCTTGGATTTTTTTTGCCCGGCCATCGCTGCGCGGTTCGCGCCGGAATCCGTATCAATGATCTCATTTCGTAAGCGGATGTTTTTGGCGTCGCATATAATTGCGCTTTGAAAAATTAAAAAGCCGGTCACGAGCAGACGACTGCCAGCGTTGAGTCGGGGGGCAAATTTCACCATAAACCGATACTCTCACTTGGCGGTTTAATCAATGCGGAATTGGCTTTTTGTTGCTCTGTAGAAACTATGCGTCACGGATTTGATAGAGCGTTCTCCCTCTCCCTAACCCTCTCCCGCTGGGAGAGGGAACAGCCGCTGGACACTTTATAAAAATCTGCAAGCCTTCGCGCAGAAGTCCGCCTTCATATCGCCGGGAGACTGGGAGCGTTTCTCCCTCTCCCAGCGGGAGAGGGCCGGGGTGAGGGCGAGTCGTCACTTTTACACAATTATTTTCTTCTTGGTTTTTTTGTCTCCGCGTTTTTCCACGTTTTTGTTTTGAGCCACCGCGTGTCGTCTCCTACTGTGAAGCCGATGCCGCGCACGATTTATTTTGATTACAACGCCACCACACCGCTGGATGCGGATGTGTGCGCGGCGACGCTCCCGTTCCTCACCGCTAACTGGGGTAATCCGAGCAGCGTGCATCACGTTGGCCGCAAACCACGCGCCTTGCTTGATGATGCGCGGGATCGTGCCGCAAAATTTCTCGGCGCAAAACCGAGCGAAATTATTTTCACCAGCGGCGGCACCGAGGCGAACAATCTCGCCATCTTTGGCACGGCACGCGCGCTCAAAGCGAAGGGCAAACATCTCATCACGTCCGCCATCGAGCATCACGCGGGGCTGCACTGTTTTGATTACTTGGAGAAGCACGAAGGTTTCTCTGTCACGCGGCTGCCAGTGAATTCCGAAGGCCGCATTTCGGTGGATGATTTGGAAAAGGCGATTCGCCCTGACACAACTTTTGTTTCTGTCATGGCGGCGAATAATGAAATCGGCACGCTGCAACCCGTCGCGGAAATTGGGGCGGTTTGCGAGGAGCGGAAAATAATTTTTCACACCGACGCCGTGCAGATGTTTGGTAAGGAAACCTTTGATAACATTGGTCAATTCCGCGCCGACCTCGTTTCGATTTGCGCGCATAAATTTTACGGACCGAAAGGCGCCGGGCTGCTCTACATCAAGTCGCCGCTGCATCCCGACCCGATTTTGTTCGGCGGCGGACACGAAAATGAACGCCGCGCCGGCACGGAAAATTTGCCCGCGATCATCGGCCTCGTCGCTGCGCTGGAAAAATGTGTGCAGCCGCCAGTTTTTGACAAAATCAAATTTAAGCCGCTCGTGGAAAAATTGATTTCCTGCGTGGAAAAAATCCCCGGTTGCGAACTGGTTTCGCCGCGCGAAAATTGTTTGGCGAACACCGTCGCCTTCACCGTGCGCGGCTCGGATGGCATCGCGCTCATGGCCGGACTCGACATGGAAGGCATCTGCGCTTCGAGCGGTTCGGCGTGTTCCGCTGGTTCGCTGGAGCCGAGTCATGTGATCCTGGCGATTGGAAAAAAAGAGTCGGCTAATTCGCTTGTTCGTTTTTCTTTTGGCCGCGATTCGACGATGGAAGAAGTGGATTTTGTCTGCAACATTTTGCCCGAAATAATCCGTCGCGCACAACTCCACCGATAATGTGCGAACGGATTGTGAATGGATTGTGCATAGTGCGAACAACTTTGACTTTTCAATTTTGCTGGCTCCGTTACCTTGTAGTTGTCGCCGGTGAAAAACCTGAAATCATTCAACGCCTACTGCGTTTTGATGAGTTGTTAGGCTTGTTCACCGGACATAATACGGATAGTTTTTCTTAAAAGAGAAGATACATATTAAGCAACGCACATGAAAATCACGATTACCAAAGACCAGATCATCACCGGCCTCCAATCCGTCCAGAACGTCGTCAGCACGCGCACCACGCTACCCATCCTGTCGAATGTCCTCATCCACGCCGACAAAGGCCGTGTGGAGTTCACTGCGACCGACCTGGATGTCACTGTGGCCTGTTCCGTGGAAGCCAAGGTCGAGAAATCCGGCTCCACCACTGTGCCGGTGAAAAAACTGTTCGGCATCGTGCGTGAGCTGAACGGCGAAATCGAAATCGAGACCGACGAGAAAAATGTCACGAGCATCCGCAGCGGCGGCTCGTTCTTCAAAATCCACGGACTCGCCGCCGATGAATTTCCGCCGCTCCCGAAATTCAAGGACGACAAAAAAGTTTCCCTCACGCAGGAAACCATCCGCGCGATGCTCAAGAAAACGTCGTTCGCCGTTTCCACGGACGAATCGCGCTACGTTCTTAACGGCATTTTCATTAGCCTCAAAGATGGCAAGATGACCTTCGTGGCTACCGATGGCCGTCGCCTCGCGCTCGTGGATGAGGAAGTGGAACTCTCCGAAAACAGCACCGGCGAATTCATCGTTCCCGCCAAAGCGGTGAACGAATTGAGTCGTCTGCTCCAGCCCACGGGCAACGTGGAAATTAAATTTGGCGAAAATCAGGCCTCGTTTTCACTCAAGGATGACAAGGGTTTTTCTGTGTTGCTCATCACGAAATTGATCGAGGGCAACTATCCGAATTACAAACAAGTTATTCCCGGCGAAGCCAAAGAACGCATCCCGATTAGCCGCGAAGAATTACTCTCCGCCTTGCGCCGAGCCGAGATTATGACCAGCGAAAAAGCCAATTCTGTGAAGATGAGCTTTGGCAAAAACACGCTCGCCATCACCGCCAACTCGCCGGAAGTGGGCGAGGCGCGCGAGACGATGGCGGTGAATTACAAAGGCAAGGAGATGGCCATCGCCTTCAATCCGCGCTACCTGATTGACCCGCTCGCCGCGCTGGCCGAGGACGAAGTGTTCATCGAACTGATAGACGAATTAAGCCCCGGCGTCCTGAAGATCAACGGGTCGTTCCTCTACGTCGTGATGCCGATGCGGTTGAGTTGAAAAAATTTTACCCTCAACGGTTACAGCCGTTGAGGGTAGGTTTCTCTGTAGAAACGAGCCAAGCAGAGAAGCGGAGGATGTCCGCATGAACGAGTGCTAGAGTTAGCACAGGATAATGTCCCCCGTCATCATTTGCTCTCGCATAAAGCGAGGCGAACGAGTAATCCGGCCAACACCTCCGCGAAGAGCCTTTTTATGGCAAATACACGGAAAGTGTGGACAAAAAGGCTGGTTATTCGGACGAGGGCGCCGCAAGCGCAAGTAAAACAGCGGCCTCGGCGATTTAATCGCCGAGGCCGCAAAAAAAGCCCAGCCATTCCTAGCTGGGTTTCTGTTTTCCAGTCCCGGCCCGGACGTAAAAAGCAGAGCGGTCGCGGCGCAACCCCCCGGAGCGCGGCCGTCCCCAGCCACAGCCATGTCCAACCCCAGAATCGGAACGCCGGCCTCCGGCACGGCTCGAACCAGAAAAAAAATCCAAGCGGCCCGCGCAAAGCTCCGGAGGGCTATCGCAGTCTAGGACGCTGCGCGTTGCTTGGTCGTGCTTCGCATGCCGCGCACCAGCATCTTGGACTGCGGTAGCCTTCTACCGCTCTTTACGGCGACCAGCTGAAATTGGTGCCAAAGATAAACCGAACCGCTATAAATCGCAGGTTTCTGTTTTCCCAGGATTTTTAGCGTTGTCTTGAGAAGCAGCATTTTCTCTGTTGCCAAAACGCTTGAGCGAAACTAAAAGGATGCTGATGTCTGCCGGCGACACTCCCGAAATGCGAGCTGCTTGGCCAAGAGTAGCCGGACGAAATTTTGTCAATTTCTGCCGCGCCTCATTTCGCAGACTCGGAACTGTTGCGTAATCAAAGACCAGCGGAATTTCTTTATCTTCCAGTTTCTTGGTCTTTTCCACTTCCAGAACCTGCCGACTGATGTAACCGGCATATTTGGCCGCAATTTCCACTTGCTGGATTTCCACCTCTGACAAAGAACTTTCCGAAGGCGGAAGGCTCTGATAAGAACTTTCAGGACGAGAAAGAATTTTTAACAACGAAATTCCATCATAAAACGTTGACTGCAATCGTTTTATTTCTTTTTCAATGGCGTCCTTTTTTGCTTTGAAGGCTTGATAATTTCTCTCCGGCAGCAGGCCAATCTCATGGCCCAATTCGGAGAGCCGCAAATCAGCATTGTCCTGGCGGAGTAAGAGCCGATGCTCCGCCCGCGAAGTGAACATTCGATAAGGCTCGGTAGTTCCTTTCGTAATCAAATCATCAATCAAGACCCCGATGTAGGCTTGATCGCGGCGCAGCACAATGGCTTCCTTGCCTTGGACCCGTCTGGCAGCGTTGATGCCGGCCATTAAACCTTGAGCCGCCGCTTCTTCGTAGCCAGAAGTTCCATTGATTTGTCCGCCCAGAAAAAGATTTCCGCAGGACTTTGTTTCTAGAGAAGGAAACAATTGATGTGGAAATACAAAATCATATTCCACAGCGTAGGCAGGCCTCATAATGTCCGCTTTTTCGCAGCCGATGATGGAGCGAACTAATTCGATTTGAACTTCAAAAGGAAGGCTTGTGGAAAACCCATTAACATAAATCTCATCCGTAGCAATGCCTTCCGGCTCTAAAAAAATCTGATGACGAGCCTTATCCGCAAACTTGACTATTTTATCCTCAATTGACGGGCAATAGCGCGGCCCAACGCCTTCAATAACACCCGAATACATGGGCGACTTATGGAGATTCGCCCGAATAATCTCTACGGTCTTATCGGTAGTAAAAGTGATGTGACAAGGAAGCTGCTGGTTAATCTGATCCAAGATAGATCCCGGCGGATATATTCCGCCAGAAGCACCGGCTACGACAGGAATAGAGCGCGATTGTTCCATGTGGAACAAATCATCTTTCCAAAACGAAAAGAACGGCACCGGCTCTTGACCTGGTTGAGGTTCGGTTTTAGAAAAATCAATAGATTTTCGCAAGAGTCTCGGTGGCGTCCCGGTCTTTAATCTCCCTAATTCTAATCCAACATCCTTAAGAGAAGATGAAAGGTTTGTAGCGGCTGCGTCACCTGCTCTGCCGCCAGATTGCTGGTTGGAGCCGATGTGCATTAGCCCGCGCAAGAATGTTCCGGTTGTGATTACAACGGTATTGGCGAGGTATTGAACTTCCAAGGTTGTTTCAACCCCACAGGCCACACCGTCTTTAACAAGGATTTTAGCTGTCTGTCCTTGTTGGATATCCAAATTAGGCTGGACTTCGCAGACCCATTTCATACGAAATTGATAGGCCTTTTTGTCACATTGAGCGCGAGGCGCCCAAACTGCTGGGCCGTTTTGGGTGTTGAGCATCCGAAACTGCAACCCGGACATATCCGTTGTCTTCCCCATTTCTCCTCCAAGAGCGTCAATCTCCCTAGCAAGATGGCCTTTTGCAAGTCCGCCAATTGCTGGATTACAAGACATTTGGCCAATACTATCGGCGTTGATGGTGAGGAGCAATGTTTCACAACCCATTCTGGATGCCGCCAAGGCTGCTTCCACTCCGGCGTGACCTGCGCCGACAACAATCACGTCGTAATTTTTTGGATAGACGAACATAGGCAATCAGATCGCCTCAAAACGAACATCAATCAAGCTCAGCCCGCCAGATTTTGAAATTTTGCGTTCAGGATTTGAAGACAGGTGATTGCAAATTTTGTATATCAATTCAAGTTCCTGATCCGCATCAATTGCTCGACCAATTTCAGTAACCGAAAAACGACTATTGCGATTATCAGCGAAAATTTTTGAAACCTTATTTTGAACGACAATAACATTACCGGCGGCCTTTTTTCCAGCCTCAACGCCCGGCTGGTGATAAGCGTTAATGTTAACCAAAGAGGCATAAAAACCAACGGCGCGCTCAAACAGAGCGATCAAAAGACCAATACTCTCTGCGTTCACGGTGCCAATGGTAATGGTGATTGATTCCCGATTATTTTCGGCAAGTGCTTGTCTGGTGCCGAGATAGAAACCATGTAGAAAATCGCCAGAGGTAACGCCTGGCTCCACTTCGAGACTCGGCGGGTGCTGGTCTTTTAAAACCTCAATGAAGGTCGCGAAATAATCGTTCAATCCGTCTCGAAGCTGTTGGATATAAGAATGTTGGTCTGTTGCTCCCTTGTTTCCAAGAACGGTGATTCCTTGGTTTACAATTTTCTTATCTCGATCTAATTCCTTGCCTAAAGACTCCATTAAAAGTTGCTGGAGATACTTAGAAAACAATTCAAGACGGTCTTTATATGGCAAAACAACCATGTTTTTTGATCCTTTACCGTTACCCGAAGCAAACCAAGCGAGAGATAGCAGTGCCGCCGGATTTCCGATGATGGTTTTATTGCGGGTCAAAATGTCGCAGGCGGCGGCACCGGTCAGCATTGCATCCACATCAAAACCTTGCAGGGCGGCTGGCAGCAGGCCGACGGCGGAGAGTTCGCTTGTGCGGCCACCCACCCAATCCCACATGGGGAATCGCTTTATCCAATTACTTTTAATGGCATATTTGTCTAAATCACTGCTAGACATGGTGACTGCGACTGCGTGGCGGGAAAAATCCAAGCCGCTTTTTTTATAGGCTGCTTCCGCAATCAACATTCCGTTGCGAGTTTCTTTGGTTCCGCCAGATTTTGAAACGACTATCGTTAATGTTCGGTTCAAATCGCTTCCAATCGTGGCTAAAACACGGTTCATGCCGTCTGGATCGGTATTATCAAAGAAAAATGGCTTAAGCTTGTCTGTGTCTGGATGGCTCAAGGCGTTGGCGACAAATTGCGGGCCGAGGGCGGAACCGCCAATGCCGATGAGCAGAAAGTTTTTGAAAGCACCGCCAGAACCATTAACTTCGCCGTTGTGAATTTTGGCCGCGAAGGATTTTATTTTTGTCAGTGCGCCTTCAATTTCCGCGCGGATTTCCGGAGTGGGGGCGAGCGCAGGATTGCGGAGCCAGTAGTGTCCCACCATGCGATTTTCGTCCGCATTGGCGATGGCGCCTTTTTCTAGCGCGTCCATTTCGGCGAAGGCCGACTGCATCCTAGGTTCCATACAGGCGAAGAAGGCATCGTCTATGTTCATGCGGCTCAAATCCACGGCCAAGCCCAGTTCGGGAAACTCGGTGTAATATTTTTGGAAGCGTTCCCACCATTGCAGTTTTGTGAGGTTCATAAAATTAGTCCGGCAGCGATTGAATGATTTTGCCCGGAGCGCGGCAAGAAAAATAACCGGGGAGAAAAACAAACCAACGGAAGAAAATTATTTTACGGGCAGAAGAATGCGGATGGTGGTGCCGCGACCGGCGCGTGAAAAAATTTTAATTTCGCCGTGATGGGTTTCGATGATGCGTCCGACAATCGCGAGGCCAAGCCCGGTGCCGTGCGACTTGGTGGTGGTGAGCATCGTTTTGAACGCGCGTTCTTTTTGTTCGGCGGACATCCCGCCGCCGGTGTCTTTGCATTCCAGCGCGACGAGCGCGGGCTTTGAATCGGCCAAAATGGTGCGCGAGCGGATGGTGAGTGTGCCGCCGGTGGCCATGGCTTCGGCGGCGTTGAGAATCAAATTCAACAAGGCCTGTTCCAGTTGCGGCGCATCGCCGGAAACGAGCGGCAGGTCGGGCTGCAAATCGCGCACGAGGCGGATGTTCTGATTGAAGAGCTTGTGCCGCACGAGCAGGCCGAGTTCATCCACCAAATCATTCAGATTTACCGGCGCAAATTTTGGCTCGGTCGTCCGCGCGAAATCCAGAATTTGCTCCACGATTTTGTTTAGATGCTCGATTTTGGCTTCAATCACTCGCGCGTCTTTGTTGCGCGGATCGTGCGCGTCGAATTTCAAATTTAACGAGTGATAGAGCAGCTTCATCACCGTGAGCGGATTGCGGATTTCGTGGGCGACCTCCGCTGCGAGCAAGCCGAGCGCGGAAAGTTTTTCATTCTGCCGCAACTGTTCCTCCACGTCCACGACGCGCTCGTAAAGCCGCGCTTTTTCGATGGCGATCGCCGAAAGTTCTGCGAGCGCCGAGAGAATTTTTACCTCTTCGTTGGAAAAATTATAGGGGCGCGCGGTATAGACATTGAGCGTGCCGATGGTGAGGCCGGAAAAAATCAGCGGCACGCTCAAGAGCGAAACCAAATTTTCGCGGCGCGCGAGGTCCACGTTTTGATAGCGCGAATCCGACTGCACGTTGGCGACCTGCTGGGATTTTTTGCGGCGCACCACAACGCCGAGCAAACTGTCCTCGACGGCGAGGCGCGGTTTTTTGATGTAGGCATCGCCCGCGCCGAAGCTCGCGCGCAGATCGAGCCATTTGCGTGATTCATCCAGCAGCATCAGCGAACACATCCGCGCCCGCATCAATTCACAAGCTTCCTTGGTGATGGCCCGCAAAGCCTCGTCCACATTCAATGTCGAATTAATCGTGCGGCTCACGCTCGCGAGCGACTCGAAGAGCATCACTTTCAGGCGCAGTTGTTCGTAGAGCCAAGTGTTGTGAATCACCGTGGCCGCCAGCACCGCGAGTTCTTGCAAGAGTTCTTGGTCTTCCCATGAGAACGCGGCGGGCCGTTCAGAATCCACGTTGATGACGCCGCGCACTTCGCCGCGCACCTCGAGCGGCACGGCGAGTTCCGAGCGCACGCCAGCCCGCACGCTGACGTAGCGCGCATCTTGCGCGACATCGCCCACGCACGCCGGTTTGCCGGTTTGCGCGACCCACCCGGTGATGCCTTCGCCGACGCGGAGCTTCAATTTTCTCGCCGTCGAAGAAAGATTTTGCGCGGCGTGGATTTCAAGAAAGTTGGTCGTCGGATTGATCAGCACCAGCGAGCCGGATGACGCGCGCATAACGCGCACCGCCTCGCTGACGATGAGCTGCAGCGCCTCTTGTGAATCGAGCGTGGAGTGGATGACCTTGCTGACTTGATACAGCAGGCTCAAACGCTCGGACAACAGTTTGGATTTGGAAATTTCCTCGCTCACAGAAACAGTTTTAAGTATTAATTTTTTATGTCTGCACCGCGCCGCTCGACGCCGTATTTTTCAACTTAAAACCAAAAATAAAAAACTAAAAATTTACCGCACGCGCCACGTCAAAAAAATTCCGCCGGTGGCAAAAATAAAATTTGGCAACCACGCTGCGAGCCAGCCCGGCAGATGGCCACTCACGCCGAATGCGAGACTGAATTGCTGCAAAACAAAATAGGCGAAGCAGATAAATATACTGCCCGCCACGCCGAAAAATAAATTGCGCCGCCCCGCTTGCGCGCCGAACGGGATCGCCATCAGCACCACGACTAGGCACGTCCACGGCGCGGCGAGTCGTCCGTGAAATTTGGTGTTCAGCCGGTTCGCGTCATCCGTGCCCATGCCGGGATTGTTGCGGATCAACTCGCGGATTTCCGCGAGCGGCAAATCGGCGTTGCGCGAACCGGCCCATGTTTGCTTGTCATTAAATTTCAAGCTGCTGACTATTTGTGCGGGCGTCTCGGAAAATTCCGGGAACGCCAGTTGGTTCGTCACCAGCAACGGCGACAAGCGGCTTTTAGCATCCGCCTGCATGGAAAGACGCGCTTTGAAAAAAGTCCACACGCCATTAGTGAACACCGCCCGCTCCGCCTGCAACGAGCGCTGCGAGCCGTCGGGCAGCGGCCAGTTCACGATCAGACCAAGCATCACGGCGGACGTTGCGTCAAACTCGGAAAATTTCCAGAGCCGCCGCGCTGGGGCGTTGCGAAAACCATTGACGAGAAAATGCGTTGGCGAGTTTGCCGGGCCGGTCTTGCTGTTTTTGACGTAGCGATGCTTGATGGTGTCCGCCCACGCGGCACAACGCGGCCCCGCCAATTCGTTCAGCGCAAAATAAAATCCCGCCGCCACGAAGCCGACCGCAAAATACGGCGCGCACAAACGCCACAGGCTGATGCCGGCGGCACGCAGCGCGGTCAGCTCGTTGGCTTTGGCGTGCTGCGTCAGTGCGTAGAGCAGCGCCAGCAACAACAGAATCGGCAGCAGCAGCACCAGAAATTCCGGCAGGTTCGCCGCGCAGAGTTCCAGCGTATCGCCGAGGTGCAGCTTGGCCTCGCGGATTTCATCGGCGTGGGTGAAAAAGAAAAGCGAGATCCAGAAAACAAGAAATGCGCCGAGGCAGAAAGCCAGCGGCGTGAGCAGTTCGCGCAAAAGGTATCGGTCGTGCAACCGCATGGCGCAGGTTAAACGGCGCGCGGCCATTCCGCCAACCGAATTGCTGCAGAAAAAAAGACGGGCGACACGCAGGCCGAAAGCGCGATCAACGGCCAGCCGGGGGGTGCCGTCCAAAAAGACCGGCCGTTGGGCAAAAAATCAGGCATTGACACCTAGCCGTATCTCTGGCTTAATTTCCGACCCTTTGCGGGGAACTAATTTTATGTATGCTGTTTTAGAAACTGGTGGCAAACAATATCGTGTCATCGCGGGCGACAAGCTCGAAATCGAACGTCTTGAAACCGAGGCGGGCAAACCGGTCACTTTTGACCGCGTGTTGCTTGTCAACAACGATGGCAAAGTCACCGTGGGTTCGCCCACCGTCAGCGGCGCGAATGTCGTCGCCGATGTCGTCGCTCATAAGCGCGGCGAGAAAAAAGTGACGTTCAAGATGAAGCGCCGCAAAGGTTATCACAAGACCATCGGCCATCGTCAGGAACTCACCGTGGTCAAAATCACCGCAATCAACGCATAAAATTTTATGGCACATAAAAAAGGTCAAGGCAGCGTAAAAAACGGACGCGACAGCGTTAGCAAGCGTCTTGGCGTCAAAGAATTTGGCGGCACCGTTGTCACCGCTGGCAGCATCATTATTCGCCAGCGCGGCAGTAAGTTTGTCGCGGGTAAGAACGTCGGCACCGGTCGCGACTGGACGCTTTACGCACTCACCGACGGCAAGATTTTGTTTGATATGAAGAGCCGCCGCGTCAACGTGATTGTGGAAACCGCCGCCGCCGCGAAGAACTAATTCGCCCATTCCATTTCCAAGGCGAGGCCTAAACGCCTCGCCTTTTTTATTGCTGGAGTTCAAACTTTAGCTTGTTCCATTCTTTGCTTATTTTCAAACTGGCTGAAGCCCGAACTTCAACATCATGTTCATTGACGAAATAAAAATCTACGCGCAGGCCGGACACGGCGGCAAGGGTGCCGTGGCGTTCCATCGCGAGGCTTACATCACCAAAGGGGGACCCAGCGGCGGCAACGGCGGACGCGGCGGCAGCGTCATTTTGCAGGCCGATCACGATTTCAACAATCTCATCCAGCAGTATTACGTCTCGCGCCTCATCGCCGAGGTGGGCGAAGGCGGCATGGGCAAAGGCTGTGATGGTCGCGCCGGCAAAGACCTCATTATCAAAGTTCCTTGCGGCACACTCGTCTGGCGGCTCAAAGACACCACGCCCGCCATCCAGAAAAAAATGTTCAGCCCCGACGACGTGGATGACGACGAGGAAGACGAAGAAGCCTCTGAAAACATGATGCTCGGCACCAGCACCGGCAAGCGTCCGCTGTTCCGCACCTCGCAGGGAAAATCCGCGCTGGAAATTGATTTGAGCAAGGAAGCGCCCGACGCCGAAACGCCCGATGGCATTGAAAATAAAGGCGAACTCGTGGCCGATCTCACGACGCACGGCCAGCAATTTATTTTGTGCAAAGGCGGACGCGGCGGTTTGGGCAATCGCAATTTCGCCACGTCGCGCCGACAGACGCCGCGTTTCGCGCAGCCGGGCGAACCCGGCACGGAAGGCGAATATCTTTTGGAACTCCGCATCATGGCCGAGATCGGCCTCGTCGGTTATCCGAACGCTGGCAAGTCCACGTTGCTCACCGCGATTTCCCGCGCGCGTCCGAAGATCGCCGCGTATCCGTTCACCACGCTGCATCCGCAGATTGGCATCGTGGAATTCGCGCCAGATTACAAGCGCCTCACCGTGTGCGACGTGCCGGGACTCATCGAAGGCGCGCACAACAACGTCGGCCTTGGCCACGAATTTCTGCGGCACATCGAGCGCTGCAAAATTCTCGTGCTGCTGCTCGACATGGCCGGCACCGACAACCGCAAGCCGTGGGACGACTACAAGCAACTGCTCAAAGAACTGGAACTTTACGATCCCGCGCTGCTCAAAAAATCGCGCCTCGTCGTCGCCAACAAAATGGACGAAGCCGTTGCCGAGGAAAATTTGAAGGCATTCAAGAAGAAGGTAAAAAAAGTTTCCGTGCTGGAAATCTCCGCCGCGTTCGATCAGGGCTTGGACGAATTCAAGCAGACTATCCGCAAGGCTGTGGAGAAGGCCGAGTGAACTAGGAAAAAACTGTCTCCAAAGCCAGCCGCCAGAATTCCATTTCTGCCATGAGGCACCCATCCCGTTCTGTTTACTGGCGAATGGCGCGCGGCACAGTTTAACCATACACCACACACCACGCAGAATTTTCTGATTTGAAAAACGCCCGCACCAAAATTCTTTTTGTGTGCAGCCGCAACCGGCGGCGCAGCCTGACGGCGGAAACAATTTTCAAGACCGAGCTGGCGTGGGACGTTCGCTCGGCGGGCACGGAGGCAGCGGCGCGTATCCGCGTCACCGCCGGGCAACTGGGTTGGGCAGATGTGATCGTGGTGATGGAGAAAAGGCACAAGGAACGGTTGCAGCAGAAATTTCCCGGGGAATTTGCCGCGAAACCCTGCGTCTGTTTTTTCATCGCGGACGACTACGAATTCATGGACGCCAGCCTGCTTGAAAAATTGCGCGCGAAAATGCAGGAACATTTTTCCACGGGTGGATAAAGGTTGGCTTCACTTACCGTTCGCCAAGAGAAACGGATTTTCTTATCTGGCCGCCTCGCCACCGAACATAATGACCATCACAATCTAAACATGAAAACGATCATCACCTTGGCCGCCTCGCTGTTTTTCTTCGCCGAAAAAATAATTGCGGCGGATAGCAATTCATTTCCCGTCACCATCACCGTGGACGCGTCGAAGCCGCTTGGTGAACTCAAACCCATCTGGCGTTTCTTTGGCGCGGACGAGCCGAACTATGCCTACATGAAGGATGGTAAAAAATTACTCGGCGAACTCGGCGAATTGGGGCGCGAAAATCGCCACCAAGTTTTTTTTCGCGCGCACCATTTGCTGACGAGCGGCGACGGCGCGTATGCGCTCAAGTGGGGTTCGACCAGCGCTTACAAAGAAGACACGAACGGCGTGCCGATTTACGATTGGACGATCAACGATAAGATTTTTGACACCTACCTCGCCCACGGCATCAAGCCGTATGTGCAACTTGGTTTCATGCCGGAGGCGCTCTCGACGCATCCGCAAAATTATCCGCAGCATCCGCCGGTGGGTGAAAAAGCGGATGCGGGCGCGGGGCAGGCGTATCCGCCGAAGGATTATGTGAAGTGGGAAAACCTGGCCTACGAGTGGGCGAAACATTGCGTGGAAAAATACGGGCGCGCGGAAGTGGAGCAATGGTATTGGGAAGTCTGGAACGAGCCGAACATCATGTATTGGCACGGCTCGCACGCGGATTATTTCAAGCTCTACGACTACGCGATTGACGGCGTGCGCCGGGCGTTGCCGAACGCAAAAGTGGGTGGGCCGGAGACGGCGGGCGGGCCGGGCGGAAAATTTTTGCAGGAATTTTTGCAGCACTGCGCGCACGGCACCAATTACGTCAGCGGCAAAATCGGTTCGCCGCTCGACTTCGTTTCGTTTCACGCGAAAGGTTCACCGGTGTTCACGAACAGCCACGTTCGCATGAGCATGGCCAGTCAGTTGCGGAACATGAACGATGCGTTCGCCGTCATCGCGAAATTTCCCGAATACAAAAAACTGCCCATCGTCATTGGCGAATCTGATCCCGAAGGCTGTGCGGCGTGCCGCGAACCGCGCGATGCGTATCGCAACGGCACGATGTATTCGAGCTACACGGCGGCCAGTTTTCCGCGCGCACTGGAACTGGCGGAGAAACACGGCGTGAACCTTGAAGGCGCGTTGACGTGGGCGTTCACGTTTGCGGATCAGCCGCCGTTCGCAGGCTTTCGTCAACTCGCGAGCGCGGGTCTCGATTTGCCGGTGCTCAATGTGTTTCGGATGTTCTCCAAAATGAGCGGACAACAAATTACCGTGACGAGCAGTGCCGGACTCAACGCTGATATCATCCGCAAATCCAACGTGCGCGGTGCGCCGGATGTTTCTGCTTATGCCAGCCGCGACCAAAATAAAATCGCTGTGCTCGTGTGGCATTATCACGATGACGATCTGCCAGGCGCGGACGCGGCGGTGGATTTGCAGCTGAGCGGAATTCCATTTCACGATGGCCAAGCGAAGCTGACCCACTATCGCATTGATGCTAACCACAGCAACGCCTACGAAGCGTGGAAGAAAATCGGTTCGCCCGTGCCGGTTTCGGAAAAAGATTTTTCCGCGCTTGAAAAAGCCGGGCAACTCGCCGAGTTGGGTGGCGAAGAATCTGTTTCGGTCGTGAACGGCTCGGCGGAAATAAAATTCAATCTGCCGCGCCAAGGGGTTTCGCTGCTGGTCATAACGACTCCGTGAGGTGCGATCTGGTTAGTCAGCAGAACTGACGCGCCGCCGAGAATCTTTCTTCACCGCGTGATGCGATTTGTCCGCGAGCATTTTGCTTTTGGCGCGGCGGGAGCGTTTGCGTTTTTGGCGGCGGATTTTTTCGATCTCGGCACGCTGCGCGGCGACGAAACCATTTTTCTTTTCCTCGATTTTATCCAACAGCAAACGCCGCGCGAGAAAACGGTTCATGCCCTGTTGTCGCGTCGCCTGGCATTTCACCGCCACACCGGTCGGCGGATGCACGAGCATCACACAGGTGGAAACTTTGTTCACATTCTGCCCGCCGTTGCCACCGGAACGCACGAACGATTCCTCGATGTCCGCCTCGCGCACGCCGAGCGCGACCATGCGCTGCGCGAGCACGCTTTCTTTTTCGAGGCTGACGGGAAATTGTGCCATACTATTTGCTATCGGGAACAATGCGGAGCATCGCTTCGTTGCGCCGCAAAAAAGTCGGTGTCCACGGCGGATCAAAATAGCCGAACACCGGAGCCGTTTCGGTTTTTAACCCAGCTTTAACCGTCCACGATTTTAATTTATCCAAAGCTTCAGTTTCATTTTTTGAACTGCGGCCGCCACGAAAACGCAGCACGGCAAATTGCCCCGCCGGCAGTTCACGGACGGTCACCGCGCCATCGGTCGGTTTGGGAACTTCACCCATTTTCAGTTTGGCGGGGAGAACGAAAGCCATCGTGGAATTAGTTTCATTACCGGTCATGAACACCGGCGTGGTCATCGCAATTTTTTGCTTCGCCAGATTACCACCGGTGATGAAGCGGAACAGCCGCGTGAAGCTGCCATCACTGCCATTCTGGCTGCGGAGCATCGGCGTCTCGACCACCGCCAGCGCGGGATAATCCCGCAGCTCAAATTTGCCGTCGGTGCGAACGACTTTGTAAGGCGCGGTCTCATAACCGGCGCGCGTTGCCTGGCAGCCCGCGAGAATCAAAACCACGGCTACGGTCAACAGCAGGAATGGAACAAACATTTTTTTCACCGCCGCACTTTAGCCGCACAACGGCGTTTTGGCGAACGGAGAAATATGCTTTCAACCCGCCGTGAGCGCAGCGCGTTCGTTGTCCATCGCGTTGGTTTTTTCCAGAAAATAATCGTAGCCGCCGGTGTATGGCGTGATCTGGCCGTTGTTGACGTGCAGCACTTTCGTCGCGAGATGGCGGATGAAATGCACATCATGGGAAATGAAAATCAGCGTGCCTTCGTAACGCTCCAGCGCCAGCGTCAGCGACTCGACGGTGTGAATATCCAGATGCGTCGTCGGCTCATCCATCAGCAATAGGTTGGGCGGATCCACCAGAAATTTTATCAGGTTCAGGCGGCTTTTTTCACCCCCACTCAACACGGCGGTTTTTTTGTAAATGTCATCCTTGCGGAACATGAACGAGCCGAGCACACCGCGAATTTCGTCTTCGCGCA
>JANYCI010000019.1 GCA_025360325.1 Limisphaerales bacterium | reverse complement strand
GACGCGGAAGGTCGCGGGCAGCAACTGATCCTTGCACAAATGGTAGAGCGCGGGGATCAATTTGCGCGCGGTGAGATCGCCGCTCGCGCCAAAAATAACGATCGTGCTGGCGTCGAGAGTTTTGCGGTCGCCATTGCCGGCAGCCGCCGAATCGGGTGAGTTCAAAATACGCATGAGGAAACCTTCGCTAAAACATCGGCAGATTTCAATACTGCTTAATTATTATTTCCTCGGACGGCATGAAACCTTTGCGGGCTGCGGATGAAAAAATTTCAATAACAGAAAGTTTTGCGGCGAAACCAATGACTCTCTGATCCAGAAAATTTGACGTGAGCAGAAAACAACCAAGCCCAGAAGTATTTTAATTCCGCCGAACGCGGACTTTGTTCAGGCAGTTTTTCAGCCACAGTAATGGCCGGTGCGGTTCGCGCGCGGAATCTGCTGCCGACGGCTGGGCGGCAACCCAGTTTTCCCGCCGGGAAAATTTCAAATGCGGCGCCGGATTTCGCAACGCCTCGTGGATGGAATCGAGGATTTTTTCAATGGGAAATTGTTTCAGCAAAAAAGCGGAGGCGCCATTCGTCAGCGCACGTTTTTTGGATTCGCTATCGAAAAATGTCGTGAACATCAAAACCTGCGTCGTGCGCGAGAGGGCTTTGATGGGGCGAATGGCGTCCAGCCCGCTGGCCTCACCCATGTGGATGTCGAGTAGAATTATGTCCGGCCCAGATTTACTGGCGAGCGCGCTCAACACCGCGTTGGGCGAATGAAATTCGCCGGTGCATTGAATGTCTTTATACTGGCCCAAAAGATCCATCAGCGAGCGACGCAGCCACCGGCTGTCGTCCACCAGCCAGACTTTAATGGGCGCAGACGAAGCTCCCGACGCCGTGGCGAAGTTGGCTGATGATGCTTGATTAAAAGTAATGGCGTGGCTCAAAATGTTTTCTGGTAAAAAAATTACTGACCTTGTTTCACGGAAATAGCTGGTGGCGTGCCAAAGTCGCGGCGGATTTTTCCGCGATAAAAAACTAATTAAATAAGGGGTTTGGTCCGCTCCACGGTTTACGCGATGGCAATGCACTGGCGAACTGTGTGCAGCCTGAACAAATTGTAACGCGAGAAAAATGACTCGCTCCGCGAAAAAAATTTCGACAATATGCCGCCCGAATTTTTTACGGGCAACCACCCGTTCACGAATGAAAGCCAAAATCATCATCACACCGAAGAAAGCCGTCGTTGATCCGCAAGGCATCACGGTTTTGAAAGCCCTAGAACACATGGGCCACACCGGCATCAAAGCTGTCCACGTCGGCAAATTCTTGGAGATCGAACTCGACGGCACGGACAAGGAAGCTGCGCGGCAGGCGCTCGATTCCGCTTGTCACAAGTTTTTGAGCAACCCGCTGATTGAAGATTACAAATTAGAAATCGAATAACCACCAAGACACAAAGCCACCAAGAAGCATGGAAAAAGTTTTTCCTTTGTGCCTTGGTGTCTTGGTGGTTGAAAAATTAAAATGAATTTCTCCGTCCTCCAATTCCCCGCGTCCAACTGCGACCAGGACGCCGTCCACGCCATCCGCCACCTCGGCCATTCCGCGCGACTCGTCTGGCACAAGGACGCCACGCTCGGCGACACCGACTGCGTCATCGTGCCCGGCGGTTTCAGCTATGGCGATTACCTGCGCTGCGGCGCGATCGCGCGGTTCAGCCCCGTGATGCAGGCCGTGAAACAGTTCGCCGACAACGGCGGCCTCGTCCTCGGCATTTGCAACGGCTTTCAAGTTTTGACCGAAGCCGGCTTGTTGCCCGGCGCGCTCATCCGCAATCGCGATCTGCAGTTCCACTGCGAAAACATTTTACTCAAGACCGCCACGAACGATTCGCCGTTCACAGCCAGATTCCGGCGGGGAAAATTCTCCGCGTGCCCATCGCTCACGGTGAAGGCTGCTATTTTGCCGACGAAGAAACACTCGCAAAGCTCAAGGCCAACAACCAAATCCTCTGGCAATACTGCGACGCGACCGGAAACCTGACCGACAGCGCGAATCCCAACGGCGCGCTGCAAAACATCGCCGGCATCTGCAACGAGAAACGTAACGTGGCTGGCCTGATGCCGCATCCCGAACGCGCCTGCGAACCGCTGCTCGGCAGCGACGATGGCAAATGGATTTTTGAAAGCATCTTCGCTGCGTTGAAAAACAAAACCGTCGTGGCGGCGGTGTGATATTATGCCGACGATTAAAATCGAGCGCTACAGGTTCAGGTTTTACTCGTCGGATGCCGGTGAGCCGCCGCACGTCCACGTCCTTGACGGCGACAAGGTGGCGAAAATTTGGCTGCGACCAATTTTGACTGAATACAATCGTGGTTACAATCGCGCCGAACTGAATTATATTCTAAAACTGACGAGAGCAAACCAAGCTCGCCTGCTGAAAAACTGGCATGAATACTTTAATCGCTAAAACCACTGACGCGGTCAGTGCGGAGAACGTCCGTTTCGAGGGCGAGCGTCTCATTGTCACTTTGAGCGACTGGCGCGAATTGAGCGTGCCCTACAAAAAAATCTCGTGGCTGAAATGGCTGGCCAAGGCCTCACCCAAACAGCGCGCTGATTGGTCGCTTGAACCCGGCGGTTACGCGATTTACTGGGAGCAACTCGACGACGGCGTGGAAATCTGCCACCTGCTCGGCACGGAGAGCTTGAGTTGAAATGACCTCCGTGAATCAACTTACAACCATGCTCGGCAGCGACGACGGCCAGTGGATTTTTGAAAGCATCTTCGACGTGCTGAAGAACAAAACTTTCGCGGCGGCAGCTTAATCCCCGTGAGTGCCAAAGCGACCAACCGAAAAAGTTCCGCCCCTGAATCCCAACGGGATTCTGGCTCAAAGCCCAAGGTTGCGAGGCACGAGCTACCTTGGGTCAGCGTATCATGCGTCGCCAACCCCAACGGGGTTGTGGCCAGGCGGAGAAAATGTGACGCAACCCCGTTGGGGTTGAAGACCTTTATGACAACCACCCAGGGTAGCTCGTGCCTCGCAACCCTGGGCTGTAGGACACAATCCCGTTGGGATTGCAGTAGCCGAAGGGATTGCTGTTCCGAGCACGACGAAGCCGTGGCGCGCTATTCGATGGGCAACCTGACGAACAAAGTGCTCGCCGCGCAATACAAGCTGGCGCTGCCCGACCCGCGCGTGCTGGAGTTGCGCGCGAAACTTGGGTATCGACTAGTGCGGGATGGAAAATAAACTGTGGCTGAACAAAAAATAATTTTGCTGTATCGCTTTTTGGACGCGCAATCCGCGTTGCAGTCCATTGAATCCCGCTCATTGCGAATCAGCCGGCTACATGAACTGAACGATCCATTTGAATGGCGCTTGGCAATAAGCGGAATTCCGCCCGAAGGTGAACCATTGATAGACAAATGGATTAGTTCAATTCTTGCCAATCAGAGCAAAGTTTTCGGTTTAATGTGTTTTAGCGCGACATTCAAAGAGCCTGTGCTGTGGTCTCATTACGCAGATAAGCACCGTGGAGTTGCCTTTGAGGTTGAATATGATTGCAAGCCTGACAACCCCATTGAAATTAAATACCCGCCGGATCGCCTCGTCGTTGATGGCACTCGCTACGCCGAATTACAACATAATGAACCTGCGTTGAGGGAATACTTGCTTCCTTTCATGAAGCCGATGATGTCGCGAAAATCTCCGAGTTGGGGATATGAGAAGGAATACCGTGTCTATTTTGATCTCATCAAAGAACCGAACTTAAAAATATCCGGTGGGCATTACTTCATTCCGATTCCTGAGAATTTTTTGACGCGCGTTATCTTGGGCTACAAATGCCCTTTAGAGGAGCAATATGTTACTAAAGCTCTTGAAAAAAGCGGTTTGGCTTCAACAAAAGTTGCGAGAGCGAAGATGAGTAACGAAAACTACGAAGTTCAATTGAATTAAAATTTTTTGCCATGACCGAACCCGCCATCACCCCAGAGTTGGTTGCCAAACACAACCTCACGCCGGAAGAATACGCCCACGCCGTGGAAATCCTTGGCCGCGTGCCGACCTACACCGAGCTCGGCATCTTTTCCGTGATGTGGAGCGAGCATTGCAGCTACAAAAACACCAAGCCGCTGCTCAAGACTTTCCCCACCAAGTCGCCCAAGATCCTCGTCGGCGCGGGCGAGGAAAACGCCGGCATCATTGACATCGGCGACGGCATCGCCATCGCGTTCAAGATCGAGTCGCACAACCATCCGAGCGCGGTCGAGCCGTTTCAGGGCGCGACTACGGGCGTCGGCGGCATCGTGCGCGACATCTTCACGATGGGCGCGCGCCCGGTTTGTGCGGTGAACTCGCTGCGCTTCGGCGAACTCACCGATCCTGCGGTGCGCCGGTTGTTCAGCGGCGTCGTCAGCGGCATCGCGCATTACGGCAATTGCTTCGGCATTCCGACCGTTGCGGGCGAGGTGTATTTCGACAAGTCGTATCAAGGCAATCCGCTCGTGAACGCGTTCTGCCTCGGCGTGCTGCGTCATGAACAGATCACGCGCGGTGCAGCGAAGGGCGTGGGCAATCCCGTGTTTTACGTCGGCCCGGCGACGGGTCGTGATGGTCTCGCGGGCGCGGCGTTTGCGTCGCAGGATTTGACCGAGGAATCCGCCGAACAACAGCGCGGCGCGGTGCAGGTCGGCGATCCGTTCATGGAAAAGCTCGTGTGCGAAGCGTGCCTCGAATTGCTCGCCACTGGCGCGGTCGCGGGAATGCAGGACATGGGCGCGGCGGGCTTGACGTGTTCCACTTGCGAAATGGCCGCGCGCGCGGGAACTGGAATTGAAATCGAACTCGACAAAGTTCCGCAACGCGCGCCGAACATGAGCAGCTACGAGATCATGCTTTCGGAATCGCAGGAGCGCATGCTCATCGTCGTCCACAAGGGCCGCGAAGAGGAAGTGAAACGCATTTTCGACAAGTGGGATTTGCCGTGGGCCGAGATCGGCATCATCACCGACACCGGCCACATGAAAGTCCGTCACGGCGGCAAACTCGTCGTGGATATTCCCGCGAGGAAAATCGCCGACGAATCGCCGGTGTATCATCGCGAAGCCGTTGAGCCGGCTTACATCAAAGAAGTTCAAGCGTTCCGTTTGGATGGCATTGCCGATACGACTACGCCCGCCGACGTTTTGAAAAAGCTGCTCGCGTTCCCGAGCATCGCTTCCAAGAACTGGGTGTATCGCCAATACGATCATCAAGTGCGCGACGGCTCGGTGGTGTTGCCCGGCAGCGACGCGGCGGTCATCCGCATCAAGACGGATTCGTTGCCCGTGATGAGCGCGGAGCTCGCCGCCAAAGTCGGCGACCCGACCGTTTCTGAAAAACTCATCGCCATGACCGTGGACTGCAACGGCGGTTACGTTTATCTCGATCCCTACGAAGGCGCGAAAGCTGCCGTGGCCGAAGCGTGCAGAAATCTCGCTTGCTCCGGCGCATTGCCGCTCGGCGCGACGGACAATTTGAACATGCCGAGTCCGCTCAAGCCGGAATTATTTTGGCAGATCAAGGAATCCGTGCGCGGTCTCGCCGATGGATGCAAGGCGTTCAACGCACCCGTCACCGGCGGCAATTGTTCGCTCTATAACCAAAGCCCCGCCGGGCCGATTGATCCGACGCCCACGATTTCCGTCGTCGGCCTCATCGAGAAGATTGATTACGTCACCACGCAATGGTTCAAGGACGAAGGCGACGCCATCATCCTACTCGGTGACGTGGTGGAAGCCACGCCGTTGCAAGGCCTCGGCGGCAGCGCGTATCTGCAAGTCATCCACGGCAAGAAGACCGGCGCACCGCCACGTTGCGACCTCGAAGTCGCGAAGACGCTGCACACCACGCTCATCGGCTTGATTCAATCCGGTCTCGTGAAAAGCGCGCACGATTGCAGCGAAGGCGGCCTCGCCGTCGCGCTCGCGGAAAGCTGCATCAGCCAGCTCATTGCCCGCGACACGCCGCGTCTCATAGGTGCGACGATTGATCTCTCTGGCGTAGCGGCATCTCGGCAGAGTGCCGCTGACCAAACCGAAGAAAAGAATGCGGCGCTCTCCCGAGACGCCGCTACGGTGCGATTGGACGCGTTGCTCTTCGGCGAAACTCAATCGCGCGTGGTCATCAGTTGCAAAGCGCTCGACGCCGTGAAAGTCGTTG
>JANYCI010000234.1 GCA_025360325.1 Limisphaerales bacterium | reverse complement strand
GCAGCAACGTCAGCTTGCCGACCAAACTTTGGCCAAGGCGACGGCGGAAGCGTCCGGGAAATTTGACGTGGCGGCAGGCGGGTTGAATCAGGAACAAATTCGTGAGGCGCTGGAGAAAATTGACGGCGCGGCGCCGGATGGAAATCGGCGACACAGCCTCGATGAATTAGCCGCCGCGATTCCGCGCGCAGAAATTCCCGAAGCGTTGAAGACATCCTCGGTCATCGTGAACGATTCGCACCGTAGCTATTTTCAACTCGCCGTGCTGGATCACTGGATGCAGGCCGATTCGCTCGACGCCTTCCGTTGGGTTTGCGAATTAGCGGACACCGATTTCCGGCAACGCGCGCTGGAGAAAATTCTCCCAGTGCTGTCCCGCTCATCCGGAGCCGAGCCGGTGGCTGCGCTCAACCAAGTCGTCACCAACTGGGCGCGCAAAGAACCGCAGGCCGCGATACAGTTCGCCAGTCAGCGGCCCGAATTGTTCAGCGCGGCGTTGGGTGAAATGATCGAAGCGTGGTTTCAAAATAATTGGAACGCCGCCATGAGTGAGATTAACCGCTTGGAGACGCTACCCGAAAATATCGCGCCGTGGCCGTGGACAAAATTTCTCCTGAACGCAACGGTCGTCCGCCCGCTCATGGTTCCCGTTGAAACGGAAACCTTGTCTGACCCCACGAACGCCCCGATTGAAATCAAGGCGCACGAGTAAGCAAGCGACGGAGAGAGAGACTCGGTGAGTCGCCGCAACGGGATAGGCCGAGCCGCGTCACAAATTTCGCTGCCGTCTTGACATGCGAAGTTACTGCGGGTCGCAGACCCGCGCTCCGGTTTTGCCCCAACAGGGCTACGTCATTCAGCCCAGCGTTGGCGCGCAGCGGCTACGCTGGGTGGGCGTGAAAAAGATTTCACAACCCCAACGGGGTTGCAGCGGTGGAAATGGGAATTGGATGCAACAAGGTAGGGCGGGCAATCCCTTGCCCGCCGCTGGCTGGAACGGGAGCGTTCGGGTTTGTCATGACGGCGCGCACGGAGTGACGCGCCCTACCAATGAAATATTTGGGACGTTGACCCAGGGTAGCTCCCTCGTCTCGCCGAAGTCAGACGAAGGCGGATCGCCAGTCCGGCTCAGACCAACCCTGGGCTGAGGGATGGAAGACTGTTGGGATTCTTGCGTGATGCTTGCCAGCTTTAGGAAATACCTGATTTTCTTTTGCTCCACGTCTCAAGCACAAATAGAGTAACCGTGTGGGCTGCGTGAATAGCCAAACGTGCATGTCTTGGTTCAATTTTGTAGCTTTTTTTTCCTGCGCCGTGAGCTGAGCTGGCGTGTGTTCGAAGCGCGCCGATACCTTCAACTACGGCAATCATTCCCGTAAGAATTGTCTGAAGGTCTTGGTCTTCGATGTTACTTGGGTCTAATCCTAAATGTTTTCGAACAATTGCCCAAACTGGTTTCAAATCTTGCTTCGCTGGTTTTTCCAAGCCTTCTTCCTCGATGTAAACCTTGCAGAGTGATTCAAGAATGTTGCTTGCAGCAGAAACTGCCTCTCTTGGATTCGATTCTACGTTGGTTAAGGCGCGTTGAAACTCCGCTTCGATGGATGAAGAGTCTTTGTCTCGAATAAATTCTTCAAGAGTTCTCGAAGGAATTCCGAGTGCTCCAACAATCTTTCCGCCCTTCACATACTGGAGTTCGCTCTGTGCAAGTGTCTTTTGCAGCCGCTCACGATCTTTGGTTTTGATTTCGAAGCGAAAATCGTTTGGCTCGATTAGCTCCTCCATGTAGGTCTCGATGATTCGACCAACGACATCAATCGGGTCTATGTCTTGATTCTTGTTGGTAGTGCGCAACCATTCCAAGGCTTTTGCTTGTTTACTTAACCCTACGGGGGGATCGCCAGTTGCGCCCGCATGCATGAATAAACTATCGAGGGATGCGTGAGTTTCTCGATTGCATACAATTTCAGCGCAAGCTCCTATCAAAGTTGATGGAATTGGGCGGCGCATAAGATTTCACAACTTCAAATCCTTATCCGTCACCGCGCCTTCGCTAGCACTGGTAACGTGGGCGGCGAATTTGGCGGCGTTGTCCATGTTGCCCATTTTGATTTCAGAAAAATGAACCAAAGACGGACGGAATCTCTTTCACGACGGCTCGCAGGCTGGAATTGCGTTGGCGCAATTCAGCATCCAATTCAGCATCGGAATCTTTCGCGCTTTCCAAAACGCGCGTCACTTCCGCTTCGCGTTCGGCAAAGCGTTCGGCATGAGGATGGCGCGAGTCGTGCCAGTGGCGGAGCAGGCGTTCGCGATACGCCGGCACGCGCCAGAGCAGCCGGCCGTATTCCAGCTTGGCGTATTCTTCGAGATGAATGCCGTTCACGAACATGGCGCGAGAATACCACAAAGATTTAACCGAGTAAACCAACGCGCTTCGCCCAATCGGCATGGGCCCGGTCGCGCGGCTCGTTGCGTTTTAACTTGGGCGCGAGCAAATCTGCGGGCGTGGGAACAAGGAGATTTAATTTTCCGATTTGCTTTTGCGTCGCGCGCGATTGCCAGCCGGCGGGCAATTCATTCAACACCGTCGCCGGCATGAGATTGACGTGCCAGCCGTGGGTGCGCTCAAATTCACTGCCGATGAGCGCCTCGTAACAAAGCATCGCGACTTCGTCACTGTCGGTGACAGGGTCAACATCCATGCTCGCTTCGAGAAGTTCGGAAACGATGGCGCGTTCGTGCGCGTGCCACAGCAACGCCGCCGAACCAATCAACGTAAGGTTGCCGGGCGACTTCAAACTCACACCCAGTTCGGCGAGCCAGTCGGCAACTTGCTTTCCACTTTTAAGTTCGCGGCGCGGCATAAGTTATTTCACAATTGCAAATCCTTATCCGTCACCGCGCCTTGCGATGCGCTGGTGACGTGGGCGGCGAATTTGGCGAGCACACCGCGCGGGTATCGCGGAGCAGGTTTCTTCCACGCCTTGCGGCGGGCCACCAATTCCTTTTTGGAGACCTGGAGTGTCAACTCCCGTTTGACGGCATCAATGGCGATCTGGTCGCCGTTCTTCACGAGGGCGAGCGGGCCGCCGACATAGGATTCCGGCGTGACGTGACCGACGACGAAGCCGTGGCTGCCGCCGCTGAAACGTCCGTCGGTGAGCAGCGCGACGTCTTTGCCGAGGCCTTTGCCCATGATGGCGCTGGTGGGCGCGAGCATTTCGCGCATGCCCGGTCCGCCTTTCGGTCCTTCGCTGCGGATGACGATGACGTGGCCTTTCTTGACCGTGCCGTCGAGAATGGCTTTGAGTGCTTTTTCTTCGCCTTCAAACACGATGGCTTTGCCTTCGAAGCGCGTGCCTTCTTTGCCGGTGATTTTGCCGACCGCACCTTCAGGGGCGAACCGGCGGCGTGAACGTGGCAGAACTGGCGTTAAACTTTTCAAATTCAACTCGCGTTAAAATTCCCCGCGAACTCGGTCAAAGTGCTGCAACAATTCGGCGAACCACGTTGAACGTGCCGTCTTTCAATTCGTGTTCGCGTGCTTCGCGCACACAACACAATTTCGGTTCGCCTTTTTCGGCATACCTTGCCCATTTCGCTTTTTCGCTCGCGGCTTTTCCCGATAGCTTACTGGTTTTGCAATCCGCTTCGCAGCTTTTTGATTTGGTTTATCCAACAAAACCATCTCGCCTTCCGCCCCATTCGCTGGGACAGAATATTTTCCGTTCGAGGAAATCAAAGCAGGTGCACTCGGAACTCGAAGCCGATGTTGGGGGGCGATTTTTTGGATTAGCGCATGCCCGATATGCTCCCCAAGTAGCACCGGGACTGCGTTCCCGATTTGTCGCATGGCTTCAGTCCATGCGCCGGTTATCTGGTAATCGTCTGGAAATGTCTGGATGCGTTTGCCCTCAAACACAGTGAAGTAACGAACCGAGCCGTCGTGAAAGCGCATCATGTTTTCCCCACCCGGCACGCCATGACCGCCAGCTTTAATTGTTTTGGCAGGTAAATCAAAATCGCTTCCCGTGTGGCCGGGGTAGGTTCTCGCCAAGTCGCGAAAATTATGGTCGGGGATGCCGTGCTTGGTTCGCGGGTCGGGAACGCCTTTGAGCGCATCGCGGACGGTGCGCCACGGTTTCAGTTCCGGCTCAAAGAATCCGAACGTGTCCCGCAGGTTCTTCACTCGCGCCTGCAATCCGTTGAGACAGACTTCGCGTTGCGCCTTTGGAACTTTGTGGCCGTCCCAATACGAGCCGGTCACGAATTTTTCCCACAACAATCTTTCTTCACTGTGAGTTGGCGACGGAAATTCCCAAGTCGCATCCAAGTCGGAACGGATGCCGACAATTACAACGCGCTCGCGGCATTGCGGGACGCCGTAATCGGCGGCGTTCACCAAAGTGTGCTTCACCTTGTATTTGATGCCGTCGTAACGGTCGTAATTTATTTTTTGCAGGGACTTGAAGTGTTCCTGCCATGTCGCCTTCAACCCCGGATGAGCGTCGGGGAACGCGAGCCGAAGAAGAATGTAATTGAAATAATCCGAGAACGTCTCGCGCAGTAGTCCCTTGACGTTTTCAAAAACAAAAGCCTTTGGGGACAGAGTTTCAATAGCGTTGATTGCGTAGGGAAACATATCGCGGCTGTCTGTATTCGCGCCGTGTTTGCCACCCAAAGAAAATGGCTGGCATGGCGGGCCACCGGCAACGACATCAATATTTGAAAGAAGATGGAAGTCAAAATCCCGGATGTCGCCTTCAAAAACTTTTCCGGGGTCGAAATTGCGACGAAGTGACAAACAGGCATCCTCGTTGAATTCCACGAACGCACTATGGTCGAAGCCAGCTAGTTCTAGGCCTTTTGCCAAACCGCCCGCCCCAGAAAAAATTTCCAGAGTTTTCACGGTTTCACTGTGAGGTTGTCCAAATGGTTTTTGATGTCCGTCACAATCGCACTCCGCTTGCGCGGCGTGCCGTTGCATTTGTCAGCCCATTGTCTGCCGGGGTGTATCACGTCCCAATCGGAACGTGCCTGTTCGTATCGGCCCTTGCCGGGATCGTGGTTGCCGAAACCATCCAGAGACGAATTCCACAGCGGACGATTCTGTTTAATCAGAGCGGCCTCAATCGTGCTAATCATGTCAGACCCGGCGTCCTCGAAAATCACAAACCGACACATGAAATCATTCGGAGACAAACCGGAAACAGCACCGATGTTCCGACTATGTTCGCGTAACCGACGACACAACTCGGTGGATTGGTCGAGCGGATTATCCGATGAGCGTGCCTGTCGCCAGCCAGACGGGACAGCTTTGCCAACATAAATCGCAGACGAGTAAGCCAAGCGGTTTATCTCTGCGTATCTGGCGTAGAGCGGATTCTTGCCGATGTAATAAAGTGCATAGACGCCCGTTCCCGAAAAGCTTTCCGGCGGCGGGAGCGTGTGGACAGGTGTTCCGTTGAAGAATCGAACCGCGTCTTTGACAAGCTCGACGAAAGCATCGTTTCGATAAACGTGCTTGCTCCTGTCAAATGGCGTTTGTTTCATCGGCTTTCAAAAGTTTTATTCCACGGCGACAAGGCTAAAGAAACATTCGCACTTGGTCAACGCGGCGTCGCTCTCACAACTTCAAATCCTTATCCGTCACCGCGCCTTGCGATGCGCTGGTGACGTGGGCGGCGAATTTGGCGAGCACACCGCGCGGGTATCGCGGAGCAGGTTTCTTCCACGCCTTGCGGCGGGCCACCAATTCCTTT
>JANYCI010000251.1 GCA_025360325.1 Limisphaerales bacterium | reverse complement strand
TGGCTGCAAGCCCGCACTAATCAATTACTGGAACGCATCCAACAAGAGCCGTTCTGGAAAACTGTGATGGATCCGCAAACGCCGCCCGCCGTGGTGCAAGCCATCATGAAGGAAATCTATCTGGAGATCGTCGGCTACCAGCCGCACGTCATCGAGGCGGCCATTGCCGCCATCGGCCAGATGCCGCGCTCCATGAACCCGCGCGCCGTCCGCTCCATGTTGTTCCATCAGGCGGATGAGTTTGACCACGGCGAGATGGCCTTGCGCGATTACGTCGGGATGGGTGGCAACGAGGCTTATGCTCGCAGCCTCCGCATGAGTCCGCCATCCTATGCCGTGGCGGGAATGTGGTGGATGATTGCCCACCTGCGCGACCCGTTTGCCTATCTCGGCGCCTTGTATCTCTTTGAAGGTCTAACGCCAACGGTCACTGGCCTCGTCAAAGCGCAGCTCCGCAAAAAAGGCCTCACGGACAAGACGCTAGAATATGTGGAGTTCCATTCCACCGAAGACATCAAGCACGCCAATCTGGTGAACCACATGATTGCCGAGGCCGTGGTGAAATATCCGGAGCAACTTGAATCAGTGAAATACGGCTTTGAATGTTTCGAGCAGGTTTATCCGATTCCCGTGTGGCGCTGCGCTTATGAGCGGGCGATGAAAAAGTAACGGGGAACCATTTTGTGACAATTCTCCTAGCAACAAGTCAGGACGAACTCGAAGCCATCTACCGCTTCCGTTACGCCATCTACATTGAAGAGATGGGCAAGCCCATGCCGGGAGCCGACCATGAACGGCGCGAATTGCGGGATGAATTGGATGCGCGAGCCACGCAGCTTTTTGTGAAGCGCGACGGTGAAATCGCCGGCACCGTGCGCATCGTCTGGGGCGCGGATGGCATTCCCGCCAATTACGCCGGCTGGTATGGGCTGGAACAATTTATGGGATTTTCCAGTGCCGCTTTTTCCTTTACCGGGCGCATGATGGTGGCGCAGAAGCACCGCAACGGCCCGCTCTCAATGGCGCTGGCCAAGGAGGCTTACCGGTTGGGCTGCGAACGGGGAATTGCTTTTGATTTTATCCACACCACGCCACCGTTGATCCCACTATTCGAGCGTTTGGGGCATCGCCGTTTCACGGACAATTTCGTTGATCCCGATCTTGGCCCGCGCACGCCAATGGCTTTGGTTTTGTCTGACTACAAGCACTTGGAAAAATGTTCTTCGCCGTTTCTCAACATCTACCGCGAATGGTCCACGCGCCCGAATCCGGTGACGTGGTTTAAGAAAAAATTCACCACCTGCGCCCCGGCATGAAAAATCAATCCACATGGGAATGGGGCATCCGGCTTTTGGCGCTCGCGCTGTTCAGTTGGAATGCCCTCCAGTTCACCCGCGCGCTGCGTTCCAATTTTTCCCGACCGGAAGGCGTGCCGCCGCTGATGCGCTTGCTGGCGATCTGCGGTCTGATGACGATTGCCGTGGATGTTTATTTGTTCATCACTCAATCCATCACCGTGCTGGGTGGCTTGTTGGCGGTGGGATTGTTGCTGGCAAGCTGGCGAGTGTTTGGCGACGCCGTGCGCGCGACGCAGACGCACCGGCTCTCACTGGCCTTTTCCCAGGACGCGCCCGCTCACCTGAACCGCGAGGGCATTTATGCGCGCATCCGCCATCCATTTTATCTGGCTTACACCTTGAACTGGCTGGGCGCGGGGATAGCCACTTGGCATTGGGCGGCGATAACCATGCTGGGCGTGATGGTGCTGTTTTACCTACTGGCCGCCGTGCGCGAGGAGCAAAAGTTTTTGAACAGTCCGCTGGTAGCGGATTACCGCCGCTACCGCGAAACCGCTGGAATGTTTCTACCCAATTTTTTAGCAATTACTAAAACCAACCAAAATAAAAAACCATGAGTCACGAACCACACGACCACGAAACGGAACAACTGCCATCCCAAGGCCGCTACTCGCCACGCGCGGCGGAACTGGTGAAAATTTTTGATGACCGCGTTGAGGATGTTTACCGCCAAGTGCGGGAACAGCCATTTTGGAAAACCTTGATGGATGCCAAAACCAGCAACGAGACCTGCCTGAAAATCTTCCGCGAAGTTTTTCTTTCTATCTACTGGTATCAGAGGCAAACCACAGAAGCGGGCTTTCACATGATTGGTCGCTTGCCGGGAAGCGAGGAAACCATGCTGAAACTTTTGATGCTTCATAAAATCGAAGAAGCTGGGCATAACGGTTGGGCATTCCGTGATTATCAATTGCTGGGTGGTTCGGTTGAATATGCGGATAAAATTCCGATGTCTCCGGCTTGTTTTGCCATTGCTGGTGTTTGGTGGCGGATGGCTATTGCAGAAAGTCCATTTGGCTACATCGGCGCAGAATATTTATTTGAGTATTTAACGATGCGGGTGGCGCAAGACTTGGTTCCCGTTTTCAAACAACGCGGCTTCAAGGCCGAGGGTTTGAAATTCATCATTGATCACGCCACGGAGGACGAGAAGCACGCCAAGCTGGTGCGCCATCTCATCAGCGATTCCGTGACCCGCTATCCCGAAAGCGAAGCCGCCATGCTCCGTTGCTTTGATTACTTCCGCCAAGTCTATCCGCTCCCCGTCTGGACGGAAGCTTACGAACGGGCAACAGGCATCACTCCCCAATGGGATGGAGACTTGCCGTGGTCCGGCTTGGGCAAACCAACCAAATAACCATGAACCAACGGCAGCAACGCGACTGGCTGGCGCTCGCTGGCAACATCGGCATCTGTCTGCTGGTGCTGCTCGTCTTACTGCTGCCAATTTATATCCATTGCACACATTCAAAACTTTCTTTCAATCCTGAAAAAACAACAAAACAACCAACCAAAAAATAGTAAAGCAAGCCAATGAAAAACATCATCATACTAATCGCCGGAACCATCACAGCATTGTCTTTGAACGGCTGTCAGACAGCGGTGGATAAGCCAAGCAAGATTACGCTCGTAGACGCTATGACCCAGCTTGGTGCGGGTTTTTCCGGAATGAGGATTGCCGAAAACGGTGCTCGCACAGGGTTGATACCAGATACCGCCGATGTCACCTTTAACATCGGTGCCAATTCGTCTGACAGTAAATCTCTGACCGTTGACCTGAAAGGATCAGTCACACCTCCCCAAATCCCTGTGAACATTTCGGCAGATTTGGCTGCGGCATTATCACATGCCTATACTTCATCAAGGGGCAGTCAAGTTACCATTCACTTCGTCAATGTGATGACCATCAATCCGAGCAACACAATGGTCAAAAGCTTGGATGATCTGCAAAAGGCATCTGAAATAATCAGATCAAGCACAAACACCGATCTTGAAATTATGAATTGGAAAAAAATCAAGGTTGACCTTCTGGAATTGAAGCCAGAAACAAAATAATGAAGCCTTTTTGAAAGGACGCTGCCACCTCACGCGTGGCGGCGTTTTTCTTTTCCGCAGCGCCGTCGGCGCGGCTTGGTAGCACCACGCGCCCCCTCATCCCAGCGTGGACTCGTTCGCTCCCGCTCCCTCGGCCCTACGGGCCTCCGGCTTCGCCGGATTCCTTTCGCCGTTTCCCACACGGGAGCCGGTTTTTTTATTTCCCTGTAGTTCCATAAATTTTATACTGCATTCTTAATGGGCTGGCTCCATAAAAAAATCCTGCGTCCGTTGCTCTTCCGGCGGGATTGCCAAGTTTCACCGGCTGGTTTAGCCTTGGGCATGAGTTTTAAGGCAACCAAGGCTGACACCGCCTGGCGCAAATCGCGCGTGGCGGCGCGGCTGTTGCTTTGCCGCGAATCCCGTCCGCTGCGTCCGCGTGAACTGGCTTTGGCCCGCCGTTTAAGCGCGGACGCCGAGGTGAGCAA
>JANYCI010000224.1 GCA_025360325.1 Limisphaerales bacterium | reverse complement strand
AGGGAACCTCCGAAAACTACTTTTCGGAGTTGGGTTAACGGTGTTTGTTCGGTTTGAGGTGTGACTGGTTTCATGGTGACTCCTTTTGTTGGTGTTTCTTTGACGGTTATTTGTTCGCGGCTGGTTGGTTTTTGGTCGGTTTTGGTTTCAACTTCGGTTTCAGGCGGCGTTCCGTGGTAAAAGCTTCAGTCGCACGATCTGTTCGTAGCGGGCCAGGTTGTAAATCAGGTTGATCAGGCCAATCGCCGCCGCGTTCCGCCGCCGCCCAATGTAGCGCAGGTAAAATCCTTTCATGGACTGGCTCATAAATCCAAAGACGTGTTCGATCCGTGCCCGGATCTTCGACTTCTGCCGGTTGCTTTCCTTCTGCTCCTCGGTCAGCGGGCGGTTGCGATACGCCCGCTCATGGATGCGACTGGTCACTTGTTTCTCCGCCAGCAGCGCTTCGGTTTCCGCGCTGCGGTAGGCGCTGTCGGCATAGACCTCCCCATCGCCCTTGGCCGCCAGCCATTGCCCGCGCAGTTCCACATCAAAACCGCCAAAGGTCTGAACGGTCGGGTGAGCTTTCATGGCGCGGATTTTATTTTGTATTCGCTGCGGCGGCAATCGTGCTCTCAATTATTTTTTAACTTTTCATCTCCGAGTTTCCGGAGGTGCCCTTCAGAATCCCGACACAACCACTTCCGCCTTCCGCTCCGGCGGCGTGACTTTGAGCGACTCGTTGTTGTCTATTTGTCATTGATTTCAAAACGATGTTTGCCCGCGCCGATCTTTGCTACGGCGGGTGATTCGTTGCCATCGAGCGTGACGTGCTGCGGCTTGAAACCCGCCACCGGCAGCGTCACTTCGGCGACGGTGCCGTCGGGCACAGTCACGTTGAGCGTGAACTTGTCCCCGGTTCGCTGCCAAGCAACCAGCACGTCACCGTGCGGCGTGGGCACCCTGCCTTTGGCCGAAACCAAGTCGCATAAATGCGGTTTGATCGCCATCGTCGCAAAGCCGGGCAAAGTCGGCGCGACGCCCAAGATGCGTTGGGACATTTGCACGAGCGGCGTCGAGCACCAGCCGTGGCTCAAGTCACCACCGGTCCACATTTCACGGAACGATTGCGTCTCTGGCACGATCTGCCAGCGGCGCATCTGTGGGATCGCGTATTCGTCGAACAATCCCGCATGATCAATCGCCTGAAAAACCCAGTGCATGAACCACGGCTGCGTGTTCAGTTGCTTTTCCGCCATCACTTGTTTCACGATGGCCGCCTGCTTCTCCTTCGGCGCGAGGTCATAAAGCACCGCCAGCAAATTAACGTGCGGGCTGAAGGTCTCAATATCTTTGTCCGCCGGCAGCCATTGTCCCGGCTTGACCGAGGTTTGAAACGGCTTACCGTCGCGATAAAGCCCTTTGTCTGCGTTCCACAATTCGCGGTTGAACGCCTCGGTGATTTCGCTGCGCAACTTTCTATATTTCTCCACGCGCGCCGGGTCGCCAGTGATGTCCGCCACGCGCGCCGCCATTTCCAAACCGTGATAATAAAACGCCGTAAGATAGCCCTGGCCAATCACGGCAGGCGGATGATGGCAGCCAAAACCGGCAATGTTCACCCAATCCATGAACATATAATTCGGGGCTTCCGAAATAATGCCGTTCGTGCCGAGCCATGACGCGTAGGTGTCCAGCAACTCATGGACATAAGGCAACATTTCCTCGACGAACGATTTATCGCCGGTGTAGTCGTAGTAGTCCATCAGCATTTGCAGCCAGCCGATTGAATAACTCGTGTGGAAGTTGTGGTAGCTTTCGTCTTTCAGCAACCACGCGAACTTACGGATGTCCTGCCGCGCCAGCCACGGCTGTGCGAAGGCATAGTAGTTCACCATGGACTCGATCAGATAATCGCCGGGATCGCTGATCGGCTCCTGGTGGTTCGGCGAATCCAAATGATGCGTCTGCAAACAAATCTGCACCACCCAGCGCGACACTTTCCAAAGCTGGTTCAAATTCTCGTCGCTGCACGAAAATTCGCCGCGATATTCGACTGGCTGGGAGGTGAACACCGCGCCCGTGTCCAGAATCACCACCGGCTCGGTGACGCTCTTCAGCTCGACGGTGAAGGCCGACGCAATCTCGGTCATGAACGGCAACTCCAGTGTCTGCTCGGCACCGTTAAGAACAAATTCAGCGGAATTGTGCGCACTTAATTTCACCCGTGCGCCTCTGCCACCTCTGACCTTGATCTGCGGAAACCCGCTCAACACGCGGTCGAAGACAACCTTGAAACTGCCATTGTTGGTAAAAACCTTGTTCGCCGGCATTCCCTCCATTCGCAACACCGGATAACGTGCTTCCATAAGCGGTGGAATCTCGCTGGCCACGAGCGGCTCCCAGAAATTCGATATCACCTGCGCGACCGGCCAAAGGGCGGCGTCAAACGCCGGCGCGGGCCAGTTCGCAAAAGCATCATTCGCGGAAATCGCCTGCCATGTCGCGTCGGACTTGATCGTGACTTTGTCAGCCTGGGCCTCAAACAACCAGCCGCCCTTGCCGCGCGAAACGCCGCCCGGCCCGTGCCGAAACACTTCTGCGGCGATGACATTGCGCCCCTTGTGGAAAAGCGGCGTGAGATCGCGGTAGTCATAGAACCAGCGATGGGTCTGCCCACCGGCATAATCGCGGCCGATGTCGGCCGGCCCGCGCGAGGCGAGTTGGCCGTTGATCCAGAGTCGATATTTCATGTCAGCGGACATCCACGCCCGGACTTCTTTCGGCGCGGCATCGAGCGTAACTTCCTTGCGAAACCAACCGCGGTTCGGCGCGTTGCCGATAGGCCAGATCCACTCTGCCCGCCACGGGCCAGGCTTTTGGCATTCGTTGCGGAACAAATAGTTCGGCGCTTGAACGCCTCGACCATCCACTTCAACATCCATCTCCAAATTTCTTATCGGCCCGCCAAGGTTTGTAGTCGTCGCAAAAATCGATTCGGAGAAAGCCGGATGTTGTCCCGAAATATTTTGGACTCCAGCCATCAAAAGCAAAGGCAAGAAAAAAAATACTTTCCGGTTCTTCATAAAGTGTTTTGCCGTGGAAAACATTGGGAAATCTTTTTCATTGGCGCATTGATACTTTATCCGGTGCGGGAAAATCCGGCGGGCACGCGTCGCCCGGATCGCGGTGCGCCAGCCATTTTAGCGCCCGCACCATGATGGTTTGAAATGCCGCGCACTTCATGCCTTTTGGATCCGGCTGATTGGCCCAGCAGTGGCCGTAGGTGCTCACGAACACGCGACCCTGGCCGTATTGCACCGTCCACTCGATGGGAAATTGCAACTGCGACTGCGGCTCTTTGGCGTAGGCCAGCACGGTCAGGTTTTTCGCCGGCCCGCGGGCGTAGTGGTAAATCTCCAACTCGGCCGCCATCCACGCGCGCGGCAGGCCGCGATGGATCGGATGCTCGCCGAGCTGATGCACGGTCACATCGCCCCGCGCGTGGTGGCCGGTGTTCTCGCCTTCGCCAGGCGGGATGAATTGCAGCGTCTCGTTCGTCGTCACGACAATCGCCTGGCCAAAATTTTTGTTCCGCCAGCCAAGGCCGATCATGCGGTTGTATTCCGGCCATTCGGCGAACGAGTTGTTGGCTTCGTGATAACAATAAAATCCGCCGCCATTGGTGACAAAACTGGTAAACGACTTTTGCACCGCTTCCGGCCAGCGCGCCTTGCCGCCGAGATTGTTGTAGCCGGACAGCACCACATCGTATTTTGAAAAATCCGGCCGCCAAGTTTGCCACGCGGGATCGTTGGTGGTCTGCGGCGTGACGGAAACATCCACGTCAAAGGAGCCGTCTTTCGCGAGAATTTCCTTCACCAGCGCCAGCCGGTGTTTCCAGTCGTGATTGCTCACGCCTTCGACGATGAGCAGTTTGATTTTGCCGTTCGTCTCGGCAGCTTGAGATGAAACTGAAAAAAACATTGCGCCAACGATGATGATGGAAAAAACAAACTTGAGCATATTCTATTTGATTTCGCAAAGCTGCACGCCGGCGCGTGCCAATTTGAATCGCGTGCGTCCGTCCCTGCCCTTTTTAAATGTGTATTCGTCGCGCTGACCTTGCCATGAAATTGTGAGATGCTTGCGGTCGTCCGACCATTTGGTTTCCGGCAGCGGCTCGCCTCGCTTCAGCGGAAACAGCAGCACGACGTAATCTGGCGCGACGCTGCGGCTGGGAAACACGATGCGTTTGCCGAGTCCGGTGGAGCGCAGGTAGAACTGGTGTGAGTCGTCGTGCTTGAGATATTCAAACGTCTCCAGCGCCGGCGAGGGCTGGCGCGTCGGCAGGCCCGGTTGGTTCACGTTCAGCGCGCAGACCCAGAGCAGCGGCGTGCCGGCGGCTGGCAACGGCCGGCCCGCGCCGCGATAATCCGACATGGCGTCGGCGCCGGTCTGTCGGTTGGTCTGAATCGGGCAAAGCATAATTCCGTTGCCGCGCAGCTCCGCTACTTCGAGGTTCACGGGCACGTTCATGTGCCATTCGTAAAGATGCTCCGCGTCGTCTTTCTGAATGTCATCCACGATGAGCGCGTAATCCCGCTGGCCGCGCACCAGACCGGCGGTGCGGAACGCGCGCTGGACGGGATTGAACGGCGCGCGGCGCACCCAGGTGTCCTCGTCCCACATGCCCGGATCGCCGGCGAGATAACCGGAATAATAATCCGCCACCATCGGCAACGGGTCGCGTTCCCATTTCAATTTGGAATAGCGTGGCGCAAGACGCTGGCGATGCTCGCCAAAGCCCACCCACAGCCACGGCTTCGTTTGAAATTCCGATTCGGGCATGATCATCGGCCACTTCACCCAGAACCAGTCGTAGCAGTATTTCAAATCCGTGACGCCGAACGTTGCCGACGGCGTGTCGCAAACGCCGAGCCATTTGCCGGGCGTCGCCGCGTAGCCTTCGCCCATGCCGTCAATCGCCACGGTGTTCGCGTATTTGCCTTCCGTCTCGCGAAAATTCGCCACGCTCCACGGCTGGCCTAGCGCGGTGAAATAAAATGTGCCGCGATCCGCGTCGTCGTGCGAGACGAAGACCGTGTCGTTGCGACAGACAAATTGCAGCGAGGCCGCGTCCGCCGACCAGCCGCTCCGCGCAAACAAATAACCGCGCTGCGGATCGAACAAACTATCCGGCAGATGAAAATCAGCGGCCTGATGATAATTCACCAGCGAGCCGTCAGCATTGCGTTTTGCATCCGCCGGCGTCAGCAATGCGAGCAGTGAGAATTGAATGCCTTGGCCGTTGCGGACGACCGGATGATTTTGCAGCACATAATCAATGCGCTCGTTTTGCGGATAGAAAAATTTCATCGTTTGCACCGCCTCGTAGGCCGGCGGGAAGGTGCCAAGGTCGCCGCTGCTTTGCCAGCCGCCGCCGAACGGCTGTTGCGCCCAGATTAGCCAGTCCTCGAACTGCCTCCGGTAGCGTTCGCTGGTGAAGAGATTTTCGCCGCGATTCGCCAGCGCGAGCATCAGCAGATTCAGATGTCCCATGCCGCCCGTGTGGTAGCCGACGGCTTCCTTCGCGATGCCTTGGTCCGAAATGCCGAAATTAATGTAGTCGCGCGCCACTTCCGCGCCGCGCTTGAGAATGCGCGAGTCATAACCGTCCTCGCCTTCAATCGCGAGCGCCAGCACGGGAAATTCCTCCGCCATGCCGATGAAATTCCAGTTGCGCCAGTGGCGCGGCAGATCCATGCCGAGAACATATTTGCCGCTGGTGGCCTCCGCGATGACCCGACGCATCGTCGCGGTCTGCGCGGCGTCCATGAACGGCTGCGCGAAATCATAAATCAAACCAAACGCCGGGCCGTTGCCGCACACCGTCCGCACCTGCCGCCAAAAATCGTCGCCGCCCGGCGCCTTGCTCGCGGCGAGAATTTGCGGCTCCATCCACTTCGCCAGCGCCACGGCCGCCGCCGCGACTTCGCGGCCCTGCGTCTCGTCGCTGTCGAGCAGCACCAGCAGTGCCTTGTCTTCGAGTCCGGCCAGAACCGGATTGCTCCAGCTTCCCGCCGCCGGGTGCAATTTGAATTCTTCAAAAAATGCCGTCAGTCCCGAATCATCGCCGTGCGTCAGCTTGCGATAACAGTCGTTGACCGGCGAACCAGGCTTTTCGAGACCATCCGCAACTTTTTTGCGCAATGCGTCCATCAGCGCGCGGCCCGCCTCGGTGTCGCGCAACTGCTGGCGGATGCGCGGCAAATCCTCCGGCGCAAACAGCACTCGCGGATGCACGCCCGGTGCCGGAACGTTATAAAGCCGCTCCGCCGCGAAGCCGTTGGTGTCGAACGTTTCCAGCACGGTCGGCGACGCTTTGCGACCGGGAAATTCGCCGTTCAAAATCTGGTCGGCGGAATACGGCGTTAAGCGAACTTTGTCGGAGTTATCGGCGGCCTGAAGTCGGGCGGTCATCGCCCCACAGGCGATAACAACACAACCGGCGGCGATTGATTTATTGATGATTTTCATCGTGAAATTTTTCAAGCCCAGGTGACTTTGCAAGCCGCGCCGGTGTGCTGGCTGCTTTCGGCAGTGTATTGCTGAAACTCGAAGCGCAGGCCCTCGGGACTTTCGACCCAGCATTGCCAAGTCCGGTCGCAGCCGAGTTTTTTCTCGGTCGGCGTGAAACCGCCGTCGCGCAGGCGTTGAATCACCGCGTCCAGGTCGTCGGTCTCGATGCAGAAATGCCGCAGCGGTGGGCGCGCCGCTGGGTCAGAATCGTTCTTGAAAATCTCGATGAACGTGCCGTCACCGACTTCCAAATAGAAGCCGACACACACGCCGTTTTTTACAAAGTCGAAAACCCGCCGCATTCCAAGAACGCGGCAATAAAAATTCTCCAACTTCGCCAAATCCGGCGAGCCGAGACAGACATGGGCTAGTTTTAGTTTCATAGTTTTGCTTTTCAAAATGAATTGTCGCTCGCTGTCACCACGCAAACGCCTCCGGCGATTCGTAGCGATTCGGCGATTTGCTCGTCGCGAAAACGTGCGGCAGCGCCACCGGCGGAAAGATTTCGTCGAGCTGTTTCAGCGTTTCTTCCGACAGTTTGATTTCCAGTGAGCGCAGCGAGTCGTTGAACTGTTCCAGGTTGCGCGGACCGACGATTGGCGCGGTGATGGCGGGATGCCGCAGCACCCAGGCGAGCGCGACGTTCGACGGTTTTTCGCCGAGTTCGTTGCACAAGCCTTCCCACGCTTCGAGCTGCGCCCGACCGGCGGCGACGCGCTTCTGCGCATCGGCATTCTGACGGCGAACGGTCGCTTTCGGATTCGCGCAAACTTGATCGGCGATCGGAGCCAAGATGCCCGCAAGATAACCGCCATCCACCGGCGAATAAGGTAAAATGCCGACGCCATAAGCCTGGCACGCGGGCAACAACTCCAGTTCCGCAAAGCGGCACGCCAGCGAGTATTTGCACTGCTCGGAAACGTAGCCGAGAAAGTTTCGCCGCCGCGCGGCTTCGTTGGCCTGCACGATGTGCCAGCCCGCGTGATTCGACGAACCGGCGTAAAGAATTTTGCCCTGCTGCACGAGCAGTTCCAGCGCCTGCCAGACTTCGTCCCACGGCGTGTCGCGGTTGACGTGATGCATCTGGAACAGGTCGAGGTGGTCGGTGCGCAGACGCTTGAGCGAACTTTCGACAGCGCGGCGAATGTATTTGGCAGAAGCACCGCGATCATTGACGCCCGTGCCCATGGTTCCCTGAAACTTAGTCGCGAGCACAATCTGGTCGCGGCGGCCGCCTTGCGCGAGCCAGTTGCCGACAATCTGCTCGGTGTAACCCTCGTAATCTTTCCAGCCGTAAACGTCGGCGGTGTCGAAAAACTGCACGCCGGCTTCGAACGCGCGGTCCATGATGGCGAAAGATTCCGGTTCGGTCGCGCGCGGGCCGAAATTCATCGTGCCCAGACAAAGGCGGGAGACTTTGAGGCCGGTCCGGCCAAGATTGGTGTATTGCATAAATTTATTCCCTGATTTCTGAGTTCAATTTTTGGAATCCGCCAAAATTACATCCGCCTTCCGCTCCGGCGGCATAACTTTCAGCGACTCGACTTTGCCGTTGCGCACGACGCCTTCGACGGTGGTGTTGAACGGCGCGTGAAGCTTGAAACTGGCATTCCAATTCTTCGGCCACGCGGGCAGCAGGTAGATTTTGCGGCCTTCACTTTGCGTCAGCATCAGTTGCAGCGCGTGAATGCCATGCCCGCCGTTGTCCTCGTCCGGCACATAGTCGTGGCCATGATCCCAGAACGCCGGAAACCGGCATTGCGGCTCTTTGCGCTGGAGGACGAAGGTGACGTTTTTGCGCGCGGTTTCCACGGCGCCCAGCAACGCGGATTGCACGCCGTCCTGCGTCCAGCAGCCATTAGCCTTGATCTTGCGCGCGGCAAATGTCGTTCGCGCGAGCTCCAGCCCGGTCTTCCCGATTCCGAAAATCCGGAACGGGTAGATCGCGTAAAGCTCGGGATTTTCGGAGTTGTGGCTCGGCCCGTAAACCTCCGCCGGCAATAACACTTTTTGGCCGTTGGTTTCGCCGACGGGCAGTTCGGGAATTTCCTTCAAGAATCGCTGCCAGCGCGCACGCTGTTCCTCCGTCGTCAATTCGTTCGACAGCGCGAGCAAGCCCGGCAGCACCCAGCGCAAACCGGCGATGTCCGGCGCGGGATTGCGAACCTTCCAGAACATTTCAATCGAATTGTCCGGATCAAGCACGAGCTTGCCGTTTTCGTGCGGCCAGTGCTGGTCGAAAAATTTCATGCCGGCGTCGGCGATGGGTAGCAGCGTTTCGCGCGCGAAATTTTTGTCGCCGGTGTAGGCGAAGTAGTCGAGCATCATCGCCGACAACTCAAGAATCGGCGTGTAATAAAAATCCGTGTATTTGCCGGGCGAATCGGGCTTGAGCTTGTTGATGCCGCCGTAAAACGGTTTCGTCTCCGCAAAATACGCGCCATCGTGATGATAAAAGTCGCGCACTTCCTTTTCGTTGTTCGGCAAAATCTCGCGGAACATCTTGAACAGCGGGCGCATCATGTCGAAGTCGCCGCTCTGCAGCATCGGCCAATACATTGGCCGCGTGTTCTGAAACCAATACTGCCCGCCCCAATCGCGCGCGTCGGCCGGCACGATGTAGTTCGTCTCGACGCCCTTGATTTTTTCCGACTTGTGCCAATCCATCGTGAAAATCGAGCCATTGAACTTGATCGGATACGCGCCGCGTCCGGCGCACGCGCTGGTGAACCGCTGCAAAATATAGCCGCGCGTCACCTTGGCCGCATCGTCGTCGCCGGAAATAAAAATCCAACTGCGATTCCAAAAATCACCCCACCATTTTTCGTGTTCGCGCCGCGCCGTTGCCAGCGGAACGGACGCCGCCTGCGCGTCAACTTGATTCAACTGCGCCAGCCACGCTTCCGGTGTCGGCGTCTGCGCGGTCAGCACGCAAATGGAAATCTCATGCCGCTTGGCCGGTTTCGCCGAATGCAACACTGTGCTGCTGGCGGAAACCAAACCGTCGCCGGAAATCGCCGCGCCGAACGTGCGGTTCGTGAGCTGCGGCACGTCCTTGTTGAGATTGCGATAGAACCAAACGACATGATTGGTTTGATCCGTCAGAATCGTGTCGGCTTGCAAATTTTTCTCCGACGCAGGCCGCGTCGTTTCAAACGCCACTTCGAGGTCGCGCGGCTCGCCAGTTTCCGATTCGAGATGAATCAGCGGACGATTCGCGTCCACCCAAACGCGCATCGTCGCCGCGCCGCTGCGGATTTCAATTTCGCCAGTCGCGAGTTTAAGCGTTTGCACAAAGCCGCTGCTTGTCGTCAGCGCCGGCGACAATTTCAAGCGGACGCGCCCGACTTTCGGCAGACCTTTGTTGCCGCCGACATTGTCGCTCCACGCATCGGTCTTGGAGATGTAGAAAACGAGGTCGCCGCTCTTTTCGACCCAGACATTTAGGCCGATGTCACCGTTGCCCAGTGGCATCGAACCGCGCGAATCCTCGCTCGGCGAATTCCAGACAACATCGTAAGCCGCCAGTTCTTTGACCGGCTGACCGAGCGCGGAAAACAGAACCAGCGTGAATAGAACGGCGAGATGCCGCGGCAAAAAGAAAAGCGTTTTCATTTTCATAGGAATTTACTTCGCGTCCGACCCCAAGAGTTGCACCTGCTCCGGCTTGGCGAAGATATGTGGTTCAGCAACGTCTTCAAATTGATTATTCGCCACGACAAAGCGCCGCGCCGCCGGACCGACTTGCACGCCGCCGGAAGAATGTTCGATGCGGTTGCCGTCCACGACCACGTCCACGAAGCGCACCTTGCCGTCGTCGCGCGGCTTGACCTCGGCGCTCGGCGGGAACGCCACGCGCTGGTTGTAGCGGAGCGTGTTGCCCTTCACGATGACGCCGCGCCCGCCGGGCACGGGATGCGGCACGACTTCGTTCACGAAGACGAGTTTCTTGCTGTATTGCGACGAGCCGAACTTGGTGATGCGCAAGTTGCCGTCCGTCAGGCCGACGTAGCTGAACGGCAGGTTGCCTTCGGGATTGTTGCCGGGCGTGCCGATGTGCGGGTGGTAGCTGTTGGCGAATTCCACGTCGTTGTAACAAAAGCGCACAAACCAGCCGCTCTGGCCCCAAATGCCCTGGTTGCGCTCGACGCGGCAACTGTCAATCGTGAAATCATAAAAGCTGCCGTAGAGCTGGGAAAATGCGCTGCAATCATAGCCTTCGCATTTGTAAATAATCATGTGCCGCATCAGCGACCAAAGGCCGACGGTGCTTTCGGTGGTCGGCGGCACGTCCCACGCGCG
>JANYCI010000115.1 GCA_025360325.1 Limisphaerales bacterium | reverse complement strand
CGTTCAAGTTCGTCACATTGTAAAGCGTGTTTCCGCCAATGTTATCAATGCCGTAGGTGAAGTCGCTCGAACCGGGCGCGAAGCTCGCCCCGCTGCCCGCCGGGTCAATCGCGTAACCAAATTGCAATACTTGCTGGCTTGGATTATTGCGCCAGAGTTCGCCCGTGTAGCTCAAGGTAATGATCGTGTTCGTGTTCGTGCTGGTGTTGACAACGCCGACACTGAAGCAGTTCACGCCAGTCTTCGTCGTGGCCACGAGTCCGAGCGCGCGGTTGGTCACGCCGTTCAACGACGTGCCGTCCGCGACATAATTCAAACCGTTGTTCACAATCGCGCCTTGGCTCTGATCACCGCGCGTGGCGGAAATCACCATCGTCTTTTGGCACCAGCCATACCAGCCGTTCATCTTTGGCAAACCAAAACCGCCGATGCTGCCGCTGGCAAAAACCGGGTAGCCGAAGTCGAATGCGTTATCCACGGAGTAAGCCAGCGTGCCGATGATGGCCGCGTTTGGATTGCCGTTGGCGAGCACGATGACGTTCGTCGGATTCGCAGCGTTGATGCCCGCGATGTTCGTCACCGCGTAATTGATCGTGAGCGGATTGCCGCCTTCCGCGCTGCTGCCAGCGGGGATCGGGAGCGAATTAAAATCCTGTTTATAAACTTGGTTCGAGTAGTTCACGAACGTGTGCGGCGGTGCGATAGAAATGTTCAGCGCGACCGGCGAGCTGGTGATGGACCCGCCGGGATTGCTCACGACCACGACATAATTCGTTGCATCGGCCAGCGTCACCGGCCCGACCACGAGGCTCGCGGTCGTTGCGCCGGCGATTGGGTTAGTCGCCACGCCGGTGGCTTTGGTCTTGTGCCATTGATAGCTCAACAACTGGCCGTAAGCGGAAACGGTGTTCGTGATCGTGCGGCCAACATACGTCGTGAACGTTTGCGGTGGCTGCACGAAAATCGGCGGCGCGTAAATTAACGTGAGCTTCGCCGTGGTGTTGCTCGCGGAACCGGCGATGTTCGTGACAGACACGGAATAATAACCAGCGTCAGTCGTGGCCGCTTGCAAAATCGTAAGCGCGCTGCTGGTCGTGCCGCTCAACGTGGAGCCGCCGCCCGTCACGCCGTCCGTCAAAAGCGTGCCGTTCAGATACCATTGATAACCGCCCTTGGGATCGGTGCCGCTGACGAGCGCGGTGAGCGTCTGGTTATTACCAACGTAGTTCGTCACATTTTGCGAAGTGATCGTCGGTGGAACCGGCAACGTCGTCACGGTTAAGGTCGCGACCGAGCTGGTGACGGAGCCGTAGAAATCCGAAACGACGCAGCGGTAATTAAAACCATTTTGTGCGGTCGTGACGGAACTTAAATTCAAGGTGTCGCCGGTCTGTGCAACCAAATTGGTTGCGTTTTGCAACCACTGATACGTCAGTGCGTAATTGGCCGACGCCGCGACGCTGAAGCTCACGTTATCGCCCGCCGCGGCGGACCAACTCGCGGGATTCGTGGTGATGATCGGGCGCAAATCCGGCGTGAACGTCACGGATTTATAGACGATGTTCGTGATCTGCAAACCATTGACGACCGGCGGACGCGCCACGGTCGTGAGAATGTTCGTGAGTGCGATGATCGTGGCACCCGTCTCCACCGTGTTCGTGTCGTTGATGCGGATGACGCGGTTGCCGTAGTAAGTGGCACCACTGTTCACACCGCTGTCGGAAGTCGTCGCATAGACCACGGGATTTGCGCCGCTCCAATCCACCGTGACGCTGTAACAACCGACGAGCGTATTCGTGCTGGCCGCGTTGGTCATAATGCCGTTGTTCAAACCGAAGTAGCCGGGGATGGCGAGATTGTAAGCCATTTTCCACGCGAGGCCGGAGCGGATATATTTTTGGATACCGCCCATGCCGTTCAAACCTTTGCTGCCGTCATCCGCGACGTAGGCAATCGTCTCGGACGGATTAATATCGAAGCCGATGCAGTTCGTCCACGGCGCTTGCGCTTGCAAAAACAAATGCAGGAATGCCGCCGCCGTGGGTTTGTCCGACGGGTTGTTGAAAAAATCTACGAGCGTATAAATGCCGGCCGGATAAAGATTCACGGACTCCGCGCCTTTCACCGACGTGTAGAGCTTGTGGTTCTGCGCGCGGGAAGCAGAGGTGAGCGCGATGTTCTGAAATTGAATCGGATCATCGCCCGTCATCGCATCGTAATAAAGGCTGCCGTAGCCGTTGCCGCAGCCCCAGAATTTTCCTGCGCCATCCGTCGCGACGCCGCGCGGATTCGTTTTGCCCGTCGCGGTGCCATACCATTTCGAGCCGCGATAAACCGTCGCGACATTCGTGAACGCATCCACCGTCGCCACCGCGCGGTCGTAACTTAAATTCGACGGCGCGGTCTGTCCGCCGGTCGTGATGGAAAGAATGTCGCCCGCGTAACCGGCGAACGTCAGCACGCTGCGATCATCCGCGAGCGTCATGTAACCTTCGGTGCCCGCGTTGCCATTCACCATCATCGCGCTGAAACCATTTGTCGGCACGGCGACGCGCACGGAGGGATTGGTTTGGTTGATTCCATTCGGATCAAATTGATCAATGAAAATTGCGTTCTGGCGGCTGCCGAAAATATCATCAGCCGTGTAATTGGTGATGCCAGTGACCGCGCCAAAGGGCAGGCAACGGTTCGTGCCGCCGTTGCCTTCTTGGAAAACGGCGAGCTGGCCGGGTTGGAAAACAGCGGGCGTTTGTGCGTTTGCTGTGAATGACAGCAAGGCGCAAATGCCGGTGGTGAGGAGGATTCGTTTCATGGATTTGTTTTGGTGTGGTTAAAAATTCTTTGCTCGGACGCGCATCATTATCTCCACCCGCATGGCAACAGAATGGCGTTCGTGTGACGATCCGGTGAACTTGGATGTTTCTCGGCAGAAAATTTTTCCAGGAAGTGTTTTGTCACAAAACTGTCACCCAATCCGCACCGGATTGTCATGCGGCTCCGCCATCATCTCCCCCGTCCGGCAGACAAAACTTTTTCCATCCAACAAAAATGAAAACACAAAATCGCTTGGCCTATCGCGGCTTTACGTTGATTGAACTCCTCGTCGTCATTGCCATCATCGCCATTCTCGCGGCGATGTTGTTGCCTGCACTTGCCAAGGCCAAGGCCAAGGCGCAAGGCATCAGCAGTCTCAACAACATCCGCCAATGGGGACTCGCGCAGACGTTGTATGTGGACGACTTCAATCAGATTTTGCCGATGACGAAAATTCCCACCGGCACGCCGCTGTATCCAGACAGCGAAGACGCCCCCACTTGGCTGGGGCTTACGGACGTGGAGTTCGGCAACCGCTCCAGCGGCACGAGCTACGGACGCAGTGCGTGGTTCAATGCGCTGCCAACTTATATTCGTGCCGATCCGCTCTACATGGTGGCCGTCAACTCCACGCAGAAAATTTACAACAGCGGCAAAAATATTTTCTGGTGCCCGACCGCCGCCTCGGCCGGTCTGGAGTCCGCCTTGATCAGTGCTGACCGCGCGATGTTTTCTTATGGTATCAATTCCAAGCGCGTGGATCCGAGTGATGCCGGCACGACGCCGCTCAAGCTGACCTCCATCACCCGTCCCGCCGTCACTGTCGCTTTCTCGGAAAACCGGATGCGCTCGGATGACACGCCCTATTTCGGCGACCCGGCCAAAGCCCAAACGCTCGGAAGTCCGCAGTGCTACACTACGCGCTTTTCCGGGCGACATAATAAAATGGGCAACATCGCTTTTGATGACGGCCACGCGGCTTCCCTCAAATACGATTACGTTGTCCTCCCGCAAAACAGCAACGGCAAACTCGCCGCTGATCCCGGACGCCCGGACATTTCGTGGACGTTCGATGGCCACACAGTTCAGTAAAATCTAAAAATACTTTTCCATGAAATTTAATCGCACCGCATTATTTCTCGCCATCGTTTTGGCGTTCGCCCTCGCGGCGAACGCACAAACCAATCTGAATTTTCTTGCTGACGGCCAGATTCGTGCCGCCGACATTTTGTCGCCGCCGCCCGCCGCCGCCACCGAAAAAATTGCGGCCATGGAAACCGTTCACACTGTTTACCACTATGCCAGCGAGGCAGATAAAAATGCCGCCTACGCCGAGAAGAAATTCTCCGTTTTTAATTTTACCGAAGTCGTCGGTAATTATTTTGTGGCCACGAACTTGCCCAAAACCGCTGCGTTTTTTGAACGCGTGCAAAAAGATGCGGAAGCTGTCACCGATGCCGGAAAAGATTTTTTCCAGGAACCGCGCCCGTTCACGACCGACCCCAGCCTCGCCAATGGCAAGCTGGAAAAAAGTTTTGGCTATCCCAGCGGCCATTCGACGGAATGCACCACGCTCGCGCTGGTGCTGGCGGAAATGTTGCCGGAACAACGCGAAGCGGTCATGGCGCACGCCGACTTGATGGGCTGGCATCGCGTGCAGATCGCGCGGCATTATCCGGCGGACATTTTTGCCGGGCGCGTGCTGGCTCGCGCCATCGCGCGGGAATTGAATAAGAGCGAAACGTTTCAGAAAGAACTCGCTGAAGTAAAAGCTGAACTTGCCGCTGCCAAGCTCGCCGCGAAATAAACTCTCTCTTTACACAACGGCTATTTGGAATTCGTCGGGCCAAAGCTGGTGGGGCGAGCGTCCCCGCGAGCTGGGCGTCGCTAGACTAAGCGGCTCGCGGGGACGCTCGCCCCACCAAGCCATACCACCACCTCCTGACTAGCTGGTGCGCAAACGAAACTTGCCTTGAACGCCGTTGCGCCTAGCATTTGCGGCACAAGATAATTTTGTATGATCCGCTCATTTTCATTCACCACGCAGGGCAAGCTGCACACCAAGGACATCGAAATTTTTCTGATGCCGACGTTGCTCGCCGATACGAATCTGTTCCTCTGGGTGGATTTGGAAAAACCCACGACCGAAGAATGGAAGGAAGTGCTGGAGATGATTTTTCATTTTCACCCCTTGTCCATTGAGGATTGCGTGCAGCCAAGTCCCTCGCCCAAAGTTGAGGAATATTCGCCGAAGGAAGACGATCGCTTCACACCGTATCTGTTCATGGTCATTCACGCGGTGGATTACAACCGCAAGGACGGCTGCTTTGGCACGAGCGAATTGAATTTTTTTCTCGGCAAAAATTTTCTCGTCACCTATCACGACGATCCGCTGAAGAGTGTCACGAGCGTGGAGGAACGCGCGGTGAACGGCACGCTCGGCATCGCCCGCGCGCCGGACCGCGTGGCGCACGCGCTGCTCGATACGCTCGTGGATAATTACAAACCCGCGCTCGACGAACTCGGCCTCGAAATCGCCGAACTTGAACAGATGGCGTTGCAAAAACCGAACAAGGACACGCTCAATCAAATTTTGCAGGTGAAAAAAGAAGTGGTGCATCTGCGCCAGATCATCGGGCCGCAGCGCGAAGTCTTGAGCCGCTTTGCCGCTGGCGAATTCAAACTCGTGCGCCCGCATCTCGTGCCGTATTTCCGCGATGTTTATGATTCGCTCTTTCACATCGGCGAACTCGCGCAGAGCTACACCGATTCGCTCACGGGCATCTTGCAGGTCTATCTCAACATGTCGTCCAACCAGACCGGCGAAGTCATCAAGCTGCTCACGCTCGTCACGTTCGTCACCACGCCGCTGACCATTGTGGGCACCTGGTATGGCATGAACTTCAGCGAGACGATGCCAGAGTATAAATGGAAATACGGCTACGAATACGCCATCGTCCTCACGATCATTTCCACAGTGGCCACCGTCTGGTATTTCAAAAAGAAAAAGTGGTTTTAGGAAAGTTGAAGCGAGAAAGGTTGAGAGGTTGAAGCAATACGATTTTCAACGCCTCAACCTTTCATCACTTCAACATTCAAAGAAATTCCCAGCGCGAAAACATCGCCGCCTGCCCGCAATTTTTTCCGTCCGCTGAAATCAAATTCCACACCGTCGCCTGCGCGATGCGAAATCGCTTTCCGTTTTTGGAAATCCGCACGCCGGAATAATCGTCAATAAAACCGCGCCTGGTGACCGCATCAAGCAAGCGTGCGCGTTCCTCGCGGTTCGGCGCTTCTGCGGTGAGGCGCGAGGGCGTGCGCGTGAGTTCGGCCCACGGCATTTCCCACAGCGCGAGCGCGACGGCGTTGCCGTAGTTCAAAACCGGATCAGCTTCGGTGCCATGCGAAACGAGCGCGAACGGCGCGTGGAAAATTTTTTCCGCAAGCTGGAGTTCAAGCTTTAGCTTGTCCGGGGAACAAACTGAAGCTTGAACCCCAACATCAGCGCCCGCCTCCAACTCGCACCCTGTCCAATGTTTCAGGCTCCGCGCGATGAGCTGCGTTTGCGTGATGACCTTTTCGTTTTTCCAGATGGCTTCCATTTTTCAACCACGAAATACACGAAACCCGCGAAAGGAACAAAAAATTTCGCGGGAAAAAACGATGTTTTCACAGGCGCACTCATTTCACAGCGCGCTGGCGAACAAATTTATTTTTGCTAGAGTGGGGAAAATTTATGGCCGGAAAAATTGAGATCCCCGAAAATCTAAAAGCCGAACTGCCGCCGTCCCAGTGGGGCAAAGTGCTTGGTGCCACGCCCATCGTGATGACCGTCATCGCCACGTTGCTCGCCGGTCTCGCGTCGAGCGAGATGACCAAGGCGCAATACGATCGTTCGCTTGCCGCGCAGATCCAGTCCAAGGCCGGCGACCAGTGGGGTTACGCTGCCGCCAAAAAAACGCGCGGCGCACTCGCCCACAATTCCCTCGACCTACTCGCCGCCACCGCCGAGGTTCATCCGTTGGACGCAGCCAGCTTGTCCGGTGCAGACGCGCCGACCATCGCCGCGCTGTCCCAAGGCGAATTGCCCGCCGTTGAACGCGCAAAGTTTAGTGCGGAAATACAATCCGCGCTGGATGCGTTGGGAAATTCGGCACCGGAAAAGGAGATCGGCGACCGGCTGGTGAAAATTAAAAACGCTGATCTCGCCGCCGCGCTGGATGTCGCGCAGGCCGCCGCGCTCAGATTTGACAACGCCGCGAAACCCGTCACCAAAGCCGCTGACAAGCTCGACGAATCGCTCATGGCAGCCGGTGATAAAAATGCTTTTGCGAACTTCGCCGCCGCGCGTTTGCGCTACACCGGCGCGCGTTATGACACCGAGGCGCAGTTGAATCAGGGCATTGCGGGGATTTATGAATTGCAGATCCGTCAGGCGAACTTCACGGCGGAGAAACACCACGCGCGCAGCGGGAAATTTTTCATCGGGATGCTCGCGGCGCAGGCGGCGGTGATCGTCTCGACGTTTGCGATCGCGGCGCGGAAGAAAAATTTCCTATGGTCCCTCGCCGCTGCTGCGGGCGTGCTGGCCGTGATTTTCTCGCTCTACGTCTATCTTTACGTTTGAGCTGTTTCAGTTTCTTCTCCCTCTCCCCCCAAGGGGGCGAGGAGGCCGGAGCCGTTCGGCTTCATTTTTTATTTCAAACCGCCCACTTCCGCCTCGTCGTGGATGATTTTGCCGCGCGTGCCGAAAGATTTCACGGCCTCAATCAAACGCAAATCCACCGCGTCGCGTTTTTGTGAACAGCCAGCGTCGGCCAGAACATTTTTAAGAGCGGCTTCGGCGGATTCGATTTTCAAACCGTCGAGCGGGCCATTGCTCGGCGCGTTCACGAACGTCGGTGCTTTTTCACCGGAACCAAAATCAGCCTGTATAAGTTCGCGCCCGTTTAATTTTCCATCTTTGTCCAAGTCCGCGACATTCCCTTTGAGAAAAATGTGGTCGGTGGCGGCGCATTCGCCGACGGCGTGCTGATTGGAATTTGGCCCGGCGATGAAATAATTTCCAACCACATCTTGGAAATGATCCGCGCCGGAATGTCCACCCACGAGTCCACAAACACCCCAATTATACACGATATTGTTGACGTATTGGATGCGTCCCTTCGCCTTCGGATTGCGGCTTTGATTGTTGATCCAGAGATTGTGGGTATAGGTGATGTTCGTCACGGAATCGGAGAGGGAGCCGAAGCGCTGCGGGTCCACGCCCTCGCCGATGATGCAGTTTTGAAACGTGATGTCGTGGCTGCCTTGCGTGAGGCCGAGGCAATCCCAGCGGCCCCATTGAATTGAGCAATGATCAAAAATCATGTCGCTGCCTTTGGAAAGATTCACGGAACATTTGCCCTTGTCGCCCGCGATGCCTTCGCGGAAACGCAAGTAGCGGACGACGATATTTTTTTGGCCGCTGAATGAAACAGAGCGACCATAAAGCGTGATGCCTTCGCCAGGCGCGCTGGTTCCATCAAGTGTAAGGTCGCTGCTGACGGCGATGTTTGATTTGAGATGAATGACTCCACCGACATCAAAAACAATCAAGCGATGTGGCTGGCTCACCGCGTCGCGAAAAGAATTGGTGCCGGAATCGTCCAGCGTGGTGACGTGAAACGTTTCGCCGCCGCGCCCGCCGCTGGCGAATTGGCCAAAACCTTCTGCGCCGGGGAAGGCAAGATGGGTTTGCGCCGAGGCAAAATGGATGGCCGACAGAACAGCGGCGGCGATAATTACGGGTTTCATCAAAGCTTGGACGAAATGGGACCCGCTGCCGTTACAAATTGCTGAACGGAGCACGGACGCCCCGTCCGCAAGTTCATAATGAGACGCCAACACGCGGGCGGGCGGGCCGCGCTCCATTCTTTCATCAATGAAATTCCTGCACCGTCTTCACCGCGTAGCCGGATTTTTTCAGCGCGGCGATGCCGAGCGCGGCGGCTTTCGCGCCGCTCAACGTCGTCATAATCGGCGTGTTGGTATAGACGGCGGTGGTGCGGATTTTTACTTCGTCCTCGCGCGGCGACTGGCCGGCGGGCGTGTTGATGACGAGTTGAATTTCTTTGTTCTTCAACAAGTCCACGACGTTCGGACGACCTTCCAACAATTTCAAAATGCGTTCCACTTTCAGTCCGGCTTTTTCCAAAACGCTTGCGGTGCCCGCCGTCGCCACGAGTTCAAAACCCAGATCAGCAAATGATTTTGCGACCGCCGCTACTTCTTTTTTGTGCGCGTCACTGACGCTGATGAAAACTTTTCCCTTGAGCGGCAGCGGCGAGTTCGCGGCCATCTGCGATTTCGCGTAGGCCACACCGAGGTCGGCGTCGAGGCCCATGACTTCGCCGGTGGAACGCATTTCGGGCGAAAGCAAAATGTCCTGGCCCACGAATTTGTTGAACGGGAAAACGGATTCCTTCACCGCCCAATACTTCGTCCAGATTTCCTCGGTGAAGTTCAGTTCTTTCAACGTCTTTCCCGCCATCACGCGCGCAGCAATTTTTGCGAGCGGTTTGCCGATGGCTTTGCTCGTGAATGGCACCGTGCGCGACGCGCGCGGATTCACTTCGAGAACATAGACGGTGTCGCCCTTGACGGCGTATTGCACGTTCATCAGGCCGACGACTTTTAGCTCGCGCGCCATCGCGTGCGTGTATTCGCGGACGATGCCGATGACTTTTTGCGAGAGCGTGTGCGGCGGGAGAACCATCGCGGCGTCGCCGGAATGCACGCCGGCAAACTCGATGTGTTCCAACATTCCGCCAATGACGATGGTTTCGCCGTTCGGCAGACCAACATCGGCGATGCAATCCACATCCACCTCGGTTGCGTCTTCGAGAAATTTATCTACGAGCACCGGGCGCTCAGGAGAAGCCTCGACCGCGAACTTCATGTAGTGCGACAGTTCGGAATCGGAATAGACAATCTGCATCGCGCGACCGCCGAGCACGAACGATGGGCGCACGAGCACTGGATACGTCAGGCGCTTGGCGATGACGAGCGCTTCTTCACCATTCGTAGCGAGACCGTTCGGCGGCTGTGGAATTTTCAGTTTGTCGAGCATCGCCGCGAAGAGCTTGCGGTCTTCCGCGATTTCGATGCTCTGCGGCGAAGTGCCGATGATGTTCACGCCATTTTTTTGCAAACCGAGCGCGAGATTTAGCGGGGTCTGTCCGCCGAACTGGGCGATCGCACCCCAGCATTTTTCGCGTTCGTAAATGTGCAGCACATCTTCCAGCGTGAGCGGTTCAAAAAATAATTTGTCGCTGGTGTCGTAATCGGTGGAAACGGTTTCGGGATTCGAGTTCACCATGATGGTTTCAAATCCGTCTTCCTTGAGCGCGAACGCGGCGTGGACGCAGCAGTAATCAAATTCGATTCCTTGGCCGATGCGGTTCGGGCCACCGCCGAGAATCATCACCTTCTTCGCGGTGTTGCCTTTCACTTCGTCATCGCCGCGATCATAAGTGGAATAATAATACGGCGTGTACGCTTCAAACTCCGCCGCGCAGGTATCCACGAGCCGGTAGCTCGGCACTAGGCCGATGCGTTTGCGTTCGGCGCGGATAGCGTCTTCGGTCGTGCCGGTGAGATGAGCGATCTGCCGGTCGGAAAATCCGAGCGACTTGGCCTGGGCGAGTTTTTCAGCGTTGAGTAATGGCATCGGGCGAAATTAAATTCGCGATAGTAAGCCGAAATTTTTTGCGCGTGTCCAGAACGGATGAAGCGTATGAAATTGGGCAGCGAAAAAATTGTCGCCGAGCGAACGGTGTCCGGGCAGTTACCGCCGAATTGTTTTAATGGCGGCAGGTTTGAAAATACCCGGCACATTCAACGGAAAAATTCCAAAGGGGAGAATGTTATGAAAGAAATGGCGACCCTACCGGGAATCGAACCCGGGCTATCTCCGTGAAAGGGAGATGTCCTAACCGCTAGACCATAGGGTCGCAAAGGGCGTGAAATATATCAGTCAAACGTGGCTTGTCACGCGGAAATTCACATTTGCTTCGCCCTTTTGTTTGCGATAAGTTGCCCACCATTTTGCATGAAAATTTATCTTGATGGAAAATTTTGCAGCGAGCGCGACGCGAAAATCTCCGTGTTCGACCACGGCTTGCTCTACGGCGACGGCGTGTTTGAGGGCATCCGCGCCTACAACGGCCGCGTGTTCAAATTGAAGGAACATATTGACCGCCTGTTCTATTCTGCCAAGGCGATCCTGCTCGACATCCCGATGACGCACGCCGAAATGATGCGCGCCACGGTGGAAACCATCCGCGCCAATAAATTTCGCGACTGCTACATCCGCCTCATCGTGACGCGCGGCATCGGCACGCTCGGCTTGAATCCGCGCAATTGCAAAAAACCGTCCGTCATCATCATCGCCGGAAAAATTCAGATTTATCCCGCTGAACTTTACGCGCGCGGCATGGACATCGTGACCGTGCCGACCGTCCGCAATTTGCACAGCGCCGTGAACCCCGCCATCAAGTCGCTGAATTATTTGAACAACATCCTCGCGAAAATCGAGGCGAACAACGCCGGCGTGGAAGAAGCCGTGATGTTGAACGCCGAAGGTTTCGTGTCCGAATGCACGGCGGATAATCTGTTCATCATCAAACGCGGTGAGTTGTTCACGCCGCCGAATTCAGCGGGTGCGCTCTACGGCATCACGCGCGGCACGGTGATGGAACTGGCCGAACAACTCGGCGTGAAAATTTCCGAACCCAACCTCACCCGCTACGATTTGTTCAACGCGGACGAATGTTTCATCACCGGCACGGGTGCGGAGATCATGCCCGTGATCAAGATTGATGGCCGCATCATCGGCACCGGCAAACCCGGCCCGCTCACGCGCCAGCTCACCGAGAAATACCACGCGCTGACGAAAGTTTCCGGCGAGCCGATTTATAAATAGCGCGGATCGTTAAAACGTTGCATGGTTGCATCGGAAACAACGCCCAAGCCAAATATGAAAAGGCCAATCTCATTGACAATCATTGGCGTTGCTTGGTTCTTGTTCGGATTGCTCGGCGCGGTGAACGAAGCGATGCAGACGCATGGTTTTGCAATTCCCGGCACCAATTTTATCAACCTTTTGATTGGCGTCGGACTTTTGAATGGCTGGCGGATTTGCCGCTGGTATGCGCTTTTGATGACGGGTCTCGCCTTTATTTTTACGCTAATTTTCACTCCGTGGATGTTTTTTCATACCGATGAATTGGTATATCAGTTTCCGGTTTCATTGCTGCGCGATCAAAGGCCGCATGAGCCACAGTCGTTGGCGGTGATTATTTTATTCCTGCTCACTTATCTAATTTTTTCGGGTTGGTCGTTTTGGATTTTGAAGCGTAATGATGTGCGTGGGTTTTTTCTGCCGCGCACCGCGGTTGCGATTTAATCATTCAAAATTTATTTTTTCTGCCGCCGATATGCCGCTCCTGAGGCAGCCAAAAAATATTTTGGATTTTTGTTGCTACAAATATGCCGTGCCTCCGGCGTTTGCCTGAATCCAGTTGGAATTTCAAAACTGGATTTCCCGACGACATTTCACCGATGTTTTTTCTTTGCGGCCTTGCGCCTTGGCGTCTTTCCGTTAAATTTTTTCGCATGAGTGCCGCGCCTATTTTAATCGCCAAAAACGCCAACGAAATTTTTCTCCTGCCACAGATGGCCAATCGCCACGGCCTCATCGCGGGTGCGACCGGCACGGGCAAAACCGTTACGCTGCAAGTGATGGCGGAAAATTTCAGCGCGATGGGCGTCCCCGTCTTCATGGCGGATGTGAAGGGCGATCTCGCAGGCATCTGCCAGCCCGGCGGCCAGTCGCCGAAAGTGCAGGAGCGCATCAAGCAGCTTGGAATTTCCGGCTACACGCCGAGCGGTTGCCCAATCACGTTTTGGGATGTGTTCGGCGAGCAAGGCCATCCCGTGCGCGGCACGATTTCCGAACTCGGCCCGCTGATGCTCGGTCGCCTGCTGGACTTGAACGACATTCAAGAAGGCGTTCTGAACATCGTTTTCCGTGTGGCTGACGACAACGGTCTGCTGCTGCTCGACCTGAAAGATTTGCGCGCGATGCTGACCTACGTTTCCGACAACGCATCGTCGTTCACCACGAAATACGGAAACATTTCGCCCGCGAGCGTCGGCGCGATTCAGCGCGGCCTGCTGCAACTCGAAACGCAGGGCGGTGACAAATATTTCGGAGAACCGGCGATCAACCTCGACGACTTCATCCAGACGGACGGCAATGGCAAAGGCATCATCAATCTGCTCGCCGCCGACAAACTAATGCAATCACCGCGCATTTACGCGACGCTGCTGCTGTGGCTGATGTCGGAACTGTTCGAGCGCCTGCCGGAAGTCGGCGACGCGGAAAAACCAAAACTGGTTTTCTTTTTTGACGAGGCACATCTGCTGTTCAACGAAATCCCCGCGCCGTTGTTACAGAAAATCGAGCAAGTTGTCCGCCTCGTGCGCTCGAAGGGCGTGGGTGTTTATTTCATTTCGCAAAACCCGCGCGACATTCCCGACAACATTCTCGGTCAGCTCGGCAATCGCGTGCAGCACGCGCTCCGTGCCTTCACGCCGCAAGATCAAAAAGCCGTGCAGACGGCGGCGGACACATTTCGCGCGAATCCAAAATTCAAAACTGCCGACGCCATCATGCAACTCGGCGTGGGCGAGGCGCTCGTATCTTGCCTCGACGCGCAAGGCCAACCGCAAATTGTGGAACGTGCGTTCATCGTCCCGCCGCGCAGCCAGATTGGACCGATTGCGCCCGCGACGCGTCAGCAGTTGATGCAAACTTCCATCGTGGCGGGCGTGTATGAAAAATTCGTAGATCGTGAATCGGCCTACGAAAAATTGACGCAAGCCCACGCGCAACCCGCAGCCGCAGCACCGAGCGTCGGTGGATTTTTCAGCCATCTTTTCGGCGGCGGAAAAACCGATGCGCCCGCCGTCGCACAACCGACGTTGAATCCGCCGACGAGTCGTCCAGCCGCGCGTCAGCCCGATACCATCAGCACCATCGCCACCAAGTCTATCGTGCGTTCGGTGAGCAGCGCGATTGGCAGCAGTATCGGACGGCAAGTGATTCGTGGCGTGCTGGGCAGTATTTTTGGCGGACGCCGCTGACGATGGGGCGCGGACGGCTCGTCCGCGAGTTGTTTGGTGGGGCGAGCGTCCTCGCGAGCCGCTTGGTCTAGCGACGTTCGATGAGGACGCTCGCTCACCTTTTTTTGCCAAACGATACCACTACCCGTCCGCGAGTCGCCTTGTCTGGCGGCGAAACTCGCGGGCGAGCCGCCCGCGCTCCGTTGCGAATCGCGCCGCTCACTTTGCGCCGCCAAAAAACTCCTGACCGTCCATTGTCCGCAAACTCCAGCCTTTCGCGTTTGTCACGATTTTCACCGCGCCCGCCGCGCGCGTGTAGAGCACCGGGATTTTTGTTTCGGCCAAGCGTTCTTGTAAGGTGCGGCTGGCGCGGCGCGTGGCGGGCAGTTCGGAATCGGCAATCACGATGACGCGCGGATGGATGGCTTCAATCAGCACGCTGCTCAACGGCTCGCCCGCTTGTGGTAGGCCAGCAATGACAATGTCAGCGTGCAAATCTTCCGCACTCGCAAGCAGGGCGCTTTGCCCGGTGCGGCTCAAATCGGACAGTAATAAAATTTTTGTGCCGTGAAAATATCCGCGCAGCACCAGCGGGCGGTCATCAGCCTTGGCAACTTTGCCTGCGCCCGTTGGAAATAAAATTTTCCAGGCGCCGTTAGTTTCGCCGTTGTTGAAATTTTTTTGGCGCGACAGATTTTGATAGTGCGCGACGGCGTCACGATACGCGGCGGAACGGAATTTTTCATGGCTCGTCCACAATTCACTTACGCCAAACATTTCATCCAACACCACCGCGCCGCCGCAGTTTTTCACATCGCCTTCGGTCAGCACGAGGCGCGGGATTTTGTTCACGCCTTGGGCACGGAGAAAATCTTTGAGGGTGAACTTGATGGAATTTTCATTGCCGCAATTGATGAGCCAGTCGTCTTTTTTGCCGTCGGCATCTACAAAAATGGCGTGGCCACCATTCAGCGGCAGCACGGTCAAATCGGTTTCGTCGCGTGAGGATTGCCAGCGCCAGAGGCCGAGAATAACCAGTGAAACCAAGGCGATCACGCTCGCAACGCGCCGTTGCCGCGCAAACAGCCAGCCGCTCATCGCGCCAATCAACAGCGCAAAATACAGCGCGATGACGGTGAGCGAAGGGGCGGGGACATTCATCCACGCGCGGGGAATCTTGGTGAATTGCACACTCGCCGAAACCATCAGGTGCATGAAGAGCCAAGCGGCGTTATTAAAAAGTTCCGTGGCCCACGACAGCCAGTCGCCGCAGATGAGGCTGGCGAGATTCGCCATGAGCGCGAGGCCGGACAGCGGCACGACCACGATGTTGGCGAGCAGTGTGACCGGGCTGAACAGATGGAAATAATACGCCGTGAGTGGCAGCGAGCCGAGCCACGCGGCGACTGAAGTGGTGAGTCCGGCGGCAATCATTCGTAAAGGTTCGTCCAGAAAACGTCGCCAGCGCGGCAAGAGCTGTGGCGGCAACATTGGATCTCCCGCGAGCGAGCGGTCGCGGATTTTTTCCAGCGGCGGCGAAAACAGCGCGATGCTCAACACGACAAAAAATGATAACTGAAAGCTCGCTTGAAAGAGTTGTTGCGGATCCCAGACCAAAATGATGAGGCCAGCGGCGGCGAGGGAATTCAGCAAATCGCTCGGACGTTTCAGCGACCAACCGACGATGATGACGCTCATCATAATGGTGGAGCGGATGGCGGAGGATTGCCAGCCGGTCGCGGCGGTGTAGAACCAAATCAGCGGCAGCACGATCAGGCCGCACGCGATGCGCGGCACTTGGATGACGCGGAAAATCGCCAGCAAAATCGCGGCGATGAGTGCGATGTGGAGTCCGCTGATGGCGAAGATGTGCATCGTGCCGGAGCGCATGAAGGGTTCGCTGACTTCATCCGTGAGCGCGGTTTTTTGGCCGAGCGTCATGGCGAGGAGGAGTTGGGTGGATTCATCCGCCGGGTCGAGGCCGCGCGCGAGCGTGCGGTTGGCCCACGCGATGAAGCGGGCGGAAAATGGCGGACGGTCGCGGGCATTTTCACCCAGTCGCCATGAATTTGTGCCGTCGGTTTTGAGCGCGTAAAAAATTCCGAGGTGTTCGAGATAGGCGCGGTAGTCAAAAATTCCTTCGACAATGGGCGTGGGCGGACGTGCGAGCACGCCGGAAATTTCCACCGGCTGACCGATAAAAAAGTTTTCAGAAACTTCGCCGGGCGTAGTCACGATGAGGTCGCCGGTGGCGGGCAGCCATTCATTATCGCGACGAATTTTTTCCACACGCACAGCGACTACAGAACGTTTCATCAGTTCTTCGTCGCGCAGAAAAATTCGCAGGCTCGGTGTTTCCAGCAACGTCCCGCGCACGGACACGAGCGCGGCGGTGAAACCGATTTGCACCCTTAAATCATTGGGCGAAATGACGGCGGTGCGGGTTTCAAAATTCGTCCAGCCGACGAGCGTCAACAGTGGAAAAATTAAAAACGCGCGGAGTTTTTCGAGGACGATAACGAGGACGAGGACGAGGAAGGCGGTGGCGAACAGGGCGGGCAGGGCTGGGTGGAACAGTTGCGCCAGCAGCAATCCGGCGGCGTAGGCGAGGGCGAGGCTGGCGAGCGGACGTTTCATTTTTTAGCGCGGCGAACGAATTTTTTACCAAGCCATAACAAGGTCAAACCGATGGTGCCGCCGCTGACATCTACCAGCACGTCAGAAATTTGGCCGGTGCGTGACGGCACGAAAACCTGGTGCAGTTCGTCGCTGGCGGAGTAGAGGAAAACGATGGCGAGCGCGAGGCCGGCTTCATCCCAACGCCACGCGGGCAAAATATTTTTCATGGAGCGGCGGATGGCGTAGCGGCAGAGCAGGGCGAGGACGGCGTATTCCGTGACGTGGCAGCATTTACGGAAAAAATAATGGAACGAATCAATCCGGTCTTGCGCCATTTGCGGAAACAGCCAGTGCATGAGCGGGTCAAAATAGAGCGACGAGTGGCGGGAGGAATTGGCGTCGGCGGACGCGGTGAAAATCACCAGCATCCATGCGGCGACGAACCACCAATTTTTAATGACGAACCAAAGTTTGTGCACGCAGGATGAAAGCCGGATTTACTGCGGGCGGCAAACAGTTTCTGCGCCCGTTCAACCCCGCTTGTTGAACACGCGGTGCGCCACGCGGTCGCTCTTGCGGCGGGTTTCCCAACCGGCGCGTTTTTCGGCGTCGCGGAGATAGCTGATTTCGCGCTGAAGTTTGACGAAGCTGTCGTAGCGTTCGCGCGGCAGCGAACCGGCGGCAAGCGCGGTGAGGACGGCGCAATTTTTTTCTTTCGTGTGCGTGCAGTCGCGAAAATGGCAGCCGGGCGCAAGCGCTTCGATTTCAGGAAACGTTTCCTTCGCACCTTCGCTTGCGCCCCAGAGGTGAAATTCTCTCATGCCGGGCGTGTCAATGACTACGCCGCCTTTCGGCAAAAAAATCATCTCGCGCCACGAAGTCGTGTGGCGGCCTTTGGAATCCTGTTCGCGCACTTCAATGGTCGGCATCAAATCCTCGCCGTAGAGTTGGTTGATGAGACTGGACTTGCCGACGCCGGAAGTGCCGATGAAAGCCACGGTGTCGCCGGGCTTGATGAGCGCGGCCAATTTTTTCATGCCGCGTCCGGTGAGCGCACAGACCGCGAGCACCAACGCATCGCCCGCTGCGTTCGTGGCCTCGGCTAGCTTTGCGTCGAGGTCGTCGCACAAATCAATTTTGTTGAGGATGATCACCGGGCGCGCACCGCTTTCGTGGCCCATGACCAACATTCGTTCCAAGCGCGCGGCGTTGAAGGTGGGGTCGGCAGCGGTGACGAGGAAAACGGTTTCAATGTTCGCGGCGAGAATTTGTGCGGCAGTATTCCGTCCGCTCGTCTTGCGGGTGATTTGCGTGCGGCGCGGCAGGATGGCGTGAATGGTGGCCTTCTCCTCGTTCGGAATCAATTTTATGGCGACCCAATCGCCGACTTTTGGCAGCACAGAATGATCGCGGCGCGATTCGTGGATAAATTTCCCAGTGACTTGCGCGGTGAGTTCCGCCTCCGCCGTCCACACGCGATAAAAATGTTTATCCTCCACCGCGACGCGCGCCGGGATGAAACCCTTCGCGAGAAATGGCGCGAACTGCTCATCGCGCTCCGCGTTCCAACCGAGCTTGGTCAGACCCATAGGCAGCGTATAGAAATGTTTGGCATGGCCGCATCGTAGCGATTGCGGAGCGCGCCTTCAACGCGGGATTTTTTCCGGCAAATACTGACGGTATGAAAATAAAAAAAATTCTTCCGTTGGCGGCGATTTAGGGCGCGGTGGTTTTTGTCGGCTGCGTGGCGTGCCCGGTCGGTGGGCCGGCGGGCAATGCCGGCACGATGGTCTATGTGGATGGCACGTTGAAATCTGTTGAGCAGGTTTCCCCAGAGCGCGCGCACGCGGCAGCACTGGCGGCCCTCAAAGATTTGCAGTTCGCGTTGGTCGGCGACGAGACGGATGGCGCGAAGCAAAAAGTTCTTGGCCGCACGAACACGGACAAAAAAGTGCAGATCGTCTTGGAGAAGGAATCCGAATCCATCACGGAAATTCGCGTGAGCGTGGGGATGTTTGGCGACGAGGTGCTTTCGATGCAGGTGATGACCAAGCTCAAAGCGCACCTATAAAAAAAGCGCGCCGGAAAAATCCGGCGCGTGGTGCGGTAAAAAATCCCCCCCGGCGCAAAGCCGCAGTTTTTCAGCCCAAGTTCATGTTGAGCAGGAACTCGATGTTGCTGCCGGTTTTCTTGAGTTTGCCGAGGAGCAGATCCATCGCTTCGACCGGCGGCACGCCGGTGAGCGCGCGGCGCAAGAGCATGACGCGGCTGGCTTCGTCGGGGTGATAGAGCAATTCTTCTTTGCGCGTGCCGCTGCGTTCGACGTTGATGGACGGAAAAATCCGGCGATCCACGAGGCCGCGATCGAGATGCACTTCCATGTTGCCCGTGCCTTTGAACTCTTCAAAAATCACTTCGTCCATGCGGCTGCCGGTGTCCACGAGCGCTGTCGCCATGATCGTGAGCGAACCGCCTTCTTCGATGTTACGCGCCGCGCCGAAAAAGCGTTTCGGTTTGTGCAATGCATTTGCGTCCACACCGCCGGAAAGAATTTTTCCAGAGTGTGGCTGCACGGTGTTGTAAGCGCGGGCAAGCCGCGTGATGGAGTCGAGCAGAATGATGACATCGCGTTTTTGCTCGACCATGCGGCGGGCTTTTTCGATGACCATTTCCGCGACCTGCACATGGCGTTCCGGCGGTTCGTCGAATGTAGAGGAAATCACTTCTGCGCCTTTGCACGAGCGTTCCATGTCCGTGACTTCTTCGGGGCGTTCGTCAATCAGGAGGATGAATAAATATGTCTCCGGATTATTTTTCAAAACTGCATTCGCGATCTTCTGCATCAACACGGTTTTGCCCGTGCGCGGCGGCGCGACGATGAG
>JANYCI010000113.1 GCA_025360325.1 Limisphaerales bacterium | reverse complement strand
CCTTCATGGCGCTGGCGGACAGCCCGAACATCCACAGCCGCATCCTGCTCACGAACTGCGACGAGCTTCCGTCCGTGCTGAACGACCGGGAGGGATTCTTTTGCATTCGCGGTTCGGATCTAGACCGGCTGGAAACGGAAGATTTCAAGACCATCGCCGCGTGGCTGGCGGATTCCGTTTATTCAGCCCCGCGCAAAATGCCGCAGCCGCACCAGGCCGAAGCGCTGGAAAAAATTCTGCCCGCGTTCAAGGAACACGCCCGCGTCTCGGCCATCATGGCGTGCGGCACGGGCAAAACCCTCGTCGCCCTGTGGGTGGCCGAACATATTGCCAACGTCGGTGGAATGACTGAACGCGGATCGGTAGGGCGCGTCACTCCGTGCGCGCCGCCGCCTGCCAACGAGGGTGTTCTGGTTCACCGCGCCGGCGCGCACGGAGTGACGCGCCCTACCAACTCTACAAAAATTCTCGTCCTGCTGCCCTCGCTCGCCTTGCTGCGACAGACCTTGCATGAATGGCTGCGCGAAACCAGCCTCTCGTCGCTCGCCTACCTTTGCGTGTGTTCCGACCGCACGGTGAAAGACAATTTGGACGCGCTCAAGACCGAACAATCCGATTTGGATTTTGAAGTCTCGACCGAACCGGCCAGCGTCCGCGCGTTTTTGGATGCCCACTTTGCCGGCGAGAAAATTATTTTCAGCACCTACCAATCCGCCAGCGTCGTGGGCGAAGCCTTGCGGACCAGAGCACCAATCACCTCGGCTGCTACTAGTGGGTTTCAACTGTTTCACGTCAACGGCACCATGCCCACCACGCGCCGCGAACACGCCAGAAATATCTGGCCTGGCTTGGATCCCTTTTTCATCTCATTCATTTGTCTTTTCTGCGTTTGTCAGAGGATTTAGCATCGGTTTCGTATGAAATTGAAATCCATGACGTTTGGCATCTTGGGCATGATTGCAGTCGTGATTCGATTGAGCGCGGAACCAAACGATACAGACCGCAATTATCTGGAGAACATCAAATCAAAGGCAGAAAACGGAGATGCCCAGGCCCAAACGGTTATGGGAGCACTTTACGAATTCAGTTTGCGAGGCGTGACCAACGATTTTGTCGAGGCGGTGAAGTGGTTTCGCAAAGCTGCCGACCAAAATTATGCCCCCGCTCAATACGAATTGGGCATATGTTATGCCGCTGGCCAAGGGGTGAAAAAAGATGACGCGAAAGCAGCGGAATGCTACCTCAAGGCCGCGAACCAAAATTTAGCCGTCGCTCAATACAATTTGGGCGTTTATTACCGCGATGGCCAAGGGGTGGCCAAGGACGAGGAGGAGGCAGTGATCTGGTTTCGCAAAGCTGCCGACCAAAATCTCGCCATTGCCCAATATAATTTGGGTGTTTGCTATGACAGCGGGCAAGGTGTGGCGAAGGATTATTTGAAAGCAGTAAAGTGGTATCGTAAAGCCGTGGAGCAGAATTTGGCCTATGCCCAATGCAATTTGGGGGCGCACTACGAGCATGGTGCTGGCGTGCTGAAAAATCATGTGGAAGCGGTAAAATGGTATCGCAAAGCGGCTGACCAAAATTATGTTTTGGCCCAATATAATTTAGGCTCGTGCTACGCCAATGGGCAGGGGGTGGCAAAAGACGAGGCTGAAGCGGTGAAGTGGTATCGTAAGGCCGCTGACCAAAATCATGCTTTAGCCCAATGCAACCTAGGCGTCTGCTATGCCAATGGACAGGGTGTAGCGGTAAATGCTGCGGAGGCGGCAAAGTGGATGCGGAGAGCCGCCGACCAGAATGACTCCGAGGCTCAATGCAACCTAGGTCGTATCTATTACTACGGACAAGGTGTGACGCAAAATTATATCGAGGCATATATTTGGTTTAGCCTATCCGCCGCTCAGGGGGATGCTGATGCCATACAAGGCCGCAACGTCATGGTTCCACTACTATCTCGCGCGAATATTGATGAAGCACAAAAGCGAATAGCCGCCTTTATTCCACGCAAAGTGCATACCGAAGAAGGCGGTTCGCATTTCGTCAATTCCACAGATTTTCTAAATCAATTGACTGTGTTGCCTGCAACAGAAGCGACGAATCAGAACGCCAAAAGTAATTCGACTGAAGCTGTTGCGCTATCGTCGAAATCCATCGGAAACGATTATTTCACTGTCGGCTCAACGAAAGATGAAGTTCTAGCCATCCAAGGGGAGCCGACGACATTCAGCGACACCTATTTGACCTACGGATTTTCCATGGTGATGTTTCAGGATCGGAAAGTTGTCAACTGGAACAATTCGGACGTAAAACTCAAAGCGAAATATCTGACGGCGACCAATCTAGTTCCGAAAGAATATTTTACCGTCGGCTCAACAAGAGACGAAGTTCTGGCCATTGAAGGGGAGCCGACGACATTCAGCGACACCTATTTGACCTACGGATTTTCCATGGTGATGTTTCAAGATGGGAAGGTTGTCAATTGGAACAATTCAGACGTAAAGCTCAAGGCAAAATATCTGACGGCGACCAATCTCGTTCCGAAAGAATATTTCACTGTCGGCTCAACAAGAGACGAAGTTCTGGCCATCCAAGGTGAGCCGACGACATTCAGTGACACCTACTTGACCTATGGATTTTCCATGGTGATGTTCCAAGATGGAAAGGTTATCAATTGGAACAATTCAGACGTAAAGCTTAAAGCAAAATACCTGACGGCGACCAATCAAACAGCGGAGCAACGCGCCCAAGACGCCAATGCGAATCTAACATTCAGGCAAGTTTCACTGGCATCAAATAAAAATCCAATCCCTACGCAAAACACCTTGAATTCCAATCCCAATCTCGTTCCCACACAAAATGCTAAACTTACACAAGAAGACAAAGCATACCTCAGATCACAAGGAATTGACCCTGCAAATGTTACAGTTCAAGACGCAGCGCAGCCACAGGTCAACGGCATCGCTTTCATGGATAGCTTTTTAGGCACAACAAATTTTTGTGTCCCGTCGAATAACGTAATTAGCATGAAGCCTGATGCGCTAAAGTTCCAGATAAATGGAAAAACTTACGATTATTCTGGCCATTACGCTGTGATGCTAAATACACCGCGCAAGCATAAAACTCCAATGTTTGGATTTGGCACGCCAGAAAAGGTAAAACTTATCATCATTGACAATTTTGGGGGTGAATCTATGCCATTGCCTGACGCTACGATTTGGGAAAAGAACGGCGGATTTATAGACGTGGAAGCACTAGGCAAGGAGTGGATTTATTCAGGAACTTATACTATCCAAAACTAAATTTGGCAATCAAGTGTCAAATGACATTGAGACAAGCAATGCAATGCGCCCAGCCGATCTTTTTTGAAGATGGGTTTGAAGGATTTGAATATTCTTGCGGCGGCACGTTCTTTTTTATCAAGTTTCAAAAAAAATATTTCGCTGTGACAGCCAAACACTGTTTGCGGGATAGAGACTATAAAACAATTCGGCTATTACGTCCATTCGCCACAAGGGAGAAAGCGTTTCTTCCTGTCGAGAAGATAACAATAATCGAAGACCCTGAAAGGTCTTTGTGTGATTGGGCAGACTTAGCTTTTATTAAATTAGATGAAGACGCTTTATCAATGTCAGACAAAGCAGCATCGTGGTTTCTTGATTTTGATTCATTGAGCCGACTGAAAACGTCTTTCGCAACGGGTGACGGGCTTGGCACAAAAGGATATCCGCATTATGCGAATGGCATTGATTATGAAAAAGCCATTATACAAACGGGGGCTGTGGCCTTGTCTGGAAGCTACACCGGAGTGGGTCATGAGGCCAACATTCACAAGTTTCAATTTTCGAAATTAGATGGTGTTCCTGACTTGAACGGTTTTAGCGGGTCTCCTGTTCTTAAAATATTTCAGAACAAACTTGTAACGGCATATTGGTTTGCAGGTGTGATTTTGCGCGGCACTGTCCAGTCACGAACAGCTTACTTTGTTGATCACAATGTGGTTTTCCGGGCGATGGAGGAGATTTGCAGTAGGGAGAAATAGGCAGTTGTTGAGCCAATGTTGGCGGAGAGGGACGATCGTTCGCCGGCTGTTTGAAAAATCGCACGCCGGGATTGGCCGGACAGTCATTCGCAAAATCAGAATTGTCCCAAGGTGATTTCCTCTCCTGGGGGGAGAGGACAAAAGGTGAGGGCGAGCGTCAAAACTAATCATCCGCGCGCAGAAACTTTCTCCCGCCCCTTCAGGGCGGAAAATCATTTTGGATTTTAACCCAGGGTAGTCTCGCTTCCGCCTTCGCACGGCTACGGCGCGACGAGCCAACCATGGGCTAATTTCCGTAGCGCCTTCAGCGCAGCCGAAGCTCGGCCTGCCATTTTTGTTTTTTAATTCGCGACAATTCGCGGAATTCGCGTCAGCCCTGTCCCAGCTTCTTCGCCTTCTCCGCCGAGGCGCGGACGGCGCTCATCACGGTGGCGCGGAGTTTGCCTTTTTCCAATTCGTGAATGCCTTCAATCGTCGTGCCGCCGGGACTCGTCACTTGATCCTTGAGCGCGCCGGGATGGAGGCCGGTTTCCAAAACCATTTTTGCGCCGCCCAAAACCGTTTGCGCGGCGAGCTTTGTGGCGATGTCGCGCGGCAGGCCCGCCGCCACGCCGCCGTCGCTCAACGCCTCGATGAATTGATACACATACGCGGGGCCGCTGCCGCTCAAACCCCTCACGGCGTCGAGCAAACTTTCCTTCACCTGGACCGCGAGGCCCACGGCGGATAATAATTTCTTCGCCAGTTCGCCATCGGCGGCGGTCGCATTTTTGCCGAGCGCAAAACCCGCCGCGCCCGCGCCGACGAGCGACGGCGTGTTCGGCATCACGCGGATGACGCGCGCCCCAGTGGGCAGATTATTTTCCAGTTTCGCCAGCGTCACGCCGGCGGCGATGGAGATGAGCAGATGTTTTTTGGTGACAGCGCCGGAAATTTCCGTGAGCACGGGGATGGCCTGATCGGGTTTTACCCCGAGAATCACGACGTTCGCCGCTTTCAACACCTCGGCATTGTTCGCAGAAATTTTTCCGCCGGTGGCCTTGGCAAATTGTTTGCGCGTCGTCTCGCTGCGTGCGCTGGCGATGACTTGTTTGCCGCTGACAATGTTGGCGCGGATGAAACCCTGCGCGAGCGCGGTGGCCATTTTGCCCGCGCCGAGAAAGCCGATTTGCAGTTGAGCCATGCGAGATTTGTAGCAGCCAAGGTGAAGTTGCGGAAGCCAAAAGGAAAATGACGAACGACCAAATCCGAATGACGAAAGAATGACGAAGCCCGAATGATAAATGGAGTTGAGCGCGCTGCGGAGACCTTCGTCATTCGGATTTGGTCATTCGTCATTATTTTCCCGGCTTGTTTTCAGCGGCGTGGAAGTTATGCTTTTAATGAGTTTGTAAAAAATGTCCACCAACCGCAAATCTTGGGATTCGATTGAGCTGATGCGTGTCGCGGCGCAGGAGGGCGACGCGCAGGCGCAATGCTATCTCGGTGTCAGCTACCAGAACGGCCAGGGCGTGACGCAGGATAATGGCGAGGCGGTGAAATGGTTTCGCAAAGCAGCGGAGCAAAATGATCCGGTGGCGCAATGCTATCTCGGCGTTTGCTACTGGACTGGCCACGGCGTGCCGCAGGAATTTGGCGAGGCGGCGAAGTGGTTGCGCGAGGCAGCGGAACAGGGCGACCCGGCGGCGCAATTTAATTTGGGGATGCTTTACGAAACCGGCCAGGGCGTGCCGCAAAATTATGCCGAGGCGGTGAAGTGGTATCGTGAATCGGCGGAGTGCGGCTACCCGGCGGCGCAATTTAATCTCGGGGTCTTTTTTGAAACCGGGCAGGTGGTGGATCAGGATTTTCCCGAAGCGGCCAAGTGGTATCGCCTCGCGGCGGATCAGGAATTGAGCGAGGCGCAATGCAATCTCGGTCTCTGCTACCAGAACGGACGCGGCGTGGAAAAAGATCCTTCACAAGCCGTGAAGTGGTTCATCCGCGCCGCACGTCAGGGCAACAAGGACGCGCAACACAATCTCGGCCTGCACTACGCGGCGGAAGAATCGGGACAGGCGACGGAGTGAAAAATTCCAAACTCGAATTGAGTCATCGCGTCTTGGAATTTTGGTGATGGTTTAATTTGAAAGCTGGTGGGGCGAGCGTCCTCGCGAGCCGCGAGAACTGCTTGGCTCACGTCGGCTCGCGAG
>JANYCI010000087.1 GCA_025360325.1 Limisphaerales bacterium | reverse complement strand
GCGCCCCAAGACTTTCCGTTTCGGCCCAGCGTCTTCGCGTAAGCCGACTTCGCGTTGTAGTGCGACGAGGTTGGATCAACAGTGTCCATCGTCTGCGGCACTTCCCAAATCATGTCCGCCGACATGGAGGAGCGCTGGAATAATTTTTTGCCTTGCCAAAAAAAGCGCGGACCAAACGCCGTATTGTTGGCGCGTAAGTCCACGTTGGCAATGTTTGTGCCGGTGAAGACGCCGCCGTTGCCGCTCGTGATGAGCGTCGGACGTTTTGAAATCGTGCCGTGGCAGTCAATGCACTCGATGGTCGTCGCCGCGCGCGGCTCACCGTAGAGCAGGCCATTGCCGTGGACATCAACGTCAAAATGGCAGTCGGCGCACTGCATTCCATGCGCGAGATGTTCGTCCTTCAAGTGAACGGCCTTCGCGAATTTCTGCGGGTCGTCGTGCGGAATGATTTTTTCCTCACGGTCACGCAGGTTGCCTTCGCGGTCGTGCTTGAAGACGGCGCGAAAAATCCAGCCGTGGCCGTGATAGTCAGCGAACTGCGTCTCTTTCAACTTTGGATTCAATTCGGAAACTTTTTCAAGAAAATCCAGATCACTCCAAAGTCCGCGCGCAGCGGCGGCTTCGGGATTATCGCGGATGGAATTGACGAGTTCTTCCGGCGTTGGATTTTTTTGCTTGGCCGGATACATGAATTCGCCGTCGCTCTCCTGATCCCACCAAGTGTAGCCGAGGTAGGGATTCACAAATAAATTTCCTTGGTGCATATGACACGTCATGCACTGCGCGGTCGGAATGGCGCGCGTGAACTGATGCTTGATGGGATGCCCACGCTCATCTTTGCGAATCGCTTTGTCAGCGGAGAAACTTAAACCTTGGTTGCCATATTTTGCATACCAACCGGAGTGCGTGGGCGAACGATCATTCGCATAAACGACATGACACGCCGTGCAACCGCTGCTGCGGTAATCGCCCGGATGATTATTTGAACCCATGAAATCAAGGAGCGGATCGTGCAGCCGCGTCTTCTGCAAATTGAGATACACGGGATCAATGCGGTTTAATGTGCCGAGGCCGCGTTCGCTCAAGCGGCGCAGCGGTTTGCCGGATGGCTCGAACGGATCGGGGTTGCCGAGCTGCAATTGTTTTTCACCGCCGCGCTCGAAGATGCGGAGCAAGTTGCTCGGCTGCGCGAGTTCAAAGCGGGGCAGGGGATCAAGGAATGGTAAAATTCCAAACAGGTCGGTCATCTCCTGCGTGACGGGCATCGGGCTTTCCAATCGCAGCCCCACGCCGTCCAAACCGTAAGCCTGACCGTAACGATAATTTTTCGCGGGATACGCGCCGTTGTTGTAAAGCGCCGCACCCCAAAGCATCGCGCCATGCCGCATCATGCTGTGGCCGACATTTTTTACGATGTCAGCGTGACACGGCGCGCAGGTTTCTTCGGCCACGCGAAGGTCGCCGGGATTCACGAACTTGATAAATTCGGCGGACTCGTGGTTGAGGAGAATCGTCGAGTCATTCGGATTTGCGGAACTTTGCCAGAACACGGGATTGCGTGGAGCAACGTGCGCTTGCGTTTGTTTGAGGCCGGGCGTGGCGTTGCCACCGTGACAATCCGTGCAACCGAGCACGACGTTCGGCGACGAGTGCATCGGCTCGCTGCCAACGTGACATTCGAGGCAGCCACGCGATTTTTTGTCCGCATCGGCGCGTGATTGGTCAATCCAGTTTGGTTTCGGCAATGCGTGCGCGGCGTCAGCGGAAAAATTTTTCGGAACAGAAATTTCCGGGCCGGAGCCAAGTTGATTGTCTTGTGCAAATAAAGAAATTTTTGCCGACAGAGAAAAAATAATTGCTAACACCATGCAAACCGAAGCCCGCCAGGGCGAAAGAAAATAGCCCAGCGATTCATCGCTGGGTTGACGTTGGGCAATGGAACGAGTCCCGCAGGGACGGCAGAATTTATTTGCAGAGATCGCGTTCGTCATAGGCGTGTCCGTGTTTTTCGAGAAAAGTTTTTAGCTCTTCAACGAATGTTTTTTGGCGATGATGCTCGGCTTGGCTGGCGATGTATTTCTTGGTGTCTTCCACTCCAGAGATGCCGATGGAAAATGCCCCGTAACCTTCCTGCCAGCTAAATGACCAAAGGTCCTTGAATTCCTCGTGCAGCCATTTGGAGGAATTACCTTTGAGCAGTTGCAGAGTTTTGGAGAGCGAAATGGTCGCGGGCAACGAAATCAAAACGTGAACATGATCGGTGAATCCACCAACAGCCAGCGCGTTCATTTTATTTGCGCGGGCAATGCCTCCGATATACGGCCACAAGCGCGCTTGGATTTCCGGCGTCAGCACGGGCTGGCGACCTTTGGTGCTCCATGCGCAATGAAACAAACTGTTGGTGAAGGTGTGCATCTATTCTGCCGTCCCTGCGGGACTCGATTCGGTTTGCACGGTTGACCCACCGTTGAAACGGTGGGCTATTTTCTTTCGCCCTGACGGGCTGGAAATTTGTTCGTAGCACGCGCAACGAAATGTTTTTTCATTCTTCATTGGTTTTCACGGTTAGTAAGTAAATGTGACGGCTATCAATCCGCTGTAAAGAAAATCATCCACCGAACCGGCGGCACCGCTGGTGAATCCCGGCACGACTTCGGTGCTGGTCTGGTAAATATCTTTGTAGCCTTGACCCGGAATCAGAACCCCAAAGCCAGCTGAAAAAATAATGTTATCCGTCAGCACCGGACGATACTGAAAACCGAGGCTCAAATCCCAGCCGATTTCTGCGTCAATTTTTTCCGTGAGCAACGCCGTCTGAATCGGATCGGTCTCCACCATGCGGATGTAGTTGGCGTTGAAAAATGAACGCAGCTTCGGCGTCACATCAAACTCCGCGCCGAGGCCAAAAATGAAAACTCCGGGATTCACAAAGTTCGCCTGGCCTTCCGATTTGCTTGTCCGCAAATTCGGAAACAGACTGCTCGGCGTTTTCAGCCCGACCGCCGTGCCGCCGAGATTAAATCCTTGCCGCGTCCAAAAACTAAACGGGCCGCCGGTGAAATTCGGATTATCCACAATGGTATCAAAGCCATTCGCTTGTCCGTCGGTCGCGTTGCCATCGCCGGATGCGTAGAGGAACGACGCTTTGTAACGCACCCAGTCGCGGTCGTAGGAAATTTCCAGCGCGGCCATCTGCGCGTTGATGTCCACGCCGCGACCGGCGAGGCCGTTGAATTCATCGCGCCCAAGTGCTTGATAAAATTGGTGCGTAATGTTGAAGCGCCCGATGTGACCGTCGCCACCCCAGCCGAGATAAACTGCGTTCACATCGTGCGCGCGCACCGTGCCGAGCGGGGCAGGGCGGGTGAGGTTGCCCGCTCGGTCGTAGTGCAAACCACCGTGATCGAAATTCCCTACCACGCTCCACGTCGCCGTGTAGCCCGGCCAAATAAAATCTTGCCGATACAGATTCGCGATGACCACCTGCTGATCGCGCGCGTCGAACGTGTTCAGATCCGAGAACGTATCTTTCTCGCGCATATCGAAGATGGCGAGGTTGTATTGATAAACGTTGTTCGCGTAGTTGCCAAAAATGCGGAGACCGAGATTGATGTCGTTGAACAGAAAACCGCGAAAGTCGGCGTTGAACGGTTGGTTGCCGGCGCGCACGGAAACGGAATCGTAATTCGCGGACAAATCTTTCAGGTGCAGTTCTACGAACGCCTGCTGCAAGGCGAGATACGTTTTCGTGCGTTCAGTGCCTAACTGCGGATTGGGCGAAACCACGCCGGTTTCCTGCGCTTCGAGATAATTCACGTTGAACACCGGCTCAATTTTTATCGCCCAATCCACGGGGCGAAAAACGGTTTCACCTTTGAACAAGTTCATCGAGAAACCAAAATAATTCTGGCTGCTCATCTGTTCACTCTGGCCGAAAAATTCCGCCGCGTCCGCGTTCGCCGCACTCACGCCGCTGGGCGTGGGCACGCGCTTGAATTCGTTGATCGTTTGCGCCGAGGCTGTGAGATCGAGAAAAATATCCTGCCCGATGATTGGCAGATCGGCCTTGAGCAAACTCTGGTGATACGGATGCCACAGGCGCGGCTCCGGCGACTCGAACGGCTGTTCGCCCCCGCCGCTCGTGTAGCGTTTCCACGGTGTGAAACCGATACGCCAGCGGTCAGGCCGCGCGACGGTGTTCGTGGGATAACTATTTTTTCCGGGAGAAAATTTTTGCGCAAAAAATTCTTTTTCCACGCGCAATTCCCGTCGCGTTTTTTCGCGCGGCAATTTTAATTCTTGCGGCAACGGCTCGTCACCGAAGCTGCGCGGCGGCGGATTCGTTGGCGAAAAAATTTCTCCGACGCGCACATCAGCGCGCGGCAATTTCAAATCCGCCGGAATCGTCGGCGGCTCGAATAGCGCCGGTGCGCTTGGCTCATTGAACAATGGCGGCGGTAGATTTGTAGGCGACAGCCAGCTCGCGCCGGGATCGGGATTGAACAACGCGGGCGGATTGCTGCTCACGACTACGCGGCGCGTCCAGCGGAAATTGGTGGGCGGCGGTTCCGGCAAAATCACCACGTTGGGATCGGGATTAAATTTTTCTGGCGATGCGGGCGGCGGATTTGTGCTGATCACCTGATTGGGTTTTACAGATTCTTCCGCGAAGCCAGCCGAGACAGCACCCGTCATCAGTCCGGCCATTAAGAGCCAGTTGATAATTCTTCGATCTGCCATTGGTCTGGGCCGACGCATCCGCCCCCATGAGAATTTGTTTGTTTTCAGAAAGCAAGCGTTTAGGCTCGGCAAGAATTGCAGTCGCAGCTTGAAAATGTTCTGGAACGCAATAGTCAGCCAGCATACACGCTTATGAATTACATCACGGCACTTCTATTATGCGCCATCCCGGCATTCTTGCCGGTTCTGTTTGCTGTCATCGTCCCACGTTTGCGAATGGAGCGGCGAACACGCGCGCTTCTCGCATTGCATCCTGGCGCTGAACAAACCTCGCTCTATTTGAAGTTACATTCGACGTTTGCCTGGGAAAAGCAGCGAGAGATTGATTCCAAGATTGCCGAGATGCAGCCGCTGGGTTGGACTTTCTTGCGGGCGACGGAGGCGAATCCGTTGCACACAATCCGCTCGTGGGGCGGAGGTCTGACCTTATATTTTATCCGCATAAGAATGTAACTTGGTGAAACGAATCCTTCCCATTTTATTTTTCGCTGTGCTATCCGCGCAGTTGGCTTCCGCGCAACTCACGTTGCCGGACGTGCAGAAAATTATTTCGCAAGCCGTCACGCGCGCGACGATGCTCACGGGTTCGCCGCTCAAGACCAATGCCGTCATCGCCGTGACGGATCGCGAAGGCTGGGTGCTCGGCGTGTGGACGGTGAATACCAATCTCTCGCTAACGGATGACCTCATCAGCGAGGCGATTGCCAAGGCCGGCACCGCCGCGTTTTTGAGCAGCGGACAAAATGCGTTCAGCACGCGCACCGCTGGCTTCATCGTGCAGCAACATTTTCCGCCGGGCTTCGCCAACAAACCGCCGGGGCCGCTCGTGGGCGTTAATTTTTCGCAGCTCGCTTTTTCCGACATCAATAAATTCAAGGCTCCTGGTAGCGTCATCACTTACGGCAGTTCGCCCGGCACGAATCTCGTCGCACCGCCGTTGCCGGTCACCGGCGGACTCGCGGGAACTCCCGGCGGATTGCCGCTCTACCAAGGCGGCGCACTCGTCGGCGGCATCGGCGTCGCGGGCAATGGTGTTTCGCCGCTCGCCGTCACGCCTAGTGTCATCGCGCGGGCGGACTCGGATGAAGATGTCGCACTCGCGGGACAGACTGGTTTTCGTCCGCCGAGTGGAATTCTCGGCTCGCAAGTGTTGGGCGACGGTATCCGGTTTGAATACATTGAAAGCTACACGCGCCTCGGCACGGTGCCGCCGTTCGGAAGCTTGTCAGGGAAAAATATTTTACCCTACACCCTCATCGCGACGCCCGCGCCGTTTGCGTATCCGGTCGTGACGCTCGGCGGCCTGACGGGTGAATTGCGCCAGCCCATCACGGATGATCCATCGCTCGTGCCACTGGGCGTCGCCCGGCTGGATGCGCTGGAAGTTTCCAGCATCCTCGCCGCCGCTGCGAATCGCTGCCGCACCACGCGCGCGGGCATCCGGCTCCCGCGCGGCACGGGCGCGCAAGTCTTCATCACCGTCGTCAATAATCCCAATGCCGACGGCCTCGCGCCCATCGTGCTGGGAACGTTTTGCACCTCGCCGGACACCACGCGATTCAGTTGGGATGTGGCTGTGCAGAAGGCGCGCACCGCGCTGCTATTTTCCGCGAACAACCGCGCTTACTCCACGCGCACCGTCGGCTTCCTCGCGCAAAGTTTGTATCCGCCCGGCATCAACGGCACGGCACCCGGACTGTTTCTTGGTATGCAGGAAAAATTCTCCGCGTTTCCAGCGAATGTCACTAATCCGCTCAACGGTGCGCTCGTGACCAACGTGCCGTCCGTTGACCCCAATCTGCCGAACGGAATCACGATTTTCCCCGGCGGCTTTCCGCTCTACCGCGACGGCGTGCTCATCGGCGCGATTGGCGTGAGCGGCGACGGCATTGATCAGGACGATTTAATTTCTGCGAGCGGCGCGGCGTTATTTCTCGCGCCCGTGACCATCCGTGCTGACCGAACGCAAATTCGCGGCGCGCGTCTGCCGTTCGCGAAATTCCCGCGCAATCCGGCGCGGTGAACTCAGAATTGACGCCGAAAAATTTCCTGCACAAACTCCACCCGTGACAACCAAATTTGACGAAGCCTTTGCCAAAGTTCAGAGACTCGTCGCCATTTTTGAATCCGGCAAAGACCATTACCTGTCGGGCGACTACCAAGAAGCGGATGCGCGCAAGGATTTCGCTGATAAATTTTTCACCGCGCTCG
>JANYCI010000084.1 GCA_025360325.1 Limisphaerales bacterium | reverse complement strand
GCTGCGCCATCTCGAAACCGACGATGTTTCCGGCCTCGCCGGTTTGAATCAGCGCTCGCCGCTCCTCGCCGCGACCATGACCATTTCGATGGTTTCGCTCGCCGGCATTCCGCCGCTCGCTGGATTCTTCGGAAAATTTCTGCTGCTTAAATCCGTCATCGAAGCCGCGCAATCGTCGCATCATTACGGCTACATCTATCTCGTCTTCATCGCGCTCGCTGGCGTGGTGATGTCGCTCTACTACTATTTCAACGTTGTCCGCGCGATTTACTGGAGCAAGGAAGCGAAAGACCTCTCGCCCATCACGCTCTCGGCTCCGGCGATAGTCACCGCGTGGGTTTGCATTGGCGGCATCTTCTGGCTCGGTCTATTTCCAAACACCGTTTTGAATCTCGCGAATCAGGCGGCCACGGCGCTGGCGGCGAAATAAATTTTCCAGCCGCGTCTAATTGCGGTGGGGTGAGCGTCCCCGCGAGCCGCGAGAACTGTTTGGTCCAAGTCGGCTCGCGAGGACGCTCGCTCCACCAGCCTTAAAATTTTTCTATGAGCAAAACTGCACTTCTCTTTGCCGGTCAAGGCGCACAAGTCATCGGCATGGGCAAAGACCTTGCCGAAAAATTTCCGAGCGCCAAAGCATGGTTCGACCGTGCCAACACTGCGCTCGGCTACGACCTCGCGAAAATTTGTTTTGAAGGCCCGGAAGCTGAATTGACCAAAACCGAAAACGCGCAGCCGGGAATTTTTCTCGTAAGCTGGGTTTGTTTTCAACTGCTCAAGGAACAAAATCCCAATCTGAAATTCGCCGCCACCGCCGGATTGTCGCTTGGAGAATTCACGGCGCTCACGGCGGCAGGCGCGATGAGTTTTGAAGACGGCCTGCGCGTCGTGCGGCAGCGCGGAAAATTCATGCAGGAAGCGTGCGATGCGACCAAAGGCGGCATGGCGGCGATCATCGGCCTCGACGAAAATTTGACGCGCGAGGTTTGCGCCGAAGCCGGTGTCGTGTTGGCGAATCTGAATTGCCCCGGCCAGCTCGTGATTTCTGGCGCGGCAGAAAAAATTTCCCTCGCCTGCGAATTGGCGAAGGGCAGGGGAGCCAAGCGCGCATTGCCGCTCGCGGTGGCGGGTGCGTATCACTCGCCGCTGATGGCGAGCGCACAGCCCAAGCTTGGCGCGGAACTGGCGAAGGTGAATTTGATTTCGCCAGTCGTGCCGGTGATTTCCAACGTCACCGCGCAGGCGCACGGTTCGCCAACGGAAATTTCCGCCAAGCTTGTCGAGCAAGTTTGCGCCTCGGTGCGCTGGGAGGAATCCATGCGCGCGTTGCTGGCGCAGGGTTTTACGCGTTTCATCGAACTTGGCCCCGGCACGGCGTTGAGCGGCTTCATGAAGCGCATTGATAAAACGGCGACGATGCTGAACGTCGCGGACGCGGCGAGCTTGGAAGCCACGGTGAAGGCGTTGGCCTAAAGATTTGCCACAGAGACACAGAGCGCACAGAGAGTTTTTTTCTGCCTCTGTGTTCTCTGTGCCTCTGTGGCTAAAAAATGAATTTGTTTTTTGCCCTTGCGCGGCGGGCGGGTTCTGGAAAGATTCGCTCATGGCCGGAGCGAGGGCGGACGGGTTGCGCCAATGTGCGTCAAAAAATTTTCGCGGTCACGAGGGTGGCCGATTGGCATTAGCCACAGATTTTCACAGATGAAACACAGATGGGACATTTGATTGTAAATTGAGCAGCCTTACACACATTGAGAAACAAAAATTAGAACGTGAGCTTCGTATGCAAGGAGGCTGGGTTCTTAATTTTTCCAATCGCACTTTTGAAGAGTTTTTTCGTGAGGTTGTTGGAATTCAAATTTACAACTCGCATTATGATCGTGACTCTATATCAAAATCAAAAGCGAATAGATTGAGGGCGTTTTGGGATGTGGCGACAGAAAAGCAACTTCGATTATTTTTTGGTGGTCTTCTCGAAGGTTGGTCAATCTATGCAGACGCGCCGATTTCCAGTTCAGCACAATCACTTCTTCAACAGATTTTGAATAGGTTTGGTGGTTCTTCTCCAAAAGTCGAATCGCAGCAAACTAACAGCTCAACTGCTGGCATAAGTGACGACGATTCCAAGAAACTAACAGCTCAACTGATTGAAGTGAGTCGTTTGCCCGCTCAACAGCGAGGATATGAGTTTGAGAAATTTCTTAAGAATTTGTTCAACGCTTATGGTCTTTCTGGCCGCGCATCATTTCGGCTCACCGGCGAGCAGATTGATGGTAGTTTCGTCATGCACAACGAAACGTATCTATTGGAAGCTAAGTGGGAAAACTCTCCAATTGGCGCAGCACATCTTCACACTTTTGAGGGAAAGCTCGGACAGAAAGCTTCGTGGTCGCGAGGTCTTTTCGTAAGCATTAGTGGATTTTCTGAAGACGGGCTTTTGGCCTTTGGGAAAGGCAAGAGGCTCGTGTGTATGGATGGTTGTGATTTGTCGGAGATGTTAATAAAAAAGATTTCTGTGGTTGATGTTCTTGCTGCAAAAGTAAGAAGAGCGGCTGAAACGGGAAATCCATTTATCCGCGTTCGAGATTTGAATTTCTAACTAGTGAAAATAAAATCGCTTTGAATCTGTGTTCAATCTGTGTTTCATCTGTGGCTGAAAAATAATTTTATGAGCCAACTTGCCAATCAAATTACCGTTGTCACCGGGGCCGGTCGCGGGATCGGGCGCGCCATTGCGTTGAAATTCGCCAATGAGGGCGCGGATGTCGTCGTGGTTTCGCGCACGCAGGAAAATTCCGAGAAGGTCGCGGCGGAAATCCGTGCGCTCGGCCGCAAGGCGTGGGCGTTC
>JANYCI010000083.1 GCA_025360325.1 Limisphaerales bacterium | reverse complement strand
GCCCCCCGTCCAAGGGATTCTACAATCAAGGGTTGCAAGACTAGGTTTACCAACGCGTTTGGGATTGCCCCCCGTCCAAGGGATTCTACAATGACGGCGGCTGCAACTAGGCTTTTATCCACGTTTGGGATTGCCCCCCGTCCAAGGGATTCTACAATAGGTTGACGGTGAAAGTCGGTTGTGGTAGAACAGTGGCGAGTTGATGAATCCTTTGGACGGGGGGCACCATCTCAAATATGTTGACCAACGCTGGGCTTGGTTGGGAAAGCTCAATCAAGCTGAAATAGCACTATCCCGCAAGGGATACCCTAGCGGCCACAGGTAACTGTGGTTTAACGAGGTCATAATCCGGCATTCACGAAAGTGAGTGCCGGATATTTTTTTAGAAGAACTGCATCTGCGCTGGCATTTTTTCAGCGTCGGTTTTTTGCTGGCCGCGAACAATAATCATTCGTCCCCATTGCGCGTCAGAAATCATCAAGCCGCGCACTTCACCCTTGTCTGGAATTTTTGATCTCAACCGGCGCACTTGTGTTTCCACGCGGTCAGCCGTTCCGCAAGGCCGGGCATAAACGCTGAACTGCACCATGAAGTAACCATCCTTGATCAAGTCCTTGCGGAAGTTGCTGGCGTCGCGACGTTCCTCCGGCGTGCCAACGGGGAGGTCAAAGAATACAAGCACCCAGGCCATACGATATTTGCTGCACACCGGGTCGCGTCCCCGTTTGCCACGGGATTTGCGGCGCGGCGCATCGGCAGCGGTTGAGGGTTGAAGGTGGAACGGAATTTCCGGCGGAGAGATTTTTGCATCAAACGATTCCCCCTCATCCGAGCCTGCTCCCCCAACGGGGGAGAAGGTGTCCGCAGGACGGATGAGGGGGCGTTCGTAGCGCGAACGGCGCGGACGTTCATCCGGCAACAATTCTTCCTCGTCGGGCAAATTGTTGGGTTCGTCACTCACGGCAGCATCGGGATTTTTAGCAGCAATGGCGTGCGAGACATTGCGGCATCGGCAAAACTTTGCACATAGACATCAATCGCATTGAGCAGCCGCATTTTGTTGCGGTTGATGGGAACTTCCAGTTGCAACACGCTCACGGCTTGCCGCATCCATTCCTGCATTGGGCGTTTGCCGCCTTGCAGAAAAACTTTCAACTCGCGGTCCATCCACGGGCGCAACGGTTCCATCACATCATCCGCAAGCGCAAAACTTCCGGCCTTGGCCGTGTGGGCGATGCCGATGGCGGCGATGAATCCATGTGCGGCGAGCGAGCGAAGAACTGCCGTCCGCAAAATGGCGTAACCATAATCCAACATTCCATTCACACCTTCGCGTGTGCCGGGAACACGGTTTTTTTCCTCCGTCTGCTGCCATTCGCTCAAACGCGGTAAAAGATGTTTCCAATAATGCCGTGCCGCGCGAGATTCGGAAGCTTCCGGCGAATCAGAGAGAAACGCGGCGCGTTTGGAAGCCGTGAGGGTGGCGAGGGAAATTTTTGGGGGAGCACACGCGCCCCGCGTGTCGTTGTCCGCGCCCTCGCGGACAACATTCAGGGTGGGGGATTCCGACGACGGGGCGTCGTCGGAGACACGCGGGGCGCGTGTGCTCCCCAGTTCGCATCGTTCCGCAATGGTGCTTAACAGTGTATGCGCGCGTTTCAAGTGCGCGAGATTGGCGGCTTGATTGCGGACTTTGGCGGTGATGATCTGCCGCCACATGGCGGTTTTCCATTCCGGCGTCCATTCAATCTGGCGGCGGAGTAATTCCGTGTTCGTGGCACGATAATAAGGCAGGGTGATGGCACACGGCTCGAACTTCTCGTTACAGATCAGCAGCAGGACATTCAGTTCTGCCATGCGCCGGAGCGAACTGGCCGAAAACTCCGTGTCCCGCGCCGCGCAGACGATGACCGCGACATCCGCCAGCGGCACAGATTTATCCGTGCCGCTCTCCAAGTCCGTGATGTGAAGCTGATCCAGCTTGATGCGGACTTTAAGATTGTGGCTTAACAGATGGAGGATGTGGTAGCTCATAGCCGAGAACCCGAATGAAATCTGCCCACATGGGTTGAACACCTTTCTTTCCGAGGCCGAATGAAACAATTGCTTCTTCCTTATTGGCGACGTAATGCGGTAATAATTTTACCTGCAACTGGCCTGTTACCAGCACGCGATATTTTCCTGGCGGCTGTCCCGCCGAAAAAGCTTTTTTTGTTTCGACCACCATTCCGCGCCTGATTATTACAACGGGCTTTGTGTTCTGCTTGATTGGCTTTTCCGAAACCAGTTTATCATTCTTCCAGTAAGGAATAAAAACCGGCACAAAAGATTTATCATCTTCTGCTAGAAAAACCTGAACTTCCTTATAGCCGGTTCGTTTGACATAGGCATGAGTGCCGGGACTGAACGGAGCCACCGCCGTATCGTCCTTCACAGAAATCAACCGGACATTGCGAATGGGAATTTTGATTTCTTTCGGCCAGTAAAACTCCGGGCAATCATCTTGCCGCCATTTTTGGAAATGGGAGAAGCAAAGTTTGCTTGTGAAGCTTTCGGGAACACAGTTCTTTGTCCGCTTTAATTCGGCTTCGATGTCTGCCGATTCGTCGGCATAGCGTTTCCACGCTGCATCGCAATAATAGGCAAACTCTTTCGGCCAAATGCTGCCGAGATTTTTCGGCGTGAGTGAAGTGAACACCTCCCGCGCAACATAGGTATCTTTGGCTTTTTTAGCATAG
>JANYCI010000210.1 GCA_025360325.1 Limisphaerales bacterium | reverse complement strand
CAGACCCGCGCTCCGTGTTGTAGCAGACGACGTGAGGAGACTCTAACTTTTCTTTAATTTGAGCCTCGTCACCGCGTCTCCTACAGGAAAACAACTACCCCCACAACTGCCGGTCGAGCGAGCGGAATTGGATCGCCTCGCCGATGTGGTCGCCGGTGATTTTTTCGGCGGCAGCGAGATCGGCAATCGTCCGTGCCGTTTTCAAAATGCGGTCGTAGGCGCGGGCGCTCAAATTGTATTCCGCCATCGCGTGCTGGAGCATCGTGCGCGTTGGCTCGTCGAGTTCGCAAAACGCTTTCAGCTCGCGCGGCCCCATGCGCGCGTTGCAGGTGACGTTCTTTTTGCCTGCAAACCGCGCCGTTTGCAACTGGCGCGCAGCGATGACGCGCTCCCGAATGTGCGCGGAACTTTCGCCCGGCTGCGCGTTGCTCATATCGCGAAATTTCACCGCCGGAACTTCGATATGCAGGTCAATGCGGTCCAACAGCGGCCCGGAAATGCGGCCGAGATAATTTTGAATTTCGCGCGGCGAGCTTTTGCTTTCGCCCGGCATTTTCCCATCGGGCGTCGGATTCATCGCGGCGATGAGCATGAATTGCGCGGGGAACGTCAGCGTGCCGGCGGCGCGGGAAATCGTGACGTGACCTTCTTCGAGCGGCTGCCGCAGCGTCTCTAGCACACTGCGTTTGAACTCCGGCAATTCGTCCAAAAATAAAACGCCGTGGTGCGCGATGGAAATTTCGCCGGGCGTGGGATTGATATTTCCGCCGAGCAAACCCGCATCGCTCGCGGTGTGATGCGGTGCGCGAAAAGGTCGTTGCGTCACGAGCGCTTGACCGGATTTCAGCAGGCCGACGATGCTGTGAATTTTCGTCGTCTCTAACGCTTCGTCCAAAGTCAGCGGCGGTAAAATGGTCGCCAATCTTTTTGCGAGCATGGATTTCCCCGTGCCGGGCGGGCCGATGAGGATGACATTGTGGCCACCCGCCGCCGCGATCTCCAACGCGCGTTTTACGTTCTCCTGGCCCTTCACTTCCGAAAAATCATGTTCGTCGTCCGTCGTATGCGCGAACAGTTTTTGCAGATCCACTTTTGTCGGCGTGATTTTAATTTCGCCTTCGAGAAACTGAGCGGCCTCGCGGAGATTTTGCACGGGGATAACCTGCAAACCGTCAACGACGGCGGCCTCGGCAGCGTTTTCGGCGGGAACGAGAATTCCCGTTTTACCATCCGCCTTCGCCCGCAGCGCAATCGGTAAAATCCCTTTGCACGAACGCACCGCACCGGTGAGCGCGAGTTCGCCGACGATGACAAAATGATCGAGCTGATCCGTCTCCAATTGTTCACTCGCGGCCAACATTCCGACGGCGATGGGGAGATCAAAACTCGGCCCCTCTTTTTTCACATCGGCGGGCGCGAGATTGATGGTGGTTTTGCCCATCGGAAATTTGTATCCGGAATTGGACAGCGCGGTGGAGACGCGATCTTTGGATTCTTTCACCGCCGCATCCGGCAAACCGACGAGCGCGATGAAGGTCTCGCCGTAGCCGCAGTTCACTTCCACCTCGATGGCGTAGGCATCAATGCCATTGACCGCAGCGGAACAAACGCAGGAAAGCATGGCGGCAGTTTTCCCGACGCAGAATGGTGAAGCAACTTCTTTTGCAGCGCCGTGGCCGTAAAATTTTATTTTACGTCCGCGCCTGTGGCTGGCATTGTGGCGGCGGAGAAATTGGTCGGAGGAAATTTACTATGCACACACAATTACCAGCTCATCTCATCGCGCACATCAACGTCAAACTCGCGCTCATCGGCTGCGCGCCGGTGCCGCTCAAGGGCGACACGGAATTTGTCGAAATCGCCGCCGCCATGGCCGCGCAGTCGCGCGAGAAAGATCGGTTACTCGGCAACTATCTCTGCCCCGCCGACGCGCGTATCCAGAATTTTCTCCACGATTATCTGCAAGAAATTCCCGCGCCCCAACTGCCCGCGCGCACGTTCACGCTAGATCGCCCCGGCCTCGCGCGCGTGCTCTCGCTGCCGGTGGACCGCGATGATTTTTCCTCGGACATCATCAATTCCTACCGTGTCAAACAAGGCGTTTTGCACAATCCGAAAAGCGACCGCCGCACGACCGCCGGAATTTTCCACGTCACCGAGGGCGGCCTGCCGATTCCCGACGACAAACTCGGCGTGCCGAAAGTCACGTTCGCAAAAATTCTCCAAGCCGCGCTCACGCCACCGAGCGAGTTATTGAAATTGCCCTTCACTTCCACGCAGCCGAAGCCCGCCGAATGTTTTGTCTCGCTGCTACTGCGCCCGTTGGTCTGCCCCGAAGTTCCCGGATTCATTTCTGAAAAAAGAATGGAAGTGCGTTTTTTTGTGCCGGGAAATTTGGTGAGCAACCTAGATTTCGTCGAGGCAATTTTTGAAAACGGCGGCGATCCGTTGCTTCCGGAAAATGACGCCGCGCTCGACACGGAACATTGGACAGGCCACACGGGTTGCGTGATTCTCGCGCCGCATTTGATTCGGGCAACCAAAAAATCCGTCGGCCTCCCGCACTTCGATCAAGCCACCGAACGTCAGCGGCGCGACGGGATGTGCTGGAAAACCGACGGTGAGCTTTACAACGGCGGCAACGCGTTCAAGCTCACCTGCCGTGATGAAACCGGCGTGATCGTCACCATCATCGCCGATAATTATTTCGGCTATTGCAAAAAAGAAGTGAAGACGCAGTTGAGCTACGCCGCAAATCTGTTCGGCCTCGCGGAAGAAGAACACGCTGGCGGCGCACTCGTTTTTCAGAGCTACGATCTCGGCGAAGAATTTTCCGGCGATGTCCATGTGCGACAACTTGGCCATCGTTTTGAGGAAATGATTTTGCTGTTTGCCGACGCGCTGGACGTGCAGCCGGAAGGTTATGCGGTAGATAAAAATTTTCCCGAAATCATCTACGTTCCGCACGACGCGCACTTTGAATTGAAGCTGCAAAAAATTTCTTGGACGAATGCCACCGGCGATCACGCGATCAAACTCTCGCCGGAAAAAACCTACGTCCGTCCCTCCGGCTACAAAATCCGCATGGAAAAACCGCCCGGCCACGGACGCCAGTGGCGGCTGGTCGGCACGGTCGCGGAAGGAACGTTTTGCCACAAACCCTGCACGGTTTCCGGCGGTGGAAAATCAGAAATTTCCAAACCAATCACGGACGCCGTTATCACCGGCCCGGTGTTTGTTTCGGATTTGAAAAACGATTTCGACCGCGTGGAAATTTTGATCAACTACGATTACTCCCATCGCTTCGTGGAAAAATCGCGCGCGGATAAACGCACCGTGCTGTCACCGGAACGTTCGCTCGGTTCCGTCATCAAATTGCTCACGCCCGACGAACATGATTACACGCCGGAATACAATGCGTGGCTCACGAACGTCCCGCAGCACGTCAAGGAACTCGTCTTCGTCGTGAAGCGTTATTTCAAACCAGACTGGAAGGATCATTGGCGTGAGCATTTCAGCGTGGACATCATCAACGGCACGCCCGGCAACGAGCTCAAGTGCGACAACAAAAAACTCGTCACGACTTATCTGCGCGTCGGCTTTGATGCGGATGGCGCGTGGCGCACGTTCGGTTTGCGCAAAGATTTTCATCCTGCCGTCAAAGTGCAGATGGAAGATGACATCACGGCCTCGACCGTCGTGCCCGCGTCCGCGCTGGAAAATTTACCGGAAGGCACGGATAAAACTCTCTCGCTTAAATTCGCGCTGAACTGCGAGCAGCGTTTGTTCCAGCGCCCCGACGATGCGATCCATCGCGGCTATGACAAGCAGGCGGAAATTGATTTCGTGCAGCCGGAAAATTTCTTTTCCAACTACGAACCGCTCACGCCCGCCCGCGCCCGCAACATGGTCGAGGACGCGCTGGGCTTCCATGAATATACCGAGCCGATGCAGAAATTTATCGGCGAGGTCGCGGCGACCGGCGAGCCGGATTATTTTGTCTGCACCGCGAACCCGCGCCTCGTGGACGGCAAGCCGACAAAAAATCCGCGCTACTTGCAAAAGCGTCCCGACCTCGTGCGCGCGAGTGAAACCTATCTCGCGGAAATGTCCGCGCGCCTGCGCCGCCGCGTGCCGCCCGGTCTGCCGTTGCATACGCCCGTCACCGCCGTGCTGCCGGGACGCCGCAATAATCCGCCCGATGTCGGCGTGCGTCCGCTCGCGTGCTATAACCCGATTCATTTCATGGAACTGCCGGAACTATTCATGGAAGTGATCTGCAGCATGACGGGCAAATCGCCTTCCACCACCGGCGCCGGCTCCGAGGGCGCCCTCACCAAAGGCCCGTTCAACGCGCTGCCGCCGATCATGGATTTGAACAACGCGCTCGTGGCGTTCATCCTCTGCGACCATCACGCGTTCGTCACCGCCGCCGGTTACGTCGGGCCGAACCTGCGCGTGGATCACGACGTGAGTTTGATCGTGCCGGAAATCTGGTGCCGCCTCTCCGCCGAGGAACGCGATCCGAAGTTTTTGATCGCGAACCGCTTTCTGGAAAAATGCCCGGACCTCACGCACAACGGAAAAACCATTCCGTCCAGCCGGCTCGGCTGGCGCATCAACGCGCGGTTTGTCCACGCATTTTTTGGCCGCGTGTTCAATCATCCGCACGCCGTCTTCACCGAGGCGATGCTCAAGCCGGAGTTGCAGGGCAAGGACATTTTCGCGGACGGCATGGACAACATCCTCGCGACGCAGAAGCGCGTCGCGCAGCAATACTTTGCCGACGGCAGCATCGCGCAGGCGTGTCCGCCATTGCAGGCGTTGCTGCACATCATGCTCCACGACGTGTGGGACGGGAAAAATCTGGATCACCCGGACGTGCGGAAATTATTTTCCCGCGAAAATCTTTTGGCGAGCGACTGGTATCAAAAACGTTTGGAAGCGAAGCAGAAAATTGACCGCGCTCTGTGGAAACGCCACATCGAAACGCTGAATAATTTTCTGCGCCGCGCGAACTACGCCGACGTGTCGGAAAAAATGAACATCGGCCAGCGCCTCACTGATGCGCGGAAAACTTTGGCGCAGGTCGAGTCACCGGACTATCTGAAAAAACTCGCCGGCACGATTGGTGCCGAGCCGGTGGAGAATTACGGCAAGGCGTGACGTGGTAGGGACGGCGCGCTGCGCTGTCCCCGGCGGTAAAGCCGCCGGAACTTCTGCCAGAGCGCGAGTCCTGCCACGTTCGTTGCGTCCTCGACTTCGCTCGGACGCGGACGCCGCAGCGCGGCGTCCCTACCTTCAATTCACCCGCTCCGCGACTTTGTATTTGAACATCCGCTTCTTCATCCAGCGCACGGCGAGCAAATCGTAGAACGACGCAAAGAGCCGGTTCCACACGCCGTAATTGCTCTGCCCGGCGAAGCGCGGATTGTTGCTCACTTCGATTTCCGTGACGGTGTGGCCTTCAATCTTGAACAGCGTCGGCAAGAAGCGGTGCATCCCCTTGAAAAACTTCAGGTTCTCGATGCACTCGCGTTTGAACGCGCGATAGGTGCAGCCCGCGTCAGCGATCTGTTCGCCGGATAATTTATTCCGCACTGCGTTGGCGATGCGCGATGACGCCACACGGATGAAATTATCGCCTTCGCCCCGCGCCTTCACGCGCGTGCCGCAGACGCAGTCGAAATTTTTCAGCGCCTCTAGAAATTTCGGCAAATCTTTCGGGTCGTTCTGCAAATCGGCGTCGAGCGTGAAGAGATATTTTCCACGCGCCGCCTTGAGTCCCGCGAAGCTCGCCGCGCTCTCGCCGCAGTTGAACGCAAATTTTTGCACGCGGATGCGCGGATCGCTCGCGGCAAGTTCCTGTAAAATTTTCCACGAGGAATCCTTGCTGCAATCGTCGGTAATGACGACCTCGTAGGAAATGTTCAGCGGCTCGACCGCCGCGCGGATGGCCTTGACGAGTTCGCGCAGATTGCCTTCCTCGTTGTAACACGGGATGACAAGACTGATTTCAGGGGCTTCGATATTCATCGGTCGGAAATAAAACCATGAAACGCGTCCGCTCGCACGCAATACTTTTGGCAATCACTCTGCGGGATCGTTGCGGGAGAAAAACTGGAAGGTTTAATCATCTGTATTTGAATGGTTCGTTTCCCCTCACCCCGGCCCTCTCCCCAGCGGAGAGGGAGAAACGCTCACAGCGTCTGGGCGTAGCAATGGCTGACTTCTGCTCGACGACGCTCGAATTTTTTGAAGACGACCAACGGCTGTTCCCTCTCCTCAGGGGAGAGGGTCAGGGTGAGGGGAAGGCTCGCGCCATTCAGTCAGCCAGCTTGGTCCAAAAATTATTTTGCCGCCCTAAACTTTTTCCACCGTCGCCTTGCCGAGCAACCCGGCGGGTTTGAAGAGCAGGATCAAAATCAAAATCGCAAACGCGATGCCGTCGCGGTAGTTCGACACGCCGGGGATGCCGCCAGCAAATGTTTCCAGCAAACCCAAAATCAATCCGCCGAGTGCCGCGCCTTGCAGATTGCCGATGCCGCCCAGCACAGCGGCGACGAACGCCTTCAGTCCCGTCTGCACGCCCATCAGCGGATCAATGCTCGCGTAATTCATCGCAAATAAAATGCCACCCGCGCCTGCGAGCGCTGAACCGAGGCCGAAGGTGAACGAGATGATGGAGTTGATGTTCACGCCCATCAGTGCGGCGGCATTTTCGTTGAATGACACCGCCCGCATGGCCGTGCCGACGCGAGTTTTTTGCACGATGAAACGCAGCGCGACCAATAGCAGCGCGGTGATGACGAGGACAAGGATTTGATTCGCGCCGATGACGAGGCCGCCGAGAGTCCACGTCGTCGCGGGAATGAGGTCGGGGAATTTATGTGGCGCCGCGCCAAAGACGTGGCTGTTTTGGCAGGTGTATTCGATGAATAACGAAACGCCGATGGCCGTGATGAGCACGGTAAGCTTGGGCCTTGAACGAAGTGGACGATACGCGAGAAATTCAATGATGATGCCGAGCAGCGCGCACGCGGCCATTGATAAAATTAAAACCAGCGCGCCGCCGATGTAGGAATTCGCGGGCAAAAATTTATTCACCAGCGGCGACAAATAATATCCTGCGAACGCGCCGAGCATGAAGACATCGCCGTGCGCGAAATTGATGAAACGCAGCACGCCATAAACCATCGTGTAGCCGAGCGCGATGAGCGCGTAGATTGCGCCGAGCGCGAGGCCGTTGATGAGTTGTTGGAGAAATTCGTTCATGCCATCCGCGCGGGAGGATGTAAAAGCCGTCCATTTTTGTCGAGCGCGTTAAGCTGTCGGCCTTCGCCGGCGGAGTTCTCGCAGCGCGAGAATTTCCACCGCTCAAGGGCTGCGTCAAGAAACACTCGTCGCGTTCCACAGCAGGATTGCTGGCACGGGCTGAAGGCTCTGCTCGTAGCCGAGAATGTTCAGCGACGCCGTGTGGAGACCAAAATGTCCGGCCTGTGCCACCGGCAGGCCGATCCACCGCGCCGCCAGCACGCGCCCGAAATGGCCGTGCGAAAACAGCGCCACCGCGCCGCTCATCGTTTGCAAACGGAGAATCAAGCGATCCGCCCGCGCCGAAATTTGCGCGGGCGATTCTCCGTTCGGGCAACCGTCAAAATAAATATTCCAGTCTGGCCGCGACGCGCGGATTTCCACGGAGCGCAAGCCTTCATAATCGCCGTAGTCCCACTCGGCGAGATCGTTTTCAATTTCCGCGCCGGGCAAACCCGTGAGTTCGCAGGTGCGCCGCGCCCGCACGCGCGGGCTGGTGAGAACTTTGGTTAAATTCACCGCCTGCAATTTTGCGCCGAGGCCGCGCGCCGCGAGTTCGCCCACTGCCGTCAGCGGCATTTCCGTGCGGCTCGTGTGCTGGCCAGAGAGCGACCACGCGGTTTCGCCGTGGCGGATGAAATAAATTTTAGAAAGCATGGGGAAAATTTTATGACTTAACGCGGCGGCAAACAATCTTGATTCAGATAGACACTTGGCAAACGAGACTGAAGTCATCCGCAGATGTCGCTCCTGAACGGAGCTTGAAAATTATTGATGCTAGATTCTACAAATATATCAGCCCTAGCGGGCTTTCGGAAAGCCATCTGCCATCATGCGCAACAGTGGCGGCGGTTTTATATTCGCGGCAGCCCGGTTCTATCCGCAAAATGACGAGTCCCAACGGGACGGCTGAAATTGCCGGTCGTCCCGTTGGGACTTTAACTTTTTTTGGGGCGTCACCCGGCGTTAAAACGCCGGGCTATTGTCGCTATGTCTCTGCGAGACGCACGCGCCGCCGCCTTCAACGCTTCAACTCATTTTCCACGGCGCGCGGTATTCGCGGGTGAGCCGTTTGCTCGCGTCGGCATCGCCTAGGATTTTTTCGTGCGCCACATCCCAGCGGATTTTCCGGCCCGTCTGCATGGCGATCAATCCAAGGTGTCCGGGAATCGCGGAGTGATGCGCGGTCTCGACGGGCGCAATGGTGGGTTGCCGCGATTTGATGCTGTCGAGAAAGTTCCGCCAGTGGCCGGGCGATTCGTAGAGTTTGGTTTTGCGAAGTTCTTCGGGCAGCGACTTGCCTTTTTTCAATTCAGGAATGGAACAATCAAAACCGCCGCGATCTACCCACACCCAGCCGTTGGTGCCGATCCATTTGGTGCCGCTCTTGATGTCGCCGTGACCGCCCGCGATGGTCATGGTGATGTTGCGCGGATACTTCAATTCAATCCGGTATTTCGTGCAGGTATTCCACAACGCATCGGCCTCGGGAAATTCGCCGTGACCCTCGATCTCGGATGGGCCGGAGCGGTCGCAATCCATGCCCCAGTGCGCGATGTCGCAATGATGGCCAATCCAATCGAGCAACTGTCCGCCGCCGGTGTTGTAGTTCCAGCGCCAGTTCATGTGGACGCGTTGCTTGATATACGGCTCCATGCGCGCGGGGCCGATCCACGTTTCGTAATCCAGTTCCGCCGGCGGTTCGCTGATGGCGATTTTCCACGCGTCCGAGCCGGGCCGAATAGTGGCCAGGTCGGTGATGCCGAGGCTGGAAAGTTTTCCTACCAATTCCGGCTTGGTGCCTTTGAAATCGTGATGGCCGCCGGGCAAACCGACTTCGACGTGCGTGACGTCGCCGATGAGTCCGTTGCGAACGATTTCCGCCGCCTTGTGAAAGGACGCCTGCGAGCGTTGCCACGAACCGGTCTGCCAGATGATTTTATTTTTCTGCACCGCGTGGACGATGCGCTGCTGTTCGGCAATCGTCTTCGCGAGCGGTTTTTCGCCGTAGATGTCAAGCCCGCGACTGGCGGCCTCGGTCGCAACGAGTTCATGCCAGTTATCAGGCACGGCGAGCATCACGGCGTCCAAATCGGGGCGTGCCATCATCTCGCGGTAGTCGTGGTAGAGGGCGCAATCTTTATTGCCGTATTGTTCATTGATGGTATCGGCGGCGGCCTGCAACGCGTTTTTATCCAAGTCGCACGCGGCGATAACGCGGCAGTCGGTTTCGGCGAGAAAGTTTTTCGTATTGCTCGGCCCCTGCATACCCCAACCAACGACGCCGAGGTTGAGGCGATTCGATGGACGCGTTTTCACACCGCGTCCGACGACGCAAGCGGGAACGATGAGCGGCAAGACCATGGCCGCACTGGCCTTGGCGAGAAAACTGCGGCGGTTGAGTTGGGAGGCGTTATTTTTTTTCATGCGATAAGAATGGGATGGGGCATTAACTCATACTCCAGAGGATACGGCGAATAAAAAGTTACAAACTCCGCGTCCGGCGTGTAGTGAATTTTATTTACGCCAGAAAGCAATTTGCCGTTGACACTTTTGCGCGGCTGACGAGCATTGGGCAATTCCATGAATCAAAAAACGGACAAAGTTCTTTTCTGGGGCTGCTTCATCGCGCTCATCACCACGGCCTACGCCTTCATCAGCCGCATGATTTTGTGTGACGCGAGTTTTGCTGGCGACTTCGGCCTCGACAAAGTTTTAGTCGGCGAACTCAAGGGCGCGGGCATCTGGCCGTTCGGCGTGAGCATCATTTTGTTCAGCCTCTTCATTGACCGCATCGGCTACAAAGTGGCGATGATTTTTTCCTTCGTCAGCTATTTGATTTATACCGCGCTGGCGGTGATGGCCTACCAAAGCATCCACGGCGTGACGGGCGACGCGCTCATCGCAGGGCAAAAACACGGCTACCAACTCCTCTACTGGGGCAGCATCATTCTTGGTCTAGGCAATGGCACCGTGGAGGCTTACGTCAATCCCATCGTCGCCACGATGTTCAATCAGGACAAGGTGAAATGGCTCAATCGCCTACACGCTGGCTGGCCCGCTGGCCTCGTCATGGGCGGACTCTGCACCATCGCGCTGGCGGAAAATAAAGACTGGCGCATCGCGCTCGGCTTGATTTTGATTCCCGCGATTATTTTCTTTTTGATTTTAATCGGCAGAAATTTTCCGAAAAGTGAACGCGAACAAGCAGGCGTCGGCTACATGACCATGCTCGGCGAATTTGGTTTTCTCGGCGCGGTCGCGGGATTTGGGCTGGTCGTTTTTCAATTAGGACAACCTGAAGTATTTGGTTGGGGGATAAAAACTTCATGGTTGTTGACTGCGATTTTGGCAATTGGGTTTGGGCTTTTTACTAAATCGCTTGGCCGATTAGTGCTCGCCTTCCTCATTCTCATCATGATGCCGTTGGCCACGACGGAGATTGGAACTGATGGCTGGATTACTGGCTTGATGAGCGATCCCATGACCGCGCATGGCTATAACGCCGCGTGGGTGCTCGTTTATACTTCTGCTATCATGATGGTGTTGCGGTTTTTTGCGGGCCCCATCGTTCACAAGATTTCTCCGCTGGGCTTGTTGGCGAGTTGTGCGTTTCTAGCCGCGCTCGGACTCACCGCGCTGTCCAAATGCCAAGGAGCCGGACTGTATGCCATCTTTGCCGCTGCAACACTTTACGGCATTGGCAAAACTTTTTTCTGGCCGACAATGCTTGGCCTGACGAGCGAACAATGTCCGAAGGGCGGCGCGCTCACCTTGAACGCGATGGGCGGCATCGGCATGTTGGCCGTGGGGATTTTGGGTTTTCCATTCATCGGTGGCTTGCAGGAATCCACGGCCACACAGAAATTGTCCGCCAGCAATCCCGCGCTCTACCAGTCCGTGACTGTGGAAAAAACGTATCTGCTCGGCCCCTATCGCGCGATTGACCCGGTAAAAAGTGCGGCGGTGACGGATGAAAAATCGCTCGCCGAAATCAAGACCGCCACTACCAGCGCCCAGTTCGCCGCGCTCGGCAAGATGGCGTTCTTTCCCGCCTTTATGCTCGCGGGCTATCTCGCGTTGATCGCCTATTTCAAATCACGCGGCGGCTACCAACCCGTGCAGTTGAAACAAAAATAGCCGCGCGCTCACGGCGTTTTCCCCGACGGCAATTCCGGCGGCGGATTGGTGACAGCGGGCGGCGGTGGCAAGAGATTTGCGCCCTGCCCGGCGGCTTCGATTCGCTGTTTTTCTAATAAAATTATCTGCGCCTCCGGTGATAAGTTTGAAATTGTTGTCTGGCCAAACCGAGGTGTTGCTGAAACACGGTTGGTCTTCGATCTATCAACAATTTCTTGCAGCCGTTCCTGAAACGATGTTTGCGCGCCGGTTCCCTCAGTTGCTCCATTGGTGCCGGAATTTTTTTTGTAGGAGGGACGCTTCACCAAAATGTCGAACTGCTTCAACTGTTCCGGCGCGAGCACTTCCCGGATTTCCAGCCGCGAACTCCTCACTACTTTTTTGATGTCATCCTGACCTTCGTTGATGATTTTTTCCACGGCCTTGTGCTGCTCGGCAGTGAGATGCAACTGCTCGTCCAATTTCATTAGAAACGGCTTGGTTAAAATCTCCGGCAACGACGCGGAAATTTTCACCGCGACATTCGAGAGCAAATTTGGCGGGCAATTCGTGACTGGAATAATCGCCGGAACCACGGCGGAAGATTTTTTTGCGGCGGATGGTTTGACGTGATTGACCAAGAGGCCGCCGGTGAAAACGCCCGCGCCAAAAATCAATACCGTCGCGAGGACGATACTAGGAATGATTTTCCAGTTGTTCACGGAATCGGCGCCTCACCCGGATCCGCCGAGGCGAGCAACGTGTTTTCCAAATCTTGCGAAAGATCATTGCCGCCATCCGCTACTTCCGGCACGAATAGCGTAACCGCCCCGCAAATCACCGCCAGCACCACGCAGGAAACCGCCGCGCGCCAAAGTCCGCGCGCCCAAAACATCTGCCGCGACGCCTCCGCGCGCTCGGCAAGGAGTGCCATGATGCGCTTTTCAAACGCATACGGCACGCGGTCATCCGGCGGTTGGAGCCGGGCCGCAGCGGTCAGTTTTTTTTGCAGTTCAGCGAGATTCATAAAACGCTTGATTCGTCGGACGCGCAAAAATTGCGCGCGGTTACAAATACTTCTCCTTGGTCATCCGTGCCAGAATTTTCCGCATTTCGCCGCGTGCCCGGAAGGCGCGGACTTTCACCAACGGCACGGACCAGCCGGTGATTTCCGCGATTTCCTTCACGGAACGATCCTCGATTTCCAGCAGTTGGATAACGAGCCGCGCGTCCGGGGAAAGTTTGTCCATCACGCGCCCGATGAGCATTTTGGCCGCGTCAGCATCTTCCGAAACGCTGCCCGGCTCGGCGACGAAGCGTTCGAGCCAATCTTCTTCCGGCTCGGAAATTTCGCTGAAGGAGGAGATGCGATTGCGCTGGTGAGCGCGGAGAAAATCGTAACAAGTGCGGACGGTCATCCGCATGAGCCAATGTTCAAAGGGAGCTTCGCCGCGAAAACTTTTCAGCTTGTCGAACGCCTTGAGCCAGACTTCCTGCGCGATGTCTTGGATTTCCACTTCGCGCCGCGCATAACGCCGCGCCGTGGCAAAAACGCGCGGCGAGTATTTCGCCACCAGCGGCTCGAAACTCGCGCGGTCACCCGCCAGCACGGCGGCAATGAGTTCGGCCTCGGTCCGTTCCATGGAAAAAATCCCCACCGCTCACGCCCGTGCCAAACGCAGATGCTGCTCGAAGTCGCGGGAAAAACCATCCATCAGGCGGGCGATTTTTTGCGGTTGTTCGAGCAACGTTTTCAAACGCTCCTCGGTAGTTTCCGGGCGCAGGCGGATGAGTTCCGCGCACGCGATGATGTTGGTCAACTGGCCGTTCACATCGTGGCGCATCGTGCGCAACTTCTCGTGCAGCGCCAGAATCTGGGCTTCGGTCAACGTCACCGCGCCTTCGGTTTTGTAACTGGCAGACATAGACGCATCATCGCGGAAAAAGCTGCGCGATGGCAAGCGGGGAATAGTTTTTAAGCTCTGACTTCCCTCGCTCCTCGGAGGGGAGAGGGATTGAGGGTGAGGGGTCAACTGCCGCCCGCGTTAAACTATTTTTGAAAACGCTTCGTCCAAAACTTCCAGTAGAAAATCCGCATCCGCCACCGTGATGCACATCGGCGGCGCGAAACGAATCGTCTGTCCGCACAAACCGCCTTTGCCGATGAGCAAACCCATGTCGCGCGCGTGTTCCAGCACCGCCGCGCACTCCGCCGTCGCCGGTTCTTTCGTCACGCGATCTTTCACCATCTCGATGCCGAGCATCAAACCTTTGCCGCGCACATCGCCGATGATTTTGTGTTTCGCTTTTAATTTATTCAACCCGGCGAGAATATGATTGCCCAGTTTGAGCGAGTTGGCTTGGAGATTATCTTTTTCGATCACTTCCAAAACTGCCTTACCCATCGCGCTCACGACGGGATTGCCGCCGAAGGTGTTGAAGTGAACTTTGCCCATGAGCGACTGCGCGATTTTTTGAGTCGTCACCACGGCGGCAAGCGGACAGCCATTGCCAATTCCTTTCGCCATCGTGACGATGTCAGGAATCACGTCCTGCGTTTCAAAGCCCCAGAAGTGCGTGCCCGTGCGACCGAATCCAGTTTGCACTTCATCCGCGATGCACAAGCCGCCTGCCGCGCGGACGTATTCGTAAGTCTGCTTGAGATAGCCTTGCGGAAATTCCACGAAGCCACCAACACCTTGAATAGATTCCGCGATGAAGCCCGCGACTTTTCCCGGCGTGGCGAAATCAATCACCTCTTTCACGTCGTTCGCATATTTCTTGCCCGCATCCGCGTCGTCGTAACCCCACGGCCCGCGATATTGATACGGCGCGAGCGCGTGATGCACGCCGAAGCTGTGCGGCACATTGTATTTCCAAGTGCTATGCGCCGTGACGCCCATGCCGGAAGCATTGCCGCCGTGATAGGCGTTGCGCAACGCGATCATGTCAAAATTTTGCGTGTAAGCCCGCGCCATCAACATCGCGAGATCATTCGCCTCGGAACCGGAGTTCACGAAATAGCACGCCTTCAAATCGCCCGGCATTTTCGACGCCAGCTTCTCGGCGTATTGCGCCACGTTCGGGTGCAAATAAATCGTCGTCGAGTGCTGATAGAGTTCGCTCTGTTTATTTCCCGCCGCGATGACGTGCGGATGACAATGCCCCACGCTTACCGTCACGATGCCGCCGAGACCATCGAGATAACGCTTGCCCGTTTCGTCCCAGACATATTGCATCGCGCCCTCGACGACCATGAGCGGCGTTTTGTAGTAGAGAAAAATTCCCGGATTCATGAACTGCTTGCGCAGCGCCAGCACCTCGGCGGCGGTTGGTCCGGAATATTTTTTTGGTTGATGACTCGTCGGCGGCAATGGGATGTGTTTCATAATTCTTACACGATTCGTTTTGTTCCTTAATTTGAGAAATTATCTTGGCCGTTCTGCGCGCAATGTTCAACGCGAATGTTCGCGCCTCGACAATTTTAAATTGCCCGAACAAAATTTGCCGCGTGCGAATCAAACTTGAAATCGCGAACCCCGCCGACGCCATCGCCATCGCAACCCTGCATACGGCGGCGGCGCAAAAACTGACGGGCATCCATGGCCACGGCCCGTGGTCGGGCGAGACTTCGGAGAAGTGGGTTTTGTTTGTGATGCGAATGGCGACGGTTTTCGTCGTGCGCCGCCGAAATAAAATTATCGCGATGTTGGCGCTGGGAACGAAAAAACCGTGGGCGATTGATAGAAAATATTTCAGCCGATGCCAGCATCCGGTTTATTTGACGGCGATGGCCGTTGCGCCGGAATGGCAGCATCAGGGAATCGGCTGGCTTTGTGTCGAGGCCGCAAAAAAAATTGTGAAGCAATGGCCGGCAGATGCAATTTTTCTGGACGCTTATGATGCCGCCGGGGGCGCGGGTGAATTTTATCGCCAGTGCGGATTTCGCGAAGTTGGCCGTGCCGCCTATCGCGGCACACCGCTGATTTATTTTGAACTGTTCGTCTAAAAATTTTCAGCCGCGCGCAAACAATTTTCTTCCGGCCAGATAAACCACAAACGCTACCGCGAAGCCGATGAACCACGCGTAATTGTAAAGATGCGCCAAGGCTGGCGGCACGCTCTCGGCATTGAGCAATTTCACATTCACCAAAAATCCCGGCAAACTGGGCAATGCGCCAATGACCAATGAAATCAAGGCAACCCAACTGACGCCACCGCTGAAACGATACTCGCCATCGGCCTGATAAAGCGCGATGACATTGAGTTTGCAGCGGCGGACGACAAAATAATCCGCGATCAAAATTCCGCCAATCGGCCCCAGCAATGCGCTGTAAGCGATGAGCCAACTAAAAATATAACCACTCGGATCGGCGACAAGTTTCCACGGCATCATCAAAATTCCCACGATGCCCGTGATGAATCCGCCGGTGCGGAAGGAAATGCGTTTCGGCGCGAGGTGCGCGAAGTCGTTTGCCGGACTCACGACGTTCGCGGCGATGTTCGTCGCGAGCGTCGCCACGCAGAGCGCCAGCATCGCGATGACCAGCACCACGGGATTCGTGAAATGCGTCAGCACATCCACCGGATTCCAGATTGGCGCGCCGTAAATGATCGTCGTCGCCGAAGTCACCGCGACGCCGATGAACGCGTAGAGCGCCATCGTCAGCGGCAGGCCGAGCGTTTGTCCGATGACTTGGTCGCGCTGCGTTTTGGCGTAGCGCGAGAAATCAGGAATGTTCAGCGAGAGCGTCGCCCAAAAGCCGACCATGCCCGTGAGCGCCGGGAAAAAGTAAGTCCAAAATTTCCCCGCTTGCGGTTGGCCCGCGTCGAACGCCGACGGCTGCGAGAGAATCGGCCCGAAGCCGCCCGCCGCGCGCCATGCCCACCACAGCAGCAGCAATCCCAGCGCGATGAGCAGCGGCGCTTTGATGTTCAACAGAAAACGGATCGTCTCGATGCCGCGATAAATCACCCACATGTTGACGCCCCAGAAAAACAGGAAGCACAAAAATTGTCCGCCCGTGATGCCGAGCCAGTTCGTCGCTGCTGCGGGATGCAGGTGGAAAATCGTGACGCAAATTTTGTAGATCGCCTCGCCGCCGATCCACGTCTGGATGCCGAACCAGCCGCACGCGACGAGCGCGCGGAGAATGGCCGGCACATTCGCGCCCTTCGTCCCGAACGACGCACGGCAATAAACAGGAAAGGGAATTCCGTATTTTGTCCCCGCGTGCGCGTTGAGGATCATCGGCACGAGCACGATGAGGTTGCCGAGAAAAATCGTGAAGATGGCCTGCCACCAGTTCATGCCGCCACCGATAAGACCCGACGCGAGCATATAGGTCGGGATGCACGCGGACATGGAGATCCACAACGCGGCAAAGCTCAACACGCCCCACTTGCGGCGAGAGGTCGGCACAGGCGCGAGGTCGGCGTTGAACAAACGGCTTTGCGCGATGTCCGCCTCGACATCGGGTGCGTTGGCGGTCAGGCCGGTGGAATTGCGAACGGCTTTTTGATTTTTGCGCTTAAGCATTGAGATACTTTGAGCAGAATAATTGTTGAACAGGTTAGCTTGCAAGACAAGGACGTGAATTTGGAATAGCAGCCTGCTCTTGAGCTTCCTTGAATCCGTCCCGGACGTGGCGAGCAAACTCAAGGAACCGAACACGAAGGACGAATCGTTTGAAGACGTGGTGAAGTCGGCGCAGGCGGCGGCGGTGCTGGTGTTGGTTTATTGATTTTCAACCGCGAACCACGCGAAATACGCGAACGGAAAATAATTTCTTTCAATCTAACCTTTCGCGTATTTCGCGTGGTTCGCGGTGAATCATTTACCCCCCCATTCTCCGAACCATGGATTTCACTGGTGACATTTCGTGTAACCAGCCCTTGTCCCCAGCACTGGTGACAAGCCAAGCGGCGCGGTTGTGTTATTCTGTTCTCGTTGGTGGACGCGGAATTGCAGTGGAACGTGTGCAAAACTGAAACTGCGGTGAGCGTCAAAATTTAGAGTGTTGTTCTTATCGAGGCCGGAGTAGTGTCCGGCCTCTTTTCTTTTCCCCGAAGCAGTTTTCCAATTTTATACGGTTTCAAAATTTCTGTGTCCGCGCGTTTTTGCAAAAAAAGCGGCGGCGAGCCACAGGCCCGCGCTCCGTTTCCGAATTAGGACGCTGCCGTTTTGGTTGAATGATTGGCTGGTGGCGCGCACAATCAAGCCATGAGCTGGCATTTGCTCATTTTAATTTTAATCTTGCTCGCGCTCGCCACGCCGGAAGGCATCGCCCGCCAATCGTGGCGGCGGCTGCTCACGGCGATGGCACTTTCGTTTCTCGTCGTGGTGTTGCCGCTGTTTGCTTATTTTGCCAGCTCGGTTCTCATCATGGATTTGCGCTGGAAAGGTGCGTGCCGGTTCGGCTGGGTGGATTGTTTCATCTTGAGCAAGCTGGCTTTCGCTCCGTTTGTGTTGGTGGCCACGGCGGCGTTGTATCGGATCGAAGTGTTGCAGGATAAAAAAAATCACGACCGCTGGCTGGTGCTGGGAATTTATTTGGGCGCGATCATCTCCGTGACCTGTTTTATTTTTGGCGTGGTTTGCGCGCCGTATTATCCGTGGCTGCTCGTGCCGCTTTACGTCGCGGCGTGGTATGTGACGCGTGCAGTGCAACTGATCCGCCGCTCGGCGTGGCCATTTGGCGATTATCTTTTGGCGACGCTGGCCACGATTCCGTCGTGGATAACCGCTTGGTTTTGGGCGAAGCAAACTTACGTTGCGCTGCCGGAAACGCCGCCGTCCGGCTGCTTCGTCGTCACGGCGGCGGGGCGCGGACATTCCAATTTAGTGGGGCCGTTTTTGGAAATCGAACATCGCGGGCAGGCGCGGCGCGCGAACTTGCAACTCGTCACGCTCTGGCGATTTGAAAATTCCTGGCGCGAAAAATTTCCGCGCAGCCATCAGAATTTCCGTCGTCTCTATAATCGCATCGGACCGGTCATCGCCGCGCGCATCCGGTCGCCGTGGCTGGCGGATGTGATTTTTCTCGCGCTCAAGCCGGCGGAATGGTTCGCCAAGATTTGCTTGAAGCAAGCCCGCGTCAAAGCGTCTTAAACTGCTGGTCATTCACATCGGCTGCGGTCAACGCGGCATCCGGTTTTCAGAAAAAATCCCCGCTCACATTGGGCGTGAACGGGGATTGAATTTTTCAGCCTGCACTCAAGGTTTTTTCAAACGATAGAAGCGGTTCGTTGGCGTGAGGGTGCCGTTGGTCACGTTATATTTGAGCGACGAGACAATCGGTTCGTTGGTGATCGTCGTCCAGTTGGTTGGCGTGAACGACGGCGTGGCTTCCAGCAGATAGCCGCCCGCCCAGCTCGGCCAGAAGAGCCGCGCCTTGTTTGTCTGCACGGTCTGCACGCTCAACACCGGCGGCGGACACGGCAGGCCGCTCAACTGGAGCGTGTAATTGGTGCTGCCGCCACCAAGGTTGATTTCGTTGACCTCTACGACGAATTTCGCACCAGCCGGAATTTCGGCGGAGCAGCTTTGGGGTCCAACTGCGGAGCCGCTTGTGCTGGTGAGCGTGCTGCCTCCGGAATCGGCAAGATAATTGGTAGCAAGATTGGATGGGTCGAAGGCATTGAGATACAACCCCGCCTGAATGTCTCCCGCACCATTTAGCAAGACCGTGACACACGCATCGGATGCGGAAGTGTTCGTGAAGGAGTATAAGTCGTAATGAATCCCCGCGTTGGGTGATGTGCCTGGAAAATTTTTTGGAGCACCGCAACTGGATACAATCCCAAATCTAGCAAGGCGATTCGTCATCAGTAAATCGGTGTTGGTGATCGAGCCGGTGATGGAAGTCAGGCAGTAATCGCACGAGCCGCTGCCGGTGGCGCAGCCAGTGCCGGAAAGGAACAGCGACCAGTTGCGCAATGTATCAGGACTGCCGGAACCAAAGCCGTCCACGATGTGCAGATGCCACGAGCCGTTGATCGTGCCAATGCCGTTGAAAGTGGCGAGCGAACCCTGCGGACGGAACGTGCCAACAAACGGTGAGGAACCCGCCGTAATCGCGGTGGCGGCGGAATCGTCATCGCGTTGCTCATCATCAGCGACACGTTGATGCCGTTGCTCACGACCAGCTGCACGTCGGCCGTCGCCAGCGTGAGGTTGCAGGCCACTGTGTTTGTGCCCACGGTGTTCGTGCAGAGAATGCTGTTAGTGAGCGTGAACGCATTCCCATAAAGCACAAATCCGGCGTTGCGGAACTGGATCTGGTTCACCGTGAGACCGGCGATGTTGTTGGTGGTGTTCAGCCGTGTCGCGCCTTGAAAGATGAGCGTGTCGCCGTTCGCGGGCGTGCCGAGGCCAAACCAGTTGTTGATGCTGTTCCAGTTGCCGTTCGCACCGCCGCCGTTCCAGATCAGAGTATTGGCGAAACTTGAAGTTGCCAGCAAACCGAATAGCGCCAGCCCCGGCAAGGCCGCCCGATACCCGAATGGGTAGGGTATTGAATTTGACACCGCTTGCGAAAATCGCTAAATCATCGCCCACACTATGCAACCCATCCAACTACAGTGGATTGATTACACCATCCTCATCGCTTACGTCGCCTTTGTCATCGGCATCGGCTGGACGCTCGCGCGCTACATGAAAA
>JANYCI010000371.1 GCA_025360325.1 Limisphaerales bacterium | reverse complement strand
TACGCCGGCATCGCGCAAGCGAATGACAATGACCCGGCGCAAAACGATGCGCGAGATATTTTGTTCTACTCGCTGGAGGCGCAGCAAAACCTGTCGAAGAAATTTTATGTGGCCGCGCGCTTCGGCCAGATTTTTTGTGACCGGGGCTATCCGATGCCCGGCTTCGGCAACCGCAGTGAATTTTTTAACGGCAACAATCCGGCGACGGTGCTGTGGCGGGCGAGCTTGGGCGTGGGTTACCGGTTGAGTGAGAATTTGCTGCTGAAGGCGGAATACTCCGTGGAGCGCGGGGAAGGCACCGGCGTCGCGCGGGACAACGAGGATTTCCTCGGCGCACAGGCGGCGTTCAAATTTTAAGTGACATGAAAAAATTATTTTTCAGCACGTTGCTGCTGGTCGCCCTGCAAAATATTTTTGCGGGCGACATCACCGGCACGGTGCACGCGGAACCGAAGGCGGGCGCGGAAAGTGCCGCCGGAGCCGGGGGTGCTTACGCGAGCAAAAAATACCAGTTCGTGCCGCGCGTGGATTATTCGCAGATGCACGATTTCGTTGTTTTCATTGAGGGAAACGTCGGCACGAACACGGCTCCGGCCACGAATGTGGCGAGCGTGACGACGAGCCGGGTGGCGCAAAAGGGCGCGCAGTTCGCGCCGCACATCTTGCCGGTGCTGGCGGGGACGACGGTGGAGTGGCCGAACCATGATGACATTTTTCACAACGTCTTTTCGATTTCCGATGCCAAGGAGTTTGATCTCGGACTTTACAAGGACAGTCCGCCGGACAAGCGCGTGACGTTCGACAAGCCGGGCAAGGTGGATGTGTATTGCTCCATCCACGCGAACATGAGCTGCGTGGTGCTGGTGGTGGAGAATCCGTATTTCGCGACGACGGATGCGGCGGGGAAATTCACGATCAAAAATGTGCCGCCGGGAAAATACCAGGTGAAGGCGTGGCACGAGCGGTTGCCGCCAGATGAGCAGGAAATTGTCGTGCCGGAAACCGGCGCGGTGAAAATGGATTTCACGCTCACGATCAAAAACCTGCCGAGGATCTGAAGATGGCCAACTGGGAAAAATTATTGGCGAGCAGCCTGCGCGTGAAAGTGCTGGTGCCGACCATGCTGGTGATGGCGGCATTGCTGGCACTCACGGTGCTCACCGTCAACCAGGTGTTTCTGCCTCAATTTAAGGTGAACGCCCGCCAGCGGCTGCGGGATGCTGACAGTGGTTTCAAATTCGCGCAAATCCAGCAGAAGTTGGAACTGGAGCGGCGCTTCCGCAGCTTATCGCTGATGCCCAGCTATCATGCCGTTTTTGAGAAGCGGGATGCCCAGACCATCGGCAAGCAATTGGAGCTGATGTATGCGGATGAGAACCTGGCCGAAGACGGCGTGGTGGTAGTTTTTTTCACACCGGTGGGCGACCATAATTGGAACACGAATTTTGAGAACATGGTGCAACAGGTGAACCTGCGGGCCTCGCCGGCACAGATGCGGCAAAGCTGCGCCCCAGCATTGGCACTGGCGATGAACGGCGAAACCGGTTTCGACACGGTGCGGGTGAAGGAACAGATTTTCAGCATCGTTGCCATCCCGGTTTGTTACCGGACGGGGTGGAATCCGGGTGAGGTGCTCGGTGTGCTCACTTTTGGGAAATTGCTAAATCGGGACACCGCCAAGGCAAGTTTTCAGACGGCGGGGTTGCACGGATATGTTGCCTTCATTGCCGGCGACCGGGTGAATCAGGCTTCCACTTTGATGGTCACGAATGTGGCGGATGCCGGACTGATCGCCCAGTTTCATCATCTCTCCACCTTGGCGAATACGGATTCGGCGGTGGAAGATGTGCTACTCGATAACACGCATTTTTACTGCACGGGCGGGACGTTCAAGTCGCTGAAGCCAGATAAGTCCATGGGCTATTTGCTGTTCACGAAATATCAGGATCAATTGGACGCCTTGCAAGGGGCACGCAGTCGGCTCGTGACGGTGAGTCTGCTGGCGATGCTCGGCGGCGGGCTGGCCATCATGCTGTTTGTCTGGCGGGCGCTCCGGCCTTTGCAGGAGTTGCGCGCCGGTGCGGAGGCGGTGGGGCGCGGTGATTTTACACAGCGTGTCATCGTGCGGAGCAACGACGAGTGCGGTCAGCTCGCGAAAGTTTTCAACCGCATGACCGCCGACGTGGAACATTCGCAGACGCAACTCAAACAGACGGTGGATACGTTGCAGACCACGCAGGCGCAGTTGATCCAAAGCGAAAAACTTTCGGCCATCGGTGAATTTGTGGCGGGCGTGGCGCATGAGTTGAACAACCCGCTGGCCACGGTGATGGGCTTCTCGGAAATTCTCAAGACCGCGCCGGTGGAGCCGAAATACCAGCGCCATCTGGTGATGATTTTCAAATCGGCGGAGCGCTGCCAAAAAATCGTCCAATCGCTGCTCACCTTCGCGCGCCGCCACCAGCCAGAACGCGTGCCGGTGAATGTCAACCGGCTGGTCGAGGAGGTTTTGGAAATCGTCGCGTATCAGCTCCGCACCGGCAACATCGAGGTCGCGCGCAATTTTTCTAAACAGCTGCCATCCGTGCTGGCAGACGGCCATCAGATCCAGCAGGTATTCATCAACCTCATCAACAACGCCCGTCAAGCCATCGAGGCGCACCAGCCTTCCGGCCAGCTCATCATCACCACGGAAACTGACGGCACAAACATCCGCATCAAAATTGCCGACAACGGCCCCGGCATTTCGGCGGAAAATCTGCGGAAAATTTTTGATCCATTTTTCACGACCAAGGGCGTCGGCAAAGGCACCGGCCTTGGCTTGAGCCTGTGTTACGGTCTGATCAAAGAACATGGCGGCAACATTTCTGTGACCAGCGAGCCGGGACGGGGCGCGACGTTTGTGGTCGAGCTGCCCGTCGCGGTAAATGTGCCCGCCGAATTTCTCACCCCACCCATTGAGGAATCGCACCAGACCACGTTCAATCCCAAGGTGGGCGTGGGCAAAACTATTCTCGTGATTGACGATGAAGAAATGTTGCTCACGCTCGCCGACGCGGAACTTTCGGCGCACGGCTATGCCGTCATCACCGCGAACAACGGCGAGGCCGCGTTGCGCGAACTCGCGGATAAAAAAGTGGATGCGATCCTGTGCGACCTCAAGATGCCCGGCCTGAACGGGCGGCAAGTGTTGGAACGCGTCCGCGCCACGAATCCCGCGCTGGCGCGGCATTTTGCCTTCGTCACCGGCGACATCATCAACGAACCGCTCGCCGATTATTTTGAAGCGGAAAAAGTCCGGTATCTTAACAAGCCCTTCTCGCTCGCCGAACTGCGCGGCATCGTAAAAAGTATTTCCAACGAAACCAGTGGTGGCTAGGATGCGTCTCGAACGCATCATGAAAAAAATTATTTGTGCCGCACTCCTCGCCGCCGCCACAGCGGTCACCGCGCAGGACTTGCCGAAAATCACTCTCACGCCCGTCCTGTCCAAGCTCCAGATCGAACGCCCGGTCTGGATGAGCGAGGCACCGGATGGTTCGCACCGCCTGTTCGTGGTTTATCAAACTGGAAAAATTCTCATCGCCAAAAAAGGTTCCGACGGCGCGGACACCAAGGAATTTTTCAACATCGAAGACCGCGATCCCAAGGCCGGCAACGAAAACGAATGTGGCCTCTTGAGCCTCGCTTTCCATCCCGGTTTCGTGACGAACAAATTGTTTTACGTTTATTACAACCAGAAAAACGCGAACCAAAATTCTCGCCCGCAAAATTATCCCATCCGCAGCGTCATCAGCGAATTCAAGGTTTCCGATGACGACGCGGACAAGGCGGATCTGAAATCCGAGCGCATCGTGCTCGAAGTGAACCAGCCCTTCGGCAACCACAAGGGCGGGCAGGTCAGTTTCGGCCCGGACGGTTTTCTGTATATCGGCCTCGGCGATGGCGGCGCGGCGGATGACCCGTTTAATTCCGGCCAGAGCGTCTCGACGTTGCTCGCGAAAATGCTCCGCATTGATGTGAATGGCCGCCAAAAAATCGGCCGGGCGCCCAATCAGCGCGAACTGGCTTACAGCATTCCGAACGATAATCCGTTCGTGAAGGAACCCGAAATGGGCGACCGTGGCGCGCACAAAGAAATTTACGCGCTCGGCCTCCGCAACCCGTGGCGCTTCAGTTTTGACCGCAACAACGGCGCGCTGTGGTGCGGCGATGTCGGCCAAAACATTTGGGAAGAAGTGGACCTCATCGAGAAGGGCGGCAACTACGGCTGGAACACGCGCGAAGGCACACATCATTTCAAGCCCGGCCCGCACGGCGCGACTTTCGACGAGCCAGTCATCGAGTATCCGCACCAACCCCGCTTTCAAAAAGAAGCGATGTTTCCCGACCATCAAATCGGTTTGTGCGTCGTCGGCGGCTACGTTTATCACGGGAAAAAATCGCCGACGCTGGAAGGTGTTTATATTTACGGCGACTACAATCTCGGCGAATTTTGGGGTCTGCGTTACGACGCGGCGGCAAAAAAAGTCACCGCGCACGGCGAATTGCTCAAGCAGTCGGACAACATTGACAGCTTTGCGGAAGATGCCGACGGCGAAGTGTATGCGCTCATGCAGTCAGGAAAAATTTACCAACTCACGGCGCAGTGAAATAAGCGGCGCGAAAATTTCCACCTTGGAAAAGCCATTTGCCGCGCAAGGTTTGCACCAGACATTTTCTCCGCGCAAAGTTTGCACACGCAAACCATTGATTTCATAGGGCTTTTCGGAGTTTTCGGGTTGGCACATTCCTTGCATTAGCGGTGACATCCGAGAGCCGCGCTGGGCGCGGGACGGCAAATAAACAACAACAACCAACCATAGGAAATTCGATGAAACTCAATCGTATCATTACAGTATGCGCGATGGCGGCGACGCTCGTCAGCAGCGCGTTCGCGCAAGATAACGGCGGCGCCCCCGGCGGCGACCAGCAAGGACAAAACGGCGGACGTCGTAATCGTCAGGGCGGCGGGCCCGGCGGCGGCGGATTTCAAAACATGACCCAAGAAGAACGGACTAAAATGATGCTGGATGGCATCAAAGACCGTTTGGAATTCACCAACGACACCGACTGGAGCGCGGTGCAACCGCTCGTGCAGAAAGTTTTGGATGCTCGTCGTGATGTGGGCATGGGCGGCGGCATGCGCGCCATGTTCGGCGGACGCAACCGTGGCGGCAACAACGGTGGTGATCAGGCTGGCGGCAACAATCGTCCGCGCGGTGGCGGTATGTTCGGCCAGCCCAGCCCGGAAGAAGAATCTTTGAACAAGGCGCTGGAAGACAATGCTCCGGCGGCACAGGTCAAAGATTTGCTCGCCAAATACAAGGCCTCCAAAGCCGCCAAGCAGGCCAAGCTCGAAGCGGCGCAAGATGCGCTCAAAGCCGTGCTGACCTCCAAACAGGAAGCGCAAGCTTACCTGATTGATCTGGTTCGATAATTCCGCAAACGAAAGCTGACGATCCATGGCCGCAAACACGGTTAAAGATTCATCGCAGGAGTTGCTGGGACGCATGGTCGCGTCCCGGCAGTTGTCCGCGTTCGATGCCGAAACGCTCGCGAGCAAAAAGTTTTCCAGCGAAGAAGAAATTCTCCGCTGGCTCGCGAACGAATACGGCCTTGGCTTCACCACGCTCGAAGACGTGGAGCCGGATCGTCAGCTTCTTTCCCTTTTTCCCGCGCGCATTTTGCTCAAGGAAGAATTGCTTCCGCTGCGGCGCGACAACGGCATTGTGGAAATTGCCACCAGCCGGTTGTTTGCGACTCAAGGTTTGGATGCGCTGAAAAGTTTAACCGGTTTGAATCTCAAGCCGATTCTCGCGGCGAGCGAAGCGATTCAGCGCGAAATTAAAAAACGTCTCGGCGTCGGCGCGGATACCATCGGCACGCTCGACGAAGAAAAAGGCATCCAAGTCGTTGACGAAAATGCCGAGAACAACAATCTCGACGACGGCGCGGAGGACGAGGCGTCCATCATCCGCTTCGTCAATCAGGTGTTGAAAGACGCCATTGATTTGCGCGCGTCCGACGTGCATCTCGAACCGTTTGAAGATGAATTTCGCATCCGTTATCGCATTGACGGTGAGTTGCAGGAAGTGCCCGTGCCGCCGCAGCTCAAACAATTTCAGCCCGCCATCGTTTCGCGCGTAAAAATTTTAAGCCATCTCAACATCGCGGAAAAACGGTTGCCGCAGGATGGTCGCATCAAAGTGCGGATTGATTCCGCCGAGGTGGACATTCGCGTTTCGGTGATTCCCATGTTGCACGGCGAAGCGGTCGTGATGCGTTTGCTGCGACAGAATTCCACGCTGCGCGGTCTTGGCCAAATCGGCATGAACACGCGCGAATATGAGCATTTCAAAAATGTGCTCGGCTTGCCGCACGGAATTATTCTCGTCACCGGCCCGACGGGTTCCGGCAAAACTTCCACGCTCTACACGGCGCTGAACGAGATCAACGATTCGGTTCGTAAAATTATTACGGTGGAAGATCCCGTGGAATATCAGCTCAAAGGCGTGAATCAGATTCAGGTGAACGAAAAATCTGGGCTGACGTTTGCGCGCGGGCTGCGCTCGATTTTGCGCCACGATCCCGATGTGATTTTGATTGGTGAAATTCGCGATGCCGAGACCGCGCAAATCGCGGTGCAGGCTTCGCTCACGGGTCACTTGGTTTTTTCCACGCTGCACACAAACGATGCGCCCGGCGCACTTACGCGGCTCGTAGATATGGGCGTGGAACCGTATCTCGTCGCGTCGTCGCTCGAAGCAGTGCTGGCGCAGCGGCTCGTGCGCGTGCTGTGTCCGCATTGCAAGCAGCCGGATAATTCCGCGAACGCGCAAGCGTTCAAAGCCAAGCTCGGCATCGCGGCAGATAAAACTATTTTCAAATCCGTTGGTTGCCGCGAATGTCGCAACACGGGATTCTTCGGTCGCCAAGCGATTTTTGAATGGATGGACACAGACGAAGAAATTCGTTTGTTGATTTTGAAATCCGCTTCGACGGATCAAATCCGCGCCGCCGCGCGTCGTGGTGGCATGACCTCGCTCGCCGAAGACGGCTGGCGTTTGGTCGCGCAAGGCGTCACGACGGTCGAGGAAGTGTTGAGCGTCACGACGGCGAAGGAAGTGGAACATTCGGCAAAAGCCAGCGGGGAATCAGTGGCGAGCATTGCGGTTGCTAAATAAAATCATGCCTTCGTTTTCTTACAGAGCATTGCAGGCCGATGGCAATATTGCCGAGGGCGTGCTGGATGCTGCCGGTCGCCCAGACGCGTTGCGGCAAGTAGAGGCGCGCGGGTTGCGTCCAATCAACGTCGCGGAAATGGCGGCGGGCAAAAAAGGTTCGACGAAAATGGTGGTGGCAAAATCTACGGGCAGCGGCGCGCCGGAAAAAATTTCATTCTCGTTCGGCGGAAAAAAAGTTTCGGCGAAGGAACTGGAAAATTTCACGCGGCTGCTTTCCAGTCTGCTCGCGGCGGGCGTGCCGTTGAGCCGCGCGCTGGTGATTTTGCAGCGTGAGGCATCCAGCCCGGCGGCGAAGGCGACGTGGAAGGAAGTAAACGACCGCGTGGTGGACGGCTTGTCGTTGGCGGACGCGATGGCGAAATCGCCGGACACATTTCCGCGTGTGTATGTCGCGATGGTCGAGGCGGGCGAGGCGGGCGGATTTCTCGATGTGGTGCTGGCGCAGATCGCAGAATTTCAGGCGCGCGAAAAAGACCTGAAATCTAAAACGATGCAGGCAATGTTGTATCCCGCCATTTTGCTGGTGCTGGCAACGATGATTTTGGTTTTGCTGCTGGCATTTTTCATCCCGAAATTTCAAACGATTTTCAGCAATATGCACAGTTCGCTACCGGTCATCACGCAGGTAATCATCGCGGCGAGTCACGCGGTGCGGTCGTATGGCCTCATCGTGGCGGCGGCGCTCATCGGGATTGGTTTTCTGTTGCGGACTTGGTTTGTCTCGGAAAAAGGTCGGCGCGTCTGGGAAGGATTGGTTTTGAAAATGCCGCTGATCGGCCCGCTGGTGGCGCAATATGCGATGGCGCGTTTTTGCCGGATGCTGGGGACGCTGATCGGTGCGGGCGTGCAACTAGTGCAAAGTTTGAACGTCGCGCGGCGCTCCATCGGCAACCAGATTCTCGTGGATGCGGTGGCGAAATCCACCGAACGCGTGCAGCAGGGCGGACGGCTCGGCCAAAGTCTGGCGGAATGCAAAGTGCTTTTTCCCGGTTCCGTTTTGGAGATGATTTCCGTCGCGGAAGAAAGCGGGCGGCTGGATGTCGAACTGATCCGCATCGCCACCGTTGCGGAAAATGATCTGGATCGGAACATGAAGACGGCGGTGACGTTTGCCGAGCCGTTGCTGCTTTTTTTTATCGCGGGTTTTATCGGCATTATTTTTGTCGGCATGTTGTTGCCGGTGCTGTCCATGAGTTCAAACATCAAATGAGAATTATGAAAATCAAAATCAAAAATTACGTCCCGGCGACGCGGCGGATTCACACGTTTCAACGCGCTTTTACGCTCACCGAACTGATGCTGGTCGTGGCCATCATTGGTATTCTCGCGGCGCTGGTCATCCCGAAAATCGCGGGCAACTCGGAGCGCGCGCGCGTCACGGCGGCGCAGGCGGACATCAACGGCGGCATCAAGTCCGCACTCGGCCAATACGAAGTGGACAACGGATTTTATCCGAAGAATTTGGGCGACTTGATCGTGCAGCCCAGCAACGCAAAAAACTGGCACGGGCCATACTTGGACGGCACCAAGCTGCCTACCGATCCGTGGGGAAATTATTACGTCTATTATTATCCGGGCAAGCACAACACGAGTTCCTACGATTTACTTTCCATCGGGCCGGACGCCAAGGAGGGGACGGACGACGACGTTGGTAATTGGACGAAGTGACGCGGGCATGATGAGTGATGCGTGAAAATAAATTGAGCGCATGAAAACTGTTCACGCATCACGCATCACGCATCACGGCTCGCGCCGCGCGTTCACGCTTATCGAATTAATCATGGTGCTCGCGCTGCTGGTGATCATCACGTCCATCACGGTGCCCACGATGTCGCGGTTTGTGCGCGGGCGGGCGCTTGATTCAGAAGCGCGGCGGATGCTGGCGATGATGCACGCAGCGCAAAGCCGCGCGGTGTCCGAGGGGATGCCGATGATGTTGTGGCTGGACGTGGACAACGGCACTTACGGCGTGGAGGCCGAGACGAGCGGACAGGACGGCGACACGAAAGCGGAAAATTTGAAGCTGGATGAAACAGTGCAGTTGTCGCTGCTGAACACAGCGACCGGCGCCCAGACGACGTTCAAAAATCTGCCGGCGATAAAATTTTTGGTGGACGGCACGATTGACGAGACGAGTCCGCAAACGTTGCAGATGGCGGATGCGGACGGGTTCGGTCGGTTGCTAGTCGAGACGAAAACGCGAACGGGTTATGAAATTTTTGCGAAGTGAAAAGTGGCGAGTGACAAGTGATGAGCGCAAAACGCGAAAGACTATTTCTCGTCACTCATCACTCGTCACTCATCACTCCGCCTTCACGTTGGCAGAAGTTTTGGCGGCACTGCTGTTGCTGGCCATCGTGATTCCGACGGCGGTGGAGGTGCTGCACGTTGCGAGCCTCGGCGGAGAAGTCGCCGTGCGGAAGGCCGCCGCGATCCGCGTGGCGGACCGGGTCTTGAACGAGAGCCTCGTGACGACGAATTGGAGCAACGGCGCGCAGAACGGCACGGTGACGGAAGGCATTTTGGATTTTCGCTGGAAGCTGTCGAGCCAAGGCTGGCCGCAGGATTCCACGATGTCGGTGGTGACGGCGGAAGTGACGTATTCCGCGCAGGGCAAAGATTACACGGTGCAGTTGAACACGCTGGCGCAGTCGCCGGGCGCAACGACGACGGGGACGACCAGTTCGCAGCAATGAAAACAACAGTGAACACAAACGACGCGGTGATTCGTGATTCGTGAAAAAGATATGAAAACTTTTATTCACGCATCACGCATCACGCATCCGCCTTCGCTCCGCTTCGGCGCGACGGGTCACGCCCGTGGTTTCACGCTCATCGAAATGATTCTCGCGATCGGCGTGGCGGCCATCGTGCTGATCGCAGTGAACGCAGCGTTGTTCACCGCGCTGCACCTCCGCAATGCCGCGACGGATATGGTGGACGCGGCGACGCCGGTGGATTCGACGGTGAATTTTTTGAAGCGCGATTTGCAAGGCTGCGTCACGCCAACGAACGGCACGGCGAAAATTTTGTCCGGCAGTTTTCGCGCGGGTAACGCGATCAACAGTGTCGGCGTGAGCGAGCCGGTGGCGGTGGAGATGTTCACGACGACGGGCGCGCTGGGCAGTAGCCAGCCGTGGGGCGAAATCCAACGCGTGACGTATGAATTGAAAAATCCGACGGACGGTTCGGCGCGCGGAAAAGATCTGTATCGCGGCGTGCTGCGGAATTTACTCGCCGTTTCGCCGCCGCTGGTCGAGGAGCAATTCATGCTCGGCGGCGTGGAGAGCGTGAAATTTTCCTGCTACGACGGCGCGCAATGGCAGGAGACATGGGACACGACGAGCTTGAGCACGCTGAACACCAACCTGCCGCTGGCGGTGAAGGTGGATATCCAAATGATCGGCGCGAATTTACAGCCGGTAGAAATCGTGGTGCCGATTGACGCCGTGGCACGGACGAACATGGTTTTTGCGAGCACGGGAAATTGAACGTGAAAATTCATACGACAAACAGTTGCAGGTTGAAAGTTGAAGGTTGCAAGTTTTCAAAACCTTCAACCTTCAACCTTCAACCTTCAACCGCGCGCCGCGGCTCGGTGCTCGTTGTCGTGCTCTGGGTCTGCCTCGGCCTCGTGAGCATCGCGTTGTATTTCGCGCACTCGATGACGTTCGAGTTGCGCGCGGCGGACAACCGCGTGAACGGCGTCGCCGCCGAGCAAGCCATCGAGGGCGCGGTGCGTTACGTCGGCTATGCGCTGCAAAATTTTGCCACGAACGGCGCGGTGCCGGACAACACGCAATTGCGTTGCGAGGCCGTGGCGATTGGCGATTCCAAGTTTTGGCTCATTGGCCGCGAGCCGTCAGGGAAAAATTCTACCGAACCCTATTTCGGTCTCGTGGATGAGGGCGGCAAAATCAGCCTGAATAATTCCAGCACGAACATTTTGCAATACCTGCCGAACATGGCGACGGATTTTGCGGATTACATCCAGGACTGGCGCGGCACCAATGGCACCATGTCGGCGAATTACACGGCGGCGGGCTATCAATCTAAATACGCACCGTTCGAGTCGGTGGATGAACTACGGCTCGTGTCCGGCGCGACGGTGGATTTGCTTGCGGGCGAAGATTTGAATCGCAACGGCGTGCTCGACAAGAGCGAAAAAGATTTGAACAGCAACGGCGAATTGGATCCCGGCCTGCTGGAATATGTGACGGTCTGGACGCGCGAGCCGAATTTGCATGCGGACGGCACACGGCGGATAAACGTGAACGATAGCCGTTTAAATTTTCAGTCGTTGTTTCAGAGCGCAGGAGTTGCAACTACGGACGCTTCGAGGGTGGCAGCTAGCCTCAATCGTTATTTGAATCCAAGTCCTAGGGTCAATCAAACTTTCAGAGGTTTCTTTGATTTCGCGTATCAATGCAAAAACGGGGGCTTAAGCACGGACGATTTCAACAAGATTGCGGAATTAGTTACCACAAGCACGAACATCTATTTGGAAAACCGCATCAATGTGAACACCGCTCGCTTTGATGTGCTGGCCGCATTATTTATGGGTTTGGGACAAGATCAGTCTACGGCGGAAAGTGCTGCCCAGACTCTTGTCAACTATCGCCAACAAAATTCATCGCTGTTAAATTCCGTGGCTTGGATAATTGATGCGCTTGGAAATAGCCCGGTGGTGCCGGCGCTGGCGCGCGGCGACTACGTCACGACGAAAAGTTATCAATTCACGGCGGACATCGCCGCGGTGGGCGCGTTCGGGCGCGGTTACCGGCGCGCTAAATTTATTTTCGACGTGAGCGATGGTTCGCCGAAAATTTTATACCGGCAGGATTTGAGCCGGCTCGGCTGGGCGCTCGGC
>JANYCI010000206.1 GCA_025360325.1 Limisphaerales bacterium | reverse complement strand
GAACTGGCGGCAAGCGCGGGAATCAGCACGAATACTGGCGCGGGATTATTTTTCATTTTTTTGAATTTTATTTGGCGCGGGGGGAAAGACTAGCGGGGCAGACTGTATGCAAGTCAGGACGGTCTAAATCGGTGAAATTTCCTTGTAGCCTTTGTAGCCTGCCAGCCGGAAACGCCGCCCCGCACTGTCCAAGCCTGTCCAAACGTGTTGCGTCACTTTATCAATGATGACAATGGTTTTCCCGCGTTGTCCATCCGCGTCCAAGTGTGGAAAAACATGGGAAAAACGTGCGAAGCAATTTCGAGTCAGTGCCCATCAAAGACCCGGTTTCAGATTCGATTAGGGAGCGGCTCTGGGCATCAGATACCGGCGGAGATTGCCCGCCAACGACAGAAGCGGGGCGCAAGATTATTCAACAATTGCTTGAGGAGCTATCACGCCATTCAGTTTAGTTTCAAATTTGAAGTGCGACAAAAGAGTTGGTAGTAGAAACCTCGCTTGAAGTTTTTGAGGCCTAACCGAAGTCTCAGTCGGTCTGTAAATTGCTTTTACTTTACTATGCGTAACCAGGTTTTTGCCCGTGCCAAATCTGATCTGCGGGTCTTCTGCGATTTTTAGCCATGCAGCAGCAACCATTAAGCCGGGTCAGCCATCGGCAGCATCGCTTAAAGTTATCGTCAGCCAAGCAACATGGTATTTCCCAAAAATGCGAGCCGCGCGCATAGTGTCTCCATGATGACATTAAGAAAATCAAACGAACGCGGCCACGTCAGCCACGGCTGGCTGGACAGTTATTTCACCTTCAGCTTCGCGGACTATTACGACCCGCAATGGCTGGGCTATCGCAGCCTGCGCGTGATCAATGACGATCTCGTCCTGCCCGGCATGGGCTTCGGCACGCATCCGCATCGCGACATGGAGATCATCAGCTACGTCCTCGCCGGTGCGTTGCAGCACAAAGATTCGATGGGCAATGGCCGCGTGATCAAGCCCGGCGAATTTCAATACATGGCCGCCGGCAGCGGCGTGGAACACAGTGAATTCAACCCGTCCAAAACGGAGCCGCTGCGCCTATTGCAAATCTGGATCAAGCCAGATGCGAAAAATGTGAAGCCGCGTTATGCCGAGAGAAATTTTGCCAACGCGGAAACGGGAAAATTACATCTCGTCGCGAGCAAGACTGGACGTGATGGCTCGATGGAAATCCATCAGGACGCAGAGTTGCTGCTCGGAAAATTTGACGCCGGGCAAAGTGTGAAACATTCGCTCGCGCCCAATCGCCACGCGTGGATTCATGTCGCGGAAGGCGAAGTGAACATCAACGGCACGAAGCTGTCCGGCGGCGATGCCGTTGGCGTGAGCGCCGAAACTGTGCTAGAAATTTCCGCGAGCAAGCCGTCGCAGGTGTTGTTGTTCGACTTGAATTGAAAGCCAACATGAAACGCACTTTGCAAATACTGGCGCTAGTGGTTGCCCTGGGTGGTGTCATCACTTGGGCGGCCACCGGCGCGAATCGCGCCTGGACCAAAACCAGCGTGCCGGTGAAAACCTTGGATGAAGTGACGGGTATCGAAGGCATCACTTACAAAAAACAATTCCTGCCGGGCGTGGATTTTCTTGGCGCGGCGTTCGGTGGCGCAGCGTTGCTCGCGGGTGCATCATTCTTTTTCCGTAAACCAAAAACAAATCAACCAACCAATAAATAAAAAACATGAAACTGACACATCTCATTCCACTTCTCACCTTGACCACGGCGGTTTATGCCGCGCCGCAAGCCTTCGATTTCAAAGACCCGAAGGGCGTGAACAACGCGGTCTTCAAACTCGACGCACCGCTGGAATCCATCAATGGCAGCGCCAACGGCATCACCGGCAGCGTTTCGTTTGATGCGGAAAATCCCGGCGCAACGACGGGAAAAATCACCGTGACCGCCGCGTCGTTGACCGTGCCGAACCCGATGATGAACGGCCATCTGCACAGCGACAAATGGCTTGATGCGACGAAGTTTCCTGAAATCACCTTCGAGGCGAAGTCGCTCGCGAACGTGAAGACGGAAGGCAACGTCACCACGGCGGAGGTCACCGGCAAATTTTCGTTGCACGGTGTCACGAATGAAATCACCGCGCCGATCAAGCTGACTTACCTCAAGGACAAGCTCGCCGACCGCGTGCCGAACATGAAGGGCGACCTGCTGGTCATCCGCGCGAATTTCAAAATCAATCGCGAAGAGTTCGACATCAACAAGGGCCAATACACAGACAAGGTTTCGACCACGATTGACCTTTCATTGAGCATTGCGGGCGCAGCCGTGGCTAAATAATCCATTCATACAAAAACCAATAATAAATTTATGCCCACAGTATCAGTCATTTATTTTTCCGGCGGCGGTCACACGGCGAAACTCGCGGAGGCCGTGCAAAAAGGCGCGGCGTCCGTTGCGGGCATCGCCACCAATCTCATCGTCATCAGCGGCGACGACATCATCAAAGGCCGTTACAAAAATGACGCGGTGTTCGTGCAGCTTGATGCGAGCGACGCGATTATTTTTGGTAGCCCGACTTACATGGGCGGTCCGGCGGCACAGTTCAAGGCGTTCGCGGATGCCACCGCCGGGAAATGGTTCAGCTCGGCGTGGAAAGATAAAATTGCCGCCGGCTTTACCGTCTCGATGAGTCCGAGCGGCGACAAATTGAGCACGTTGCACTATTTGTTCACACTCGCGATGCAGCAGGGCATGATCTGGATCGGTCAGCCGGAAATGCCTTTGCAGCCAAATGGCGTAAATCGTCTGGGCAGCAACAGCGGTGTGATGGCGCAGGCGGGGCAAGAATCGCCGGACGTCGCACCGAGTGAAGGTGACAAACTTACCGGCGAAATCCTCGGCAAACGCGTGGCGGAATACGCGGTGAAGTTGAAGAAATAATTGCTGAAGAAAATTACAGCGCCGCTGGAATTATTTCTGGCGGTGTTTTTTATTGGTGGGCTGACGAAAACATTCGGCAATACTTTCGGCGAGCGCGGAAATCATTTTCGACAACTGCGTTCGCGTGGTGCAATACGGCGGCAGAATGGCGATGACATTCCCGATGGGCCGCGTCAGCACGCCGCGTTTGGCCATCGCCTCGCACACGCGGATGCCCGCGCGCTCGCGCAACGCAAACGGCTCGCGCGTCCGCCAGTTTTTTACCAGTTCGATGCCGGCCACCAAACCGACTTGCCGGATATCGCCGACGTTTGGCAGCGACCAAAGTGTTTGCAAATCATCGTGCAAATTTTTCTGCAACGCCGCGCGTTGCCGGACAGATTTTACACTTTGTAGAATTTCCAAGCTCGCAAGTGAAGCTGCCGCGCCGAGCTGGTTTCCCGTAAAACTGTGGCCGTGAAAAAAAGTTTTGAACTCGTCGTATTCACCGAGGAAGGCGTCGAAAACTTTTTGCGTTGTGAGCGTCGCCGCCATTGGCAGATAACCACCGGTCAGACCTTTGGCGAGGCAAAGAAAATCCGGCGACACATTTTCTTCCTGACTCGCGAACAAAAAGTTTTTTGATTTTTGAATTTTTAATTTTGCATTGGTTCGCCCAAGCCCCGTCATCACTTCATCCGCAATCAGCAAAGCCGCGTGGCTACGCGCGATTTCCGTTACTTGCGGCAACCAACCAACGGGCTGCGCGATCATTCCCGCCGCGCCTTGCATCAATGGCTCGAACACAAACGCGGCGTAGGGATTGCCTTTTTTCTTCTGCGCGGAAAACTTTTTCTCCACGAGGCTCACACATTCCCAATTACATTTTCGATAATTCCGCGCGTCGGCGCGCTCCGGCTTCGCCCGATTGAACGGGCAGCGGTAGCAATACGGCGACATCACTTGATCCGTTTTGAACAACATTCCGCCGTAAGCTTTGTGGAATAAATCAATGTGGCCCAATGAAACCGCGCCAATGGTATCGCCGTGATACGCACCGGTGAGAGAGAGAAATTTGGGTTTGGCTTCTGCGCCACGCGTGCGCAGTGTGAATTGGTAGGCGAGTTTTAATGCGACTTCAAGCGCGGTAGAACCGTCGTCGCTGAAAAAAACTTTTTCCAATTTACGATTTACGATACGCGATTTACGCGCTCTTTGACTTGTTGGCGCGTAAATCGTAAATCGTAAATCGTAAATGTTGGCGGCTTGAACTAGCCGAGCAGCGAGCAATGAAGCGGGCTCGTTCGCGAAACCGAGCGCGGAAGAGTGGGAAATTTTCCCCAACTGCCGCGTGATAGCGGAATTTATTTTGGGATGCGAATGCCCGTGAAGATTGGTCCAAATGGAAGAATTGGCGTCGAGGTATTCCTTGCCATGAACATCGCGCAGCACCGCGCCTTGGCCGGACGTGATGACAATCGGCTCGCGCCGCAGCCAGTCGCGCATCTGCGTGAACGGATGCCAGACAAATTGTTGATCAAGTTGGGCGAGTGGGTTCATGGCGGCGTGATGCGTGAGGCGTGGGGGGAAGTGCAGCGCACAATTTTGCCACATCATTTGCGGAATGACTGGCGGTCAAAGTGATTCGCAATCGCGCCGCGCCGCGCGCGACCGTTGGGAAACGAATGGCGGGGACGAAAATATTTTGCTCGCGGAGTTTCGCGGCGGCGGCGAGCGCTTCGTTTTCATCACCGATAATCAAAGGCACAATCGCGCCGGGAAAATTTGAAATTTGAAATTTGAAATTTGAAATCAATTCCGTCACGCGTTGTCGCAAATGGTGGCGGCGCGTTTCGCCTTCGGCGGATTGGACAATTTTTATTCCGGCAGTCGCGGCGGCGGCGGCGGCGGGAACGGGTGCGGTGCTGAAGATAAAACTGCGGGCGCGATTCACGAGAAAATCAATCAACGCGCGGCTGCCACAAATGTAACCGCCGCTCGCGCCAAGCGCTTTTCCCAGCGTGCCAATTTGAATCTCGATTTGGTCGCTCATGCCGAGTTCATCCGCGAGGCCGCGTCCGTTTTGACCAATGATACCAGTGGCGTGGGCTTCATCCACCATGAGCCATGCGCCGTATTTTTCTTTGAGCGCACCGATTTTGCGGAGCGGGGCGCAATCGCCGTCCATGCTGAAAATGCTTTCGGTGACGATGAGGATGCGCGAGGCGTGAGGCGTGAGGCGTGATTTCTCGTTAGCCCACTTCAAGATTTTTTCCAGATCATTTAGGTCGTTGTGGTCGAAGACGCGAAGTTTTGCGCCGCTCAATTTTGCCGCGTCCACGATGCTCGCGTGGACGAGCTTGTCCAAAATAATCACGTCGTCTTTACCAACAAGCGCGGTGATGGTTCCGAGCGCGGCGGCGTAACCGGTGGAGAATGTCAGCGCGGCTTCGGCTTTTTTGAAGGCAGCGAGGGATTCTTCCAATTCGTGAAATGACGCGAGCGAACCGCAAACCAGTCGTGATGCGCCCGCACCCGCGCCGAATTTTTCCACGGCGTGAATCGCGGCGGTTTTCAACGCGGGATGATTCGCGAGGCCGAGATAATCGTTGGAGGAAAAATTTAGAAAGGTTTGGCCGCCGATTTCGATGCGTGGGCCTTGGGCGGAATCCACGCGGCGCAGTTCGCGGAACAAATGTTGTTCGCGCAATTCGGCGAGACGCTGGTTCAAAGTTTCATCAAACAAAGGCACAGCAATGAATTTACGATTTACGATTTACGATTTACGAGCAAAAAGGATTAGGCGCGCGTCAATCGAAAATCGCAGATCGTAAATTTATTTGGGCGGGATGGCCCAGCGGCCTTCAATCATGCTGGCGGCGACGTTGCCGGTGTGTTCTAAAACCGCTTCGTGCGCGCGGGAATTTTTTCCAGCGAAAGGTATGGTGATTAAATCGGCAAAAGAGTTTTTGCCCAGCTCGCCGATTTTTCCAGCAAGGCCGAGGGCGCGCGCGCCGTTGGTGGTGGCCATCTGCAAAATGGTTTCGGGCGTGGCGGTTTTGTCAGTGTTCGCGAGCGAACGCATTTCGGCGAACAGATCCAAAATTGGTTTTAATTTTCCGATTTTGCGCGTGGTGGCGAGGCTGTCGGTGCCGAGGCAAACGTTCACGCCAGCAGCGGCGAGGCGGGCGCGCTCAAATTTCGGATGATTAAAATAATCGTGGCTGCGTGGGCAGTGGACGACGTGGGTCTTATTTTTGCCGAGCAACGTGGCGTCGCCTCGGGCGAGGCAGTTGGCGTGGATGGCGAGAACATTTTCGCCGAGCAGTTTTTGCCGCGCGAGGTGGGCGATGGGTGAGCCGAGGGCGCAATCGGACTGGTCGCGTTCGTTGCGTGCGAGCCAATCGTGCATGACCCCGCTGGCGTTTTGGAACATTTCAAATTCCGTTTCGGATTCGGCGACGTGGATGCACGCGCGCCAGTTGCGTTTGGAAATAATTTTCGCGGTGAGCCGCAACAGTTCCGGCAGCGTGGAGTAGGGCGCGTGCGGGGAGAGCTGGGCGCGATGGCGCGGATGGCGCAGGGAATCAATTTTTTGAACGGCTTCGCGCAAAATTTCTTTGGGCGGGCGACGTGATTTGATGCCGGTCATTTCCAAAAAAGAGAACACGCGCAGTGGCGTGGCGTCCCAGACTTCGGTGAGTAATTCCGGCACGGCTTCGATGTCGGCCACGGTGGTGGTGCCGGTTTTCAAAAGCTGGTGCGCGCCGCGCAGCCAGGATTGGGCGTAGTCGGAATAATCCCAACTAGCTTTGAACGCGGTGATGGCGGCAATCCAGTCAGTGAAGGTTTTCGGTGGCGGCAATTCACCCGCCATGTCGGTGTAGTCGAGGTGGCAATGGGAATTGACGAGGCCGGGCAGGAGGATGACTTCGCCCAAATCCGTCAAGGAGTGACGAGTGACGAGTGAGGAGTGACGAGAAAAATCTTTCCACGGCATGACCGCGCGGATTTTATTGCCCACAACCAAAACCGCGCCGTCCTCGATGGGCGGCGCGGTGATGGGGAGAACTATTTTCGCGCGGAGAATCATTCGACTTCGTCACTGGCACGGCGAACAGCTTTGAGCTTGGCAGCGTCCTGATGCTTAATGACTTTGAATTTTCCGTGGCGCTTGCGGATCTGCTGCTCAATTTTTTTCGCGGCGGCGTCAATCGCGGCGTAGAGGTCGCTCTCGACATCCTTGGCGAACAGATCTGGGCCGCGCACCCCGAGGCGCATGGAACAGGCAAACTGTTTTTCCGGCGCGCGCGTGTTGTCGTGTTCGAGCGCCACCCGGGCGTCAATCGTCCAACGATCCAAGTGTTCCAGCTTGTCCAACCGCTTCAAGATGTAGTTTTCAATCGCTTGAGTGAGCGTCACATTGTGCAATTGGATGATTAGTTTCATACCGACAGCATAAATTGCGCGCCAGAAAAAATCCAGCTTATTGCTTTGGGGAAATCGTTTAAGCGAGATTCGTGCCAAAAATTCTTGAGCTTGGCATTGCTTGGTTTATGCTCCCCGCCAATGGGTCCCGGAATTTCATTGTCCCAACGGCTATCGCAATCGCTCGTGCTGGCACCGCAGCTCCAGCAATCGCTGGCGTTGCTCCAAGCCCCCACGCTCGAGCTCAAAGCCCTCGTCGAGGCCGAACTCCAGCAAAACCCCGTGCTCGAAGAAATCCCCGAACAGGAAATCGAGAATGCGGAAAAATCCCCGAACGAAGATGGCGAAACGCCCGAGGTCACCGATTACGCCGAGCCGCCGGAGGATGTAAAATTTGATGCCGCCACCGAAAAGGAAACGCCGGAACCGGGTGATGATTTTCAAGCCGAGTTCGACAAACTCGTCCAGATAGACCAAGACTTGCGCGATAGTTTTTCCACTGGCAACGCGACCAGCCGCGCCAGCGTCGAAGACGAGGAAAAGCGGCAATTTTTATTTGATTCGCTCACCGCCGAAACCTCCCTCGCGCAGCATCTCGTCGAGCAATTGCGCGACACGTTGTTGAACGATGACGAGCGCGCCATCGCCGAACTCATCATCGGCAACATTGATGATTACGGCTATGTCACCTTGTCGGTAGAAGAACTCGCGACTTCCACCAGCCTCGCGCCGGAAAAAATTCTCGCCGTGCTTCAGGTCATCCAAACCTTCGATCCCGTTGGCGTGGGCGCGCGCGATTTGCGCGAATGTCTCATGCTCCAAATGGAGCGCGCCGGCCTCGACACCACGCTCGAATACCTCATCGTCCGCGACTACATGGAAGCGCTCGGCAAACGGCGTATCCCAGAAATTTCGCGCGGCACCAACACCACCCTTGACGATGTGCAAGAAGCCATCACCCGCATCGGACGGCTTGACCCGCGCCCCGGCCGTGCCTTCCTCTCCGTCACCGAACAATACGTCGCGCCCGAAGTTTTCGTCGTCAAGAACGGCGATGATTACACCGTCACCACTAACGACGAGCAGATTCCGCATTTGCGAATCAGCAATGTCTATAAGGATTTAATGGCCGGCGGCGGCGATGACGCCGAAGTGAAAAATTACATCCGCGAAAAAATCCGCGCCGGAAAATTCCTCATCAAAAGTTTGCACCAGCGCCAGACGACGATTGCGAACATCGGGCGCGAGATTGTGAAACGGCAGCGCGAATTCATGGAACATGGCATCACGCACCTCAAACCCATGACCATGTCGCAGATCGCCGAAGTCGTCGGCGTGCATGAGACCACCGTCAGTCGCGCCGTCTCCGGCAAATACATGGAGACCCCGCAAGGCGTGTTCGAGATGAAATCCTTTTTCACCGCCGGCCTCCAGACCAGCGGTGGCGGCGGCGACATCTCCAACGCCAGCGTCAAAGACATGGTCGCCGAAATTTTCAAAGCCGAGAACACCACTAAGCCCCTGTCCGATCAGGAAGTGGTAAAAATGCTGACGGACAAAGGCATCAACATCGCGCGCCGCACTGTCGCCAAGTATCGCGACGAACTCGGCATCCTCCCCTCGAACCTGCGGAAAGTTTATTAGTCGCAACCCGCCGCCTGCGCGATTCCCCGCAATGCCTCTGGCGGCGCGTGTGGCCGAGGTATTAAAACGGTGACTGCACTTTGGGAAAACCATGTGGAAAGTTCCGCGAGGTCTTGGACTGCGGTGGCAGCCTGCCGAGCCGAAGCGCAGCGAAGGTTGGAGCGCAGCGGCGACACCGCTTTCGGGCGGACGGATGAGCTTGAAAATTTCAACGGCCCGCGTGCGTGCGAAAGCGGCGTGGCGCTTCGCTTCCCGCCGCAGTCCAAGACGCTGCCGCGCGTTTTGTTTTAGTTTAACAAAAAAAATCTTTCTCAATTAGATGAGAATCATGAGCCTCGCCTGACTATCTGTGAAACGTGTTGCGCCAACAATTCCTCGAACGCCTGCCGCTGCTCGGTGCTTTGAAAAACCCGCTTCGGAATTACAGTGAATTGACGCGAGCCGTAGTAAAGCACATAGGAGTGGGCATCAATTAACGCCCGCGAATAGATGCTCCACTGAAGATGAGAATCAATGTTTACAGTGCGGAAGTGGATACCCTCCGGTGAAAAGGTGAGTGAATAATCATCGCGGAATTTCGGGTCACGGCGGAAGGCCAACGGCGGAATGATCATGAATGCCGCAACTAGCATGAGCATAAACGCAACTGCACCGACGATGCACGCAAGACCAAGCCAGTGTAGATCCGGTAAGCGCCAAAGATAAACGCCGATGCCCGCAAGAACGACGGTGACAACAATATCGAGACGCAGGCGAAGGTGTGTAGCGAAGTGCGCTCGGAGTGCGCGAACGTAATCACGTTCTTCATATCGGAACGAAAGATTGATTATTGAACTCACAAGGCGCGTTCAAATACTGGCTAACTATTCACTCCCGCAATTTCCTACGCGGCCAGCGGCGGAAACCATTCTGCACCCACAAACGCCACACGAGCCAGAACGCTTCGTTGATGATGCTCCCGGCCATCTTGGACTGGCCATGCGTGCGGTCCGCAAACGTGATCGGCACTTCGGTCACGCGGAAGCCGTCGCGCCACAGGCGATTCGTCATCTCGATCTGAAAGCTGTAACCATTCGCGCGCACTTCATCGAGCTGGATAAATTCCAGCGCGCGACGGCGGAAACATTTGTAGCCGCCGGTCGGATCGGTGAATGGCATCCCGGTGACGAGCCAAACGTAAATGCCCGCGCTGCGGCTCAAGACGAGTCGCTTCAGCGGCCAATTCACCACGCGCACGCCGCCGGAATAACGCGAGCCGAGCACGAGATCGGCTTTTTCCGCCGCTTTGAGAAACGCGGGAATCTCCGCCGGGTCGTGCGAGAAATCACAGTCCATCTCGAAGATGAATTCGTATTTTTTTTCCAGCGCCCATTTGAATCCGGCAATATAAGCGCGGCCCAAACCTTCTTTGTTCGTGCGGTGCAGAACGTGGATTTGCGGATGTTTCGCGGCGAGTTCGTCGGCGATTTTACCGGTGCCGTCGGGAGAATTATCATCCACCACCAGCACGTCCACGCCGACCGGGAGCGACAACAATTTCTCCGCCATGCGCGGGAGGTTTTCCCGCTCGTTGTAAGTCGGCACGATGATGATCGTCTGGTTCATGCGGCGCGCGAATTGTCCGCAAGATTCTGCGCGAAAACAAGCGGACAGTTCGGGCGGAATTGCGAAGTGAAATTTCCCGGTCGGCGGAGTGCAAAAACTTTCATTGCCAGCATGAATCCCCCCGCCTAATTTCTGCCAGAAACCATGTTCACCTCACTGCTCAACCACCTCGGCGACTGGGAGTATTTTCTCACCAACCCGTTGGTGCTGGCGATTGCTGCGTTCCAGATTTGGATGCTCATCCACGCCGTCCGCAACCGCGAATGGATCTGGGGACTCTTCATCCTCATCGGCTACGGCATCGGCGCGTTCTGGTATTATTTTCAAGTCTATCAAGGTTCCTCCTCCGCGATGAGCGGCTTTGAACTTCCCGGCGCCCAAAGCCGCGCCCGCATCAAAGAACTCGAAGCGAAAATCCATCACGTTGACAACGCCTACCATCACTTCCAACTCGGCGACGTTTACTATCGGAAGGGAAAATTAGCCGAAGCGGAAAAATGTTATCGCGCCGCGCTCGAACGCGATGCCAGCGACATTGACACCCGCGCGCATCTTGGCCAATGCCTGCTGCGCTTGAAACGACCCGCCGAGGCGCGTCCGCTGCTCGATGACGTCTGCCGCGAAAATTTCAAACACGACTTTGGCTACTCCCTCATGGCCTACGCCGAAACCTTGATGGCGCTCAACGAGACCGAGGCCGCGCTCAACATCTGGCAGCACGTCGTGGAAAATCATTCCTACCCGCGCGCCAAAGTGCAGCTTGCGGAAATGTATTTTGCCAAAAAACAAAACGACCTCGCCCGCGAGCAACTCAAAGACGTGGTGAACGACGACGTTCACGCGCCCGCCTTCCAGCGCAAACGCGACCGCGTGTGGATTCGCCGCGCGAAAAGTTTGCTGAAACAATTACCGCCGTGAGTCAGCCGCTTTTTTGAACCACGCGCCGGGCGGCATCGGTCAGCACAATCGTTTCGCCCCGGCACGCTTGGGCGATGAGTTCGCCGAGCTGGTCTTGGCTTAGAGAATGGAAATCGCTTTCAAGTCGGCACTCTATATTTGGAACGAAATCCCGCAAGCGGCCTTCCGTTCCAAAATTGGCTCTCTCAACTGGCATGAAGCCTCCCCA
>JANYCI010000351.1 GCA_025360325.1 Limisphaerales bacterium | reverse complement strand
ACTGCCATTTCCGCTATTACGATGTCGCCCCGGTCTGTTTCTGAAAGCGGTTCACAACGCTCCGGTGGTTTCGGTAGGGCGTTGGACTTTGCCACGGCGTCAAAATACTTCTTCTTTTCAGCGTCGTATTCCGCTTGCCATTGCTGCGCGATCCGTGTGGCTTCCGACTCATTTCGCGCCGACTGTTTCCGCTTCACCGTAAATTCTCCCGTGGCCTTGTCAATTTCGCGCTCGACTGCCATCCAAACTTTTTTGCCGCCGGGCGATGGCATTTTCCTAGACGAGTATTCCGTAATTATGCACCGGAAATTTTTGACAAACCCGACTTGGCCCAGTTGGCCCGCCTGAATTATGCCCATGTGTTCCCCGGTTGCCGCTGTGAGCAATTGAAAAGTTTCGTCGGCTTCGGCTTGTGTCTGGCACAAAACCGCCCGCCCGCATTGAACAAACTTGTTTTCCGCAGAAAATTTTACAGGCACGACGGCAAAGGCAAAATCATGGCCGTTTTGTTGAACTGGACTTTCAAAGGAAACGCGGGCAAAGCGCGGATTTGTTTCGCGGAGTAATTCGGCTTTTGTCGTTTCCGAAACATCGCATTTCCCAAACTGAATTTCGTATTGCGCCGGGGTTTTCACGGCAGCAGCAACGCCCGGTAAAACTTGTTTCCGCTGACGGGATTCTGGTCAATCCAAAGAAACGGGCTTGAAGTGAGCAACAGCGTTGCCCGCGTGGTCCAGTTTGTCATGTCCGCCGAAGATTGAACCTGATAAGTGCGGCCAACAGTGCCGGTGATCGTGACACCGGCAAACGTGCCAATGCCAAGATTCGCGCCGGTTACAACCTGCGGCGACGGATTAAAACTGATTTGCCGGATTCGTTGGTTGCCAACGTCGGCAACGAAAATCGCCCCTTGCGAAAAGCAAATGCCAGCGTCTAACTCAAACCTCGCCGTGCTTCCGGCTCCATTCACATAACCATGCAACGTAAAGCTGCCCGCAAGCGTCGTTACATTTGTTGTCGCACTTATTTTACGAATTGTTGACCCGCCGATACCGCTATGTGCCGCAAGATAAATGTTGCCAGCGTTGTCGCTGCACATTGAAGAAATTCCGTAGAAGCCAGCGTTCGTTCCGTAACCGTCCGTATCATCTCTTCCAAAACGGCCTGCGATTGTCACTACATCGCGGTTCTGGTTTATTCTGCGGATTACCCAGTTGGCGGAATCCCAAACATAAATGTTGTCGGCTGAATCCGAGGTTAAAAAGGAAGGGCTATTGAACGAAGTGAAAATGCCGTTTCCATCAACTGAACCAGAATTGCCAGAACCCACAAATAACTCCAAGACGCCGTTTGTTGTGTAGCGATAAATTTTATTGTCCGGGTAACCCGAGATATAGACATTGTTTCCTGAATCCACGCAAATTCCATCACGCACACCGCTGCCACCATGATTAAGAGTGTCCAATGGGATTCTGGTAACGTAGCCATCGCTGCCTACCCGCCACAACGCATTTCCATAAGCGTAATCTACATAAAATAGATTGTTGGAATGGTCAATGGTCATTTCAATGCCAACGCTAACTGCGACATTCGTTCCGTAGCCCGGAGGCTGTGCGGCACTGCCACCAGCGAAGGTGGTAACTGTGCCGTCAGGCGTAATTTTGCGAATTCGTGAATCCATATCCATCACAAATAAATTGCTCGCTGTATCCGCCACTATCGCCCGCGGACCTTTGAACATCGTTTGCGTTCCTTGCCCGTCGAGGTTGCCGGAGAATCCCGATCCAGCGAAGGTTTGCACGACAACATTGTTTGTGTCGTAAGTTTGCGCTTTGGCCTGCCAGACTGACAGCGCACAAAACGCGGTGAGAATAATTTTTGTTTTCATAATCGCAATGCTTTCCCCGAACGCTTCACCAAAAAAACGAGAGGCGCGGACTTAACGCTCCTCACCAGAGGCACCGCGAAGCGCCTTGCAAGAGAAACGCCAAGCCGCGCCCGATGGGGCGCGTGCTGGCGGTCTCTTGTTTTGAAAATTCGCGGTTTTCTGGTGAGACTCGCGTAGCTACGCAAATTGTTTAATGTGTGTTTTCTGGTCGGTGTTGTTAGCTGACATTGCTGATTGAACCACCAACGCCCGGCGTGTTCAAACCAATTTTCCCCGCGCATACATTTTGAACGGCGGCAGCGGACGGCTGGCGTGCCGGATGAGCGACGGCGGACGCGCGCGGCGCATGACATTCGCCAAGAGCAAACCGTGAATGGTTGCGCGCCCGTGATTATTGAGCGCGGCGAACTAAATTTCCCCCGCGTGTGCTAATTGAATTGCACCTTTGGCATCATGGCGCGGCTCGGCAGTCTGACGATGTTCGCCGGTTGTTTTGGCGCGATGGCAAACCATGTTCGCGCATCGTCCGCCGTCACCAATTCGCGGTAGTGGCCGAAAATCATGGCAGGGGAGTTGCCCGCTTCCAGCGCAACTTGCGCGACGTTCTGAATGTCCGCCACGCGGTAGGAAATAAACGAGTGCCGCAAGGCGTTGTGTTTCCACGGCAGAGCAGGGAGCTTGTCGGTTTTCGTGTTGGCGGAAATGTCCCGCTGCATTTCGTGGAAATAGGCGCGCGTGTGCGGAAAGATTTTGCCGGATTTCTTCGCGGCGTCTTTCAACCATGCGGCAAGATTCGGCTGAATCGGCACAATACGTCGGCTGGCGGTCTTGGCATTGGCGGCGGTGATTTCAATGTGGCCGCGTCCAAGTTTCACGTTCTGCCAGTCGAGGCGCATAACCTCTGCCGAGCGCAAACCGGCGAAAGCCTGCAACGCTAGAACGGGCTTGAAACTGTCCGGCGCGGCGGCAATCAGGCGGGCAACTTCTTCCGGCGTGTAAATTTCAATGGCGTCGGCGGTCTTGGTTTTGATCTGCTCTGTGGCGGTGACGGGATTTTCCCCACGCGCGATATAGCCCCGCGCTTCGGCAAACTTGAATAATGCGCTGGCATTGTTACGGAAATTGCGGATGGTGCGCGGCGCGGCGTCAAAGCCGTCCAGCCACGCTTGCACGTCGGCGGTCGTCACCGTGTCCACACGGACGGAAAACCGCTCCGCCAGCTTCGCCAGCCG
>JANYCI010000323.1 GCA_025360325.1 Limisphaerales bacterium | reverse complement strand
GCACCTCTACGAACCCACGCACCCGGCGATTTTGCGCCTCATCAAAATGACCGTGGACGCCGCGAAGAAAAATAAAATCTGGACCGGCGTGTGCGGTGAAATCGGCGGCGACCCCGTGCTCGTGCCGCTGCTCATCGGCCTGGGCATTGATGAATTGAGCTGTGCGCCCGCCGTGATTCCTGAAGTGAAATACATGATCCGCCGCGTGAAAATGGAAGAAGCCCGCGCGCTCGCCGAGTTTGCGCTGCAAAGCGAATCGCCCACGGAAATTCTCGCCCGCTGCCTCGCCCTCGCCCGCGCCACCGCGCCCAGCTTGTTCAGCGACGCCGCATGAGCCGGTTATGCGCCGCGCTCTGATTTATTTTTTCGTTTTGTTGTCGCCGCTCCTTGGTCGTTCATTGGCTGCGGATTCCACCCCCGCGCACCAGCAGATGAACTCCGAGAAACCGCAGCCCTGGCCCGGCGGAATCATTCCCTACGACATTTCCCAACTCTCCCCGCCGCAGCAAACACTTGCGTTGCGCGCCATGCAGAGTTGGGTGGATACCGGCGCAAAAATAAAATTCGTCCCGCGCACCAACGAAGTTGAATACGTCAACTTCACCGGCAAAAGCGACGCAGGAAATAACACCAGCCACATCGGCTTCGTGAAAGGCGAGCACACGGACATCAACATCACTGCGTTTTGGTGGCGGCAGAACGAATGGATGCCCGCGCACGAACTCGGTCATGCGCTCGGATTTCAACACGAACACGAGCGCTGGGATCGTGACCAGTTTGTCACCATTCACTACGAGAACATCAAGCCCGTTCGCGCGCACGACTACGACTGGATCGCCCGCACCAACTGGCTCGTCACCACCCTGCCCTACGATTACAAATCCATCATGCACTACCGCATCTGTTGGGCTTCAAAGTGTGAAAGCGAGTGTGTGGATGGCGTGGGCAACAGTCCTTGCTCGGTGATCGAACCGGTGGATAAGAATTTCGACCGCGTGATTGGCCAGTGGACGGAGAATGGCATCAGCGCTCTTGATGCGGAAAAAGTGCGGCTGGCTTACGGCAAGAAACCGTAGCGGCGCGTCGGCAGACGGCCGCAAAAAACCTGAAAGGCGGCACTCTGCCGAGACGCCGCTACCAAATCACTTCGCCGTCACGACCACATAATTCTTTTTACCTTTGCGCAGCAGGATGTGTTTGCCGAAAAGCAAATCAGTCACCGTCACGCTGCGCGCGGCATTGGCTTCACGGACATTGTTGATATTCACGCCGCCACCTTCGATGTCTTTTCGCGCCTGACCTTTCGATGGGCAAAGTCCGGCATGGACTAAAATTTCTACCAACGGAATCCCAGCGCCGTCGAGCTTGGCTTTCTCGATCTCCTTCGTAGGAACTTCGCCGACAATTTCGTTGAACGTATTTTCGGCGACGTCTTTCAATTCGCCGCCGAATAAAATTTCGCTCGCACGAATCGCCTCCGTGGTGGCGTGTTCTCCGTGTAGCAGATCGGTCACGCATTTCGCCAACACGCGATGTGCTACACGCGCCCCGGGATTTTCCGCGTGTTGTTTTTCCAAAGCGGCAATTTCATCCTGCGACAAGAAGGTGAAAAATTTCAAGTAACGGATGACATCCGCATCCGCCGTGTTGATCCAGAACTGATAAAATTTGTAAACACTCGTGCGCTTCGGATCGAGCCAGATGGCACCCGCAGCGGTTTTGCCGAACTTGGAACCGTCAGTGTTCATGATGAGCGGCAACGTGAGCCCGAACACATGGCGGCTAAGTTTTTTCCGCGTCAGTTCCATCCCCGCCGTGATGTTGCCCCATTGATCGCTACCACCGATTTGCAATTCACAATTCTGGTCGCGACACAAAACCATGAAATCAAACGCCTGCAGCAGCATGTAGCTGAACTCGGTGAAGCTGATGCCAACGTCGCGATCTTCCATGCGCGCACGCACCGATTCCTTGGCCACCATTTGATTGACGGAAAAATGTTTTCCGATGTCGCGCAAGAAATCGAGGAACGAAAC
>JANYCI010000298.1 GCA_025360325.1 Limisphaerales bacterium | reverse complement strand
GCTTCCCGAATTTTTCCGTTCAGGCCCAGCGACTGCGCGCCCGAACCAAACCATTCGCCAGCCACCTTCTGCCCTTCCTGATAATAGTCACCGACCGCGAGATGCGCCGCGAAATAGCTCTGCGCGTTGCCCAGGCTGTATTGCGTCTTGGCCGTGACCACAGCCTGACATTATACCAAGCCGTGTAAAATCATGTGCCCGGTCGGCACAATCATGCTTGCTGGAATAATTTATTGGGTGACGACCATCGTGAAGTGAAAACTCAACTCTCAAATTTGTTCGCCGCATTTTCTGCGGAGAATGTCGGCTATATTCTCCGCAGCCAATCCAGATTAAACTTTAACCTGAATCGGACGCGGCGTTTAGACTGTCCGGCTTTCCTGCGGGCACTCGGAAACCGGACAGACTAAACGCCGCGCATTGGAACCAGACGGCTGCGCGCCCGCTGGCCGTTTTCTGAACCCGCGCTCCACTTCGCCATCCGCTCGTTACGCGCTTGTTTCAGAAAACGGCCAGCCGGCGCATACAGATTGTTTAAGCGCAGCACCAACGCAGCAGTCACGAATCATCCACGCAGCAAGAGCGTAGCAGTGAAGCGGTAGAATGTGCCCCGCTGGCACAATTTAGAACCTAGTTTCATGTTCAATGGGCCGCATGAATCTGACTGCGACCGACGAAAACAAACTGTGGGGCATTTATCACACCGACCGGGAACACGCGCACTCACTTGGCGATCCACTTCGCACCACGGTTGAAGCCCCGACTAAAAAGGCCGCTGAACAAACTGCGGCCCGGCTCGGATTCAATGATCCGTGGGCGCATCCCATCGCGACCGAGGCCGTGAGATTGACTGAACTCATTTTGAAAAAGCAGCCGACTTGCCGACGGGAACACGCTCAAAAATCTTCGCGCGGCATCCGCATCTGACATCATCATGCAAACTCCAACCCCAGCCCAAATTCGCACGGCCATCGAGGTGCTCGAAAAGCTCGGTGAACGCATCAACCATCACGCCGCCCGGTCGCTGCTGCAAATTCCGCCATGCCATCAGGCGGGTGAAGTTGCTGGCCAAGTCGCGACGAATGCCAGAGAACAAACCACCCAAGTTACGGCCATCACCGGACTGCTTCAGACGTGGCACGGTGAACTGGAGCGCAAACAGCGGCATCATGTTTCAATTCATGTTTAAGTTTGGGCACGCCCTACCCCTTGCTGACGCAAGGTTTTCGTGCTGCGCACGATTGCGCGCCATGCGGCGCGTCGGCTGCATGAGGCGCGATGGCAATGCGGCCAATCGCGCGGCGTCAATTGCCAACCGCATTTGCGAACCCAAGCGCCAACAGTGGCGCTGCGATTTTACAGCTTCAATGCTGCGGGCGTGCTGCGTCAGTGCTGCGCGTCACGCGGCGCCAGATGATTTGCCTGCGCTGCTCATCACATGAAGCCCATTGTCATTCCCGATGCTGCGCTGAAACGTTTCCGCGATGCGGCGTCGCAGTTTGCATCGGGCACTGCGCCGCGCACTTCGCGGCTGCTGCTCGTGAAGAATGACATCGCTGCGCTGCGCGACAAAGGTGCTTCGTTCCGCACCATCGCGGAGTTGCTCGCACAAAACGGCATCGCTGCGTCAGACACCTGCGTCATGCGCTTCTGCCAGCGCGAACTCGGACACAAACCCGTGCGCTACGCGAAACGCAAACCAAGTGCTGCGCCAAAAAATGCACCGGTTGAGAACACGGCTACTGCGCCGGCTGCTGCCATGAGTGAAGCGGCTCATGCTGCTTTGCTGGACAACTTGTTGAGCGCAGTGCCGCCCGACCTGGCAGTAAAAGTATCCGGTGAATCCGGCCCGCGCATCGCCCGCATTGAATTTGCCAAGCCTGGTGAACTATGAAAAAACAACTCAACCTCATCCTCAACGGCAAGGGCGGTGTCGGCAAAAGTTTCTTCGCCGTCAACTTCGTCCAGTTCTTGAAGGACAAAAAAATTCCGTTCGCCGCGTGTGACAGCGACAACGAAAATTCCACGTTGAAACGGTTTCATCCCGACGCGGGCTTCATCAATCTCACCCAGCCGCGTTCGCTGGATGAAATGTTTCGCGCGCTGGAGCGGGCTGATCTTGTCACGGTAGACTGCCGCGCGGCCTCGACGGACATTTTTCTCCGCTACTTCACCGCGATTGATGTGTCGTCCGTGCTGCGGACGCTGGATGCGCGGCTGACGTTGCTCATGCCGGTCAATCACGAGGCCGACAGTCTGGATCAAATTCAGCGCGTGGTCGAGGTGATGGCCGAGGCCGCGCGTTTTGTCGTCATCCGCAATCAGGTGCATTCGGAATCGTTCGCGCTCTACGATCATTCCCAAGTCCGCGTGCGGCTGTTGAAAAAATTGGACGCGAAAGAGATCATCATGCCGCGCATGGACGAATGGCTCGTTGAAGGTTTGAACCGGCTCAACCTCACCATCACGAACGCGGCCAAGCACGAAAGTTTTTATCTGCTCGACCGCCAGCGGCTCATGACGTGGCAACGAAATCTTTACAACCAGATCGAATCCGCCGCCGATTTGCTGCTGCCCAACCGTCCCACCGCCCATGCCAGCAGCCCCAAATAAATTGTCCGAAGATTTCGCGCGCGTCATCGGCGAATGGCGGAAGAAGCACAAGCTCCGCGAGGACGAGCCGCTGTTGCTTTGCCTCGAATTGTTCCAACTGCACCAGACGCATTGGGACGCGCTTCGCCGTAAAGAACTGCCGTCGTTCTCTGATTTCGGCGAGTCGCTAAAAAAATTGCACCAGGACGCGGCGGACTTCCAGCGGCAGGCTGATGCGCTCACGGACGAACTGCGCCGTCATCAGAACACGTCTGAACTAATCGCGCCGAGCATCGCGGGGCTGATTCTCACCGCCGTCGTTGCCACCGTTGCCGGAATGTTGATCGGAAAATTTTTGCTTTGAATTATGAACCCATTCGGAATTTTATTCTTCGCTGGCAACGTAATTGCCGCCGCCGCCACGCTGCATTGGCTGCCCGCGAAATTTTCATGGATCATCGCGACGGCATTTCTTGCTTTCGGATTTTTTTCGTTGATCACACCGGAACCGCCAACACAACTCGTCGCCGCGATCAAGGGACTACGTTGGAAACGCAGCCAGTTCTGCCGTGGCTGGCTCATCACCGGCGACACCGGCTCCGGCAAAACCAGTTCCGGCATCAACCAGCTCGCGCACCAGGTATTCCGCCACGAACCGCGCTGGGGCGGATTGTGCATTGACGAAAAAGGCGTCTATTGGGAAACGCTCCGGGGCATGGCCACCCACTACCACCGCCGGGCAGACTTGATCCATGTCCAAATTCGCCCGGACGATGCTGATAAAAATTGGACGCCGACGCATCGCTTCAACCTCACCGGCAATCCCGACATCCCGTTCAGCTCCTACGCGAAGTTCATCGTGGACACCGCCACGAGTCTCGGCCAAGGCGGTGACAAGGGATTTTTCAAAAGCCAGGCGCAAACGCACATCGCGCACACCCTCGAACTGCTCGCCGAGCTGAACCGCCCGGTGACGCTCACGGGCGTTCAGGAACTGCTGTCCAACCGCGAGGAACTCGAAACGTGCGTGGACAATCTGGAAGATCTGCTGCCGATGCCGCGCCGCCTCGCGCTGGTGACGCATTTTCGGAACCGTTTCCTGAACCAGCCGGACGAACAGCTTGGCGGCGTGCGCGAAACCATCGGCAACTATCTGCAATACTTTCTCGCCCCCGAAATCGCCGAGGTCTTCGGCTCGCCCGACAGCACGTTCGACATCGGCGACGTGGATTCGGGAAAAATCATCTGCGTGACCATGCCGCAGAAATTCCAGACCGAGCGCCGCTATGTAAACACGTTTTTGAAACTGCTGTTCTACAATCACGCACTGCGTCGTTTCGACAAACCCAAGGTCGAGCGCGCCAACGACAATCTCATCATCCTGTGGGCAGACGAAGCACAACGCTTCATGACGGCGAGCGAAGACGGCACGAGTGATTACAACGTGGTGGATGTCATCCGCGAGGCCGGCGCGACCATCATCGCCGCCGCACAATCCACCACGTCCTTCATCCCGCCGCTCGGCAGCGACAAGTCCAAAGTGCTCACCTTGAATCTCCGCAACCGGATAATCTTCCGTGCCGCCGACGAACAGGACGCCGTGCAAAGCGCGGATTTTCTCGGCAAGAAGCGCGTCGTCAAACGCTCCTGGGGCCACAGCGCCGGCAAAAGCAACGTGAACTACAACGAAACTGAAGAGCACAAAATCAAGCCGCATAAACTCCGCAATCTCCGCGACCACGAGTGCGTGCTCGTTCACTGCGAACGCGGCTTCCGACAAGTGACTTTGCCGCCGCTGGAAGTGGATGGGAAAATTGCACGGTGGTTTCCGTGGTGGAGAAAATTATCTTGAAGACCAACGTCAAAAATCTCACCGGCCCTAAAATCCGGTTCTACCGCGAACAACGGGGATGGACGCAACACGCATTTGCTCAAAAACTTCAGGCAATGGGCGTCCCGATCACACGCTGCATCATTGCCAACATTGAGGTTCAGCGCTGTTCCGTGACCGACTGCCAGATTGCCAGCATCGCCAGAGCGTTGCAGATTCCGGTCGTGCTGTTTTTCAGCGATGAGCCTTCGGGAGATTTCAATGGCGCGTTGAAAACAAATCCCGCCATGGAAAATTTGCCGCGCAAAAACCAACAACCCAAACTTCATCGCGGAATTTTCCGTCTGCTACGGAAATTTTTCGGACAAGCATGACTCCTGCCGCCTGCGCCACCAAAGCCATGATTGCCCTGCGCGATGCTTGGTTTAAGGCAGATAGTTAAAGCATGGCTTGAACTAAACGGAACAAACCAATCAAAGGCCAGACAAGGGCAACTATTTTCTCTCCGATGATTTACTTGTGCGGCAAGTTCAAGCGCAGATTTTTCTGAATCTGCTTCTGCCAGTTGCTCACTACTTTTGACTGCTCCGCATAGGCCGACCATTTTGACACGGCTGCCTGAACTTCCTCGACGATGGCCTCGGCGCGTCCGCGCTTCATCATCGCGCTTTTCGCACAGGCACGAAAATCTGCCAACGCGAAACCATCCCGCTTGCCGTTCATCGTCATCTGGTGCGTTGCCGTCCAGTCGCCGGATGGATTGTAGCTGTAAGTCACATCAAACGCTGGCGCGAGCGACCATTGCCCCATCTTGCCCATCAGGAAGGCGATGTTTTTAACATGGTCGTCCTGGTTGCGCGCGATGATGTTGAACGCCATCCGCCGGAATTGTTCTTCCACCGCCGCCATCGGCAAATCGAGTCGGCGAATCGTCAGTAATGCCTGTTCGTAGGAATAAATGCCGGCTGAATTGAAATCAAAATGCGCCAGCGCGCAGAGCGATTGCATATGCAGTTTTTCACCACCAGCCAGCCGGTCAAAGCGGCGTGTCATGAAGTGCCGGCGGTTATTTTCTTCCATCAGGCGGCACTCACTCATGTTGATGCCTGCCGCCTTCGCCATCAGGTAATACGCATACTCAATCGCACCGTAGCCTTTCGGGTCTTCCAGTTCCTTGTCCTTGTTGCCGGTCACACCATCAAATTTCAGCAGCCAGTATTCAAAACCTTTGCCGGCCTCGACCTGTCCCGAACGGACTTCATTCGTCTCGCGGTTCCACGCGATGACGGCTTTCGCCCGCGCGCCGCCCGCCGACGTGCCCACGCGCAAAATTTCGCCCAAGGCGTTTTTGCGTTTCTCGCTCGCAAACGTGGCCTTCAAATTTTTTCGCCGCGCCAGAATGTCCGAGGCCAGATTGACGAGCGCATCAATTTGAATTTTTTGTGCGCGCTGCGGCTTCGGCCCGATGAACGGCGCAAATTCCAACGCGCCCATGCCACGCGAACCGGTGTAGCACAGGCGTTCCACCGCGTTGAAACTGCCCGGTGTCCGGCCTTGCGTCGCCAGCCATGCGTCAATCAGCGCATTGCCGAAGCGATCTGGCAATGAATCCGCCAGCAGCCCAGGCAGTCCGTGATATGTTTTCGTCGGCAACTCGGAAAACACATAAACGCGGTCGCTCAACGGCATGGTAATCGGTGAAATCTGGATGCCGCTTTGGGCAAACGCCGGATTGTATTGGAACGCGGCGAAGCCGCCGCTATTTTCCAGCGACACCGCGCCGATGGTGCGCCCCCATAATTTGACTTCAGCCATCGTCATGATTCATTCCCCCATTGCCATTTTTTGCCGGCGGCTTTGACTGGCTTGACGGTGGATGCCCGACGTCGTTGCTTGCCTTGCAATTTCAATTGGGCGACCGGACTCGGCACCGGTTCCGGCACAAACGCATCAAAGCGTTCCAGAAGATTCAACGCACGGCATACCCGGACAAAACCCGACAACTGCGCGCCCGCGCCGGCTTCCAGCCGTTCCACGGTGCGTTTGGAAACCCCGGCTTCATTCGCCAGTTGCGCCTGCGAAAAATTTCTTTCCAGCCGGACGCGGGCGATACGTCCGCCCAGTTCCGCCAGAACCGTGTCATCCGCGGTCTGTTTGGTTATTTTCATAACTCGCCTAATATGGCGAACAAATATAACATTGTCAATCTATTCGCCACTTTTGACGACATTAAAATACCGGTCGCCACCATGACCAACGCGGGGTTCGGCTCCGGCTCACGGGCGTTCTGGTCGCCCCGGCGCTCGCCGACCACAGACCGAAGCAGGAAATAATTTTTCTTGCTCAACAAATTTCCAAACAAATCGCTGGTCGCAAATTCGTCAACCACTGATTGACGAATCAGCCTGCCGACCATGCCAGATTTTTCAATCGCTGATTGAAAAATTCTGCTTTGGAAAAATACGGTTCAAATTCAATTCGGTTCACTTCCCGCGTCACTCGTGACCTAGACGGTTGCGCTCGCGCACCGCGATAAAAACCGTCGGGGCATTATAGTGCCAGTTACTTCAATCCCCAATCCCGATACGCGGACTTGTCAGGCTTCAGGCTGCGGCATGAAGCCCGCCAACCCCGCCCGCTGGCGCGGAAATAGTGGGTGTTGTTTGTCGGCGCTTTTTACTTCGCCGCCGTCACCCTGCCGTTTGCTGCTCGCTCGTCCGACACCGAGCCGACGTTAGGAGCGAGAGCCAAAAGCGCGCCAGCGTCGCCCCCTTTCCCTTTCCGCCACTGTCACGCTATCGGCTTTCGCTGGATTTACAAGTGCGCTGGCGCGCGCGGCTCGCTGTCTCCCGCCCTGTGAAGCGAGCAGCAAACGGCAGGGTGACGGACAGCGGTTTCAAAAAAAAAGCTATGAAAACAAAAAATAAAAAAAGTGAAGCGGCAGCACCGGCGAGTGTTCGGCCATCGTCGGTTTCAAAAACGGCGACGGTTGCCCCGGCGGGCGTTGCGCCCGCTGTGGCGGAGCAACGTCAACCACGCTGCTTTCGCATTGTTCGGGTTTATCACCCCACCGTTGACCGTCGCCCGCGCACCATCAAAAACGGTCTGACGGAGGCGGAAGCGCAAGCCCATTGTTCCCGTCTCGATACGCGCAAAGCCGGAGTTTATTTCGACGCTTACGAATACACGAAAGGCTGCAAACCCTGAACTTCTGCCCGCTTTCCCTCGAATAAAGCAATCAACAACAACTAAATGA
>JANYCI010000295.1 GCA_025360325.1 Limisphaerales bacterium | reverse complement strand
CTATGGTCAGAACGAAACGTCATTAAACACCAACCAGCCAAAAAATATGAAAAATCTAAAATCTTTGCTTCTCATTGCCACGCTCGTCGCCACCACGCTGCCGTTGATGGCCCAGCAAAAACGCACCAGCCCGCACGAAACCATCGGCGCGGTGATTGACGGCAGCCGCGTCACCATTACCTACGGACGGCCTTACTCAAAATCGCCAAAGTCCGGCGAGGTGCGGAAAATTTGGGGAACGCTCGTGCCGTTCGGCAAAGTCTGGCGCACGGGCGCGGATGAGGCCACGCTGCTCGTCACGCAGAAGCCGCTCGTGTTCGGCGAGACGACTGTGCCGGCGGGTGCTTACACACTGTGGACATTACCCGCCGAAGACGGCTCGGCGAAACTCATCATCAACAAACAAATTGGCCAATGGGGAGTCGGCCCCGGCAGCTACGACGAGAAGAACGACGTGGTTCGCGTGGACTTGAAAAAAGACGCGCTCGAAAAAGCGGCGGATCAATTCTCGATGTCCGTGGGCAAAGGTTCTGCTGGCGTCGGCGTGATCAAGCTGATGTGGGAAGAAACGCAATACTCGGCCGCGTTCACCGTGCAAAAATAAATTTCTCATTTCATAAAATTTTTCACTCAAAAAAACATGAAAGCTAAAGCCATTCTTTCCGCTTTCGCACTCTGTGTTGCGGCAACTGCGTTTGCACAAACTGCAAAGGTGGATTTTCCCGCGCCCAGTCCGGCCTGCACCATCAAGCAACGCGTCGGATTGACGGACATTGAAATTATTTATTCCCGTCCCGGCGTGAAAGACCGTGCGATTTTTGGCAGCCTGATTCCTTACGGCCAAGTCTGGCGCACGGGCGCGAACAACGCTACGAAGATTATTTTTAGCACGGACGTAAAATTGAACGGCACGGAAATTCCCGCTGGCACTTACGCCCTCTTCACCATTCCCGGTGAAACCGAATGGACGATCATCATCAGCAAGGCGGCGGCACAATGGGGCGCTTATCAATACAATGAAAAGGACGACTTGGTGCGTTTCAAAGCCACGCCTACCATGCTATCAAGGCCGATTGATGCGTTGACCATTGAGTTCAACCTCATTCGCGACGAGTCGGCAGTGCTGAATCTCGTCTGGGAAAAAACCGTCGTGCCGATAAAACTTGAAGTGAATTTGACGGACAAATTGGTTCCGCAAATCGAAGCGATGATGGCCTCTGATGAAAAAAAGAAACCGTATTTTCAAGCCGCAATGTTTTATTACGATCACGGCCAGGATTTGCAAAAGGCCAGTAAGTGGATTGATGCCGCCATCGCTGAACGCGAATGGCACAACGTCGTGTATCTCAAGGCCGAGATTTTGGCCAAACTCGGCGACAAGGCCGGTGCGCTCATGGCCGCCAAACGTTCGCTCGAAATGGCGACCAAGGCCAAAGACGCGGGCTATGTGAAGATGAACGAAGACCTGATCGCCAGCCTCAAGTGACAACCCAGACCGTTCGTTTGCACCGGCGTTTTTCTTGCTCCTCCCCCTCCTTCATTCTGAATGGCGGAAAGGGTCGGGGTAAGGCGGCATTTAGCCTTGTGGTTGGTAAAATCCGCGCAAAATTTTTCAGCCTGACGTGTGTGGTATCAATATTTCTCCTGCCGTTGATTGCTAAAGCCGAAACTAATTCGCCCGCCGAAATCCTTCAAGACCTCCACAGCTTCCGCGAATTCGGCACCGTGCTTTACGTCGCCGCGCATCCCGATGACGAGAACACCGCGCTCATCACCTACCTCGCGCGCGGACGCCACTATCGCACCGCCTACCTTTCGCTCACGCGCGGCGATGGCGGGCAAAACGTGCTCGGCCCGGAATTCGGCGAGGAACTTGGCGTCATCCGCACGCAGGAACTGCTCGCCGCGCGAAGGCTCGACGGCGGGCGGCAATTTTTTACGCGCGCCATGGACTTTGGTTTTTCCAAAGATTATTTGGAGACGCTGAAAATTTGGAACAAGGATGAAGTTGTTTCCGACATCGTCCGCGTCATCCGCGAATTCCGCCCCGATGTCATCGTCGCCGGATTCTCCCTGCAACCCGGCGGCACGCACGGTCATCACACCGCTTCCGCCGTGCTGGCGCTCGAAGCTTTCAAGCTCGCGGGCGATGCAAAAAATTTCCCGGAACAACACCTCGCGCCGTGGCAGCCCAAAAGAATTTTCACCAATCGCCGATTCGGCAATGGTGGCGGCACGAATGTTTTGTCCATCGAAGCGGGCGGAAACGATCCGGTATTGAATGAATCGTTCGGTTCCATCGCCGGGCGCAGCCGCGCGATGCACAAGTCGCAAGGCTTTGGAAATTTCGGTGGCGGCGGTGGCGGCGGCGCGCGGTCGGAATCTTTTCTGCTGCTCGACGGCGAACCCGCGACCAAGGACATCCTCGATGGCGTGGATACGACTTGGAACCGCGTTCCCGGCGGCGCGGCCATCGGCACGCTCGCGGATGAAATTATTTCTCAATTCAACCCACAAGACGCCGCCGCGAGTGTGCCGTCGTTATTGAAATTGAAAAGCAGTTTGGCCGCGTTGAAATCCACCAATACCATCGTCGCAGAAAAATCCGCGCAGCTTGATCGCATCCTGCAAAACTGCCTTGGCCTCGCTGTCGTCACAACCATTCCCAGCGCTGAAGTGGTTCCCGGAGAACCGTTGAAATTGCACAGCACCGCCATCGTGCGCTCGACCACGCCCGTTCGCTGGATTGGCACGCGTCATCCGTCCCTCAAGGAAGAATTTACTTCCACCGCCGCGCTGAATCTCGTTTCCAATCAACCATCCAGTCGTGATGAAACCGTGACGCTGCCCACCGGCACGCCGCTGAGCCAGCCCTACTGGTTGCGTCAGGAAAGCACGGCGGGAATGTTCCGCGTGGCCGACGCGCGCCTGATTGGTTCGCCGGAAAATTCTCCGTCGTTTCCGCTCGAACAAATTTTTGAAATCGGCGGCCAGACGCTGGTGATTCCCGACGAGCCCCTGCAAGCCGATACCGCTTCGGAAAAATTTGAAGCCCGCCGCCGCCTCGATGTGATTCCGCCGGTGACGGTGAGTTTTGTTTCCGACGTAAATCTTTTCACGCCGGGTGCCGCGCGAAAAGTTGAAGTGGAGCTGACCGCCTATCGCGCCGATTCCGGCGGCACGCTCCGGCTGAATGCGCCGGCGGATTGGAAAATTTCTCCGCCAGGGCAATACTTCCTTCTTTCCAAGGTGGGTGAGAAAAAAACTTTTTCATTCACTGTCACCGCGCCCGCGAATAACGGCGAGGCCGTAATCACTGCCAGCGCGAACATCGGTGACGCCACTTTCGGCAACGGGCGTGTTGAGATTGCCTACAAACACATTCCCTTCCAACTGCTCCAACCGTCGGCGCGCACCAAGGTCGTCGCGCTGGACGTCACGGTGCGCGCAAAAAAAATCGGCTACGTTCCCGGCGCGGGCGACAGCGTGGCGGATGCGTTGAAAGAAATGGGCTGCGACGTGACGTTGCTCAACGGCAGCGATCTGACGACCAATCGCCTGAAAGATTTTGATGCGGTGGTCATCGGCATCCGCGCGTTCAACGTCCGCAAGGATTTGGTTTCCCAGTTGCCCGATCTATTTGCGTTCGTAGAAAACGGCGGCACGGTGATTGAGCAATACAACCGTCCCGGCAATGACCTGAAGACGGACAAACTCGCGCCTTACGATTTGAAATTGTCCGGCGACCGCGTGACCGATGAAAACGCCACGATGACTTTTCTCGCCACGAATCATCCCGCGCTGAACACACCGAACAAAATCACCGCCGCCGATTTCGACGGCTGGGTGCAGGAGCGCGGCATTTATTTTCCGAACCAATGGGACCAACATTTCACGCCCATCCTCGCGTGCGCCGACGCTGGCGAGTCACCGAAAAACGGCGCGCTGCTGATCGCGCAGCATGGCAAAGGTTATTTTGTTTACACCGGCCTCGTGTTTTTCCGCGAGCTTCCCGCCGGCGTGCCGGGTGCTTACCGGCTGTTCGCCAATTTGATTTCGCTAGGAAAATAATTTTATCCGAATGAAGTCGCGCAAAATTGAATTTAGATTTCGTGAAGGCGCACCGCAGACCAGTGCGCGTCTTGGACTGCGGCGGGAAGCAAAGCGCCACGCCGCTTTCGCACGGATGGACGCGCCTGATTTTCTGAAGCCTCTCGTGCGCCCGAAAGCGGTGTCGCCGCTGCGTTCTGCCACCGCAGTCCAAGACGCCGTAGTTTATTCTGTGATTCACTGGCGACTGATATGAACCCGCCATCTCCTGATAATGAACCGCCGGGCGTGCCGGGTTTCCGTCACTGGCGCGGCGTTTATATTTTTGTCTTCACCGTTTTCGTGCTGGTCGTGGCGTTGCTCGCAATTTTTACGCGCCACTTCGCATGAACCGAACAGACTCATTGCTGGCAAATGGTGGCGGTTTTCGCGCTGCGAAAACCCCGTCGCCGAGCGCAGCATCAGGCGACGGCACGCGCAAACGAAACGTTTATCCTACCACGTTCCTGCCGCCCGCTGCTGCGCGGGCGGAGTTCTCGCAGCGCGAGAACTTCCACCAAACAAGATGAACGCGCTCGACTGGTTTGTCCTGCTCGGCACGATGTTGGGCATCGCCGCCTACGGCACGTGGCGCACGCGGCACACGGACAACCTCAACACCTATCTCAAGGGCAATCACAACACCGGCTGGTTGACCATTGGCCTGTCGGTCATGGCCACGCAAGCGAGCACGATCACTTATCTCTCGTTGCCGGGTCAGGCCTACGAAAGCGGCATGGCATTCATCCAAAATTATTTCGGACTGCCGCTCGCGTTGATCATCGTCTGCGCGGTGTTCTTGCCGATTTACCGCAAGCTGGGCGTTTACACGGCTTACGAGTATTTGGGAAAACGTTTTGATGCCAAAACAAGGCTGCTCGGCGCTTCGATTTTTCTTTTGCAACGCGGCTTGCAGGCGGGCATCACGATTTACGCGCCGGCCATCATCCTTTCTACCGTCCTCGGTTGGCGGCTCGACCTCACAATTATTTTCACCGGGCTACTCGTGATCGTTTACACCGTCACCGGCGGCAGCGCGGCGGTGAATCTCACGCAAAAATGGCAGATGGCCGTCATCTTCGGCGGCATGATCACCGCGTTTGTCGTGCTACTGACGAAGCTGCCCGCCGACGCGTTGCACATTGCCGGCGCGATGGGCAAATTGCAGGCAGTGGACTTCACGCCAGACCCAGCGAGGCGCTATACTTTCTGGAGCGGAATTCTGGGTGGATTATTTTTGTCGCTCTCCTATTTCGGCACCGACCAGTCGCAGGTGCAACGCTACATCGGCGGCGCGGCGTTGCGCGAAGGCCGCCTCGGTTTGATGTTCAATGCGCTATTCAAAATTCCGATGCAATTTTTCATCGTCATGCTCGG